>JADGOR010000086.1 GCA_017882855.1 Cellulomonas sp. | reverse complement strand
CCCCGACCTCCTGATCGTGGCGGACTGGCCGGCCGCTCCGCCGGCCGACGCCGAGGCGGAGTCCGAGGTCGGGGCGCTCCTCGAGCTCGTCCGTGCGCTTCGCAACGCCCGGTCCGAGGCGAAGCTGGATCCGTCGGCCTGGCTTGCGGTGGAGGTCGCGATCCCGCCCGGGCTCGGTCCCACGTTCGACGCTCTTGCGCCAGCCCTCGAACGGCTCGCCCATGCCCGCCCGCTCACCCGCGTCCCGGACATCGGCGCGCTCCGGTCGGGGGCCGCGGGCGGGCTCGCGGTCCTGGCCGGCTCGATCGAGGCCCTGATTCGCCCGGCGGCGCCGGATGGCGAGGCAGCGGCCCGGGACCGCGCGCGCCAAGAACGGGAGCTTGCCGGGACCGAGACGCAGCTCGAGGGAGCGCGGGCCCGCCTCGCCGACGAGCGGTTCGTCGCCCAGGCACCACCGGCGGTCGTGGAGCGGGCGCGCGCGAGGGCGGCGGAGCTCGAGGAACGGGTCACCGCCCTGCGCGCCAGCCTGGCCGGGTAGGGGAGCGCCGCGAGAAGCAGACCATCGTGGATCCGGGATCGCCGCGCCGGGTCGCGGCGGGGCGCGCCCCGACCCGGCGGTCGGGCCTACCGGGCTGCGCCCCGGCCCGCCATCGGACGCGGCGCCGTGAAGAGGGCGTCGAGCGCCTCGACGGTGATGCTCCGCGTGTTCGTCACGACCCAGTCGGCGCCCGGGAGGTCTCGACCGACACCCACCGCCACCATTCGCGCCGCCTTGATCGCCTCGACGCCGGCTCGGGCATCCTCGATGCCGACGCAGTTCTCGAAGCGCACGCCCAGCCGCTCCGCGGCGGCAAGGAAGATCTCGGGGTCGGGCTTGCCCTTCACCAGGGTTGCCGGGTCAACGATCACGTCGATCAACGGCTCGATCCCGAGACCCCGCACGACATCCCACACGTTGTGGCTCATCGAGGCGATGGCGGTCTTGGTTCCGCGTGCACGGAGTCCTGCCAGGAGATCGCCGATCCCGGGTAGCAGATCAGCCGGCGTGACGCCGGCAATGAGCTCCCGGAAGTAGGCGTTCTTGCGCTCGGCAAGCCGCACCTTGTCCTGCAGGTTCTCCGTCCTCCCCGCGTTCTCGAGGATGATCTCCAGGCTCTCCATTCGGCTGACGCCCTTCAGCCGCTCGTTCAGCTCGCGGTCGAACGGGAGGGAGATCTCGGACGCAAGCCGCTGCCACGCGCGGAAATGGTGCTCCGCGGTGTCCGTGATGACCCCGTCGAGATCGAAAATCACGCATTCGAGACGGGGTTCCAGGTCCTGGACGGCCGGCTGGCCCGCCGAGATGCGGAGCGGCTGTCCGAAATGGCGGATCTCGACCACGTTGCCGGCCAGCAGCTCGTACGTCGCGGCGCGGCCGGTCAGGGTGACCTGGAGTAGCGCGTCGCCGACCTGGAGGCGGAAGCGCAGCCTGCGCCATGCCGAGGGAAGGCGAGGCGCGAACGAGAGCCGTCCATCGTCGTCGCGCAGGCCCCCGAACCCGTACACGAGCGAGACCCACGAGCCCGCCATCGCGGCGGCATGGACGCCGTGGGAGACGTTGCCGTTCACATCGTCGAGGTCCATCCGGGCCGTGCGCATGAAGTAGGAGTACGCGAGGTCGGCGTACCCGAGTTCCGCTGCGGCCACGCTCTGGATGCACGGCGAGAGCGACGAGTCCCCGGTGGTAAGCGGGTCGTAGTAGTCGAAGTTGCGCTTCTTCTCCGCCATCGAGAACTGCGTTCCGAGAAGGACCTGGGCGAGCACCACGTCGGGCTGCTTGAGGACCTGGTGGCGGTAGATCACAAGGGGGTGGTAGTGGAGCAGCAGGGGATACATCGAGGCCGGCGTCCCCGCGAAGTCCCACCGAGCCAGGCTGAGGAACGAATCGTCCTGGGCGTGGATCCCCAGGCCGGGGTCGCGCGGGACGCGCATCCCGTCGCCTGCTCGTCGCCAGTCGGCCACCTCGCCCGCCGTCAGCCCGATCCGTGTCGCGAGCCGCTGGTACTCCGCCGGTGCGTCCGCGGCGAGCTCACCGGCCAGCCTCGCCGCGAGGTGCAGGTGAGCCCGTGCCATGAGGTTCGTGTAGCAGTTGTTGTTCACGAGCGCGCTGTACTCGTCGGGGCCCGTCACTTCATTCAGGCAGAACGCGCCATCCTGCGCGGGAATGAAGTCGCCGAGGTCCGCCCACAGCCGGGCCGTCTCGAAGATGACCTCGGCGCCGCCGTCGTGGAGCAGCGACCTGTCTCCGGTCGCGCTCACATAGATCCCGATGGCATGAGCGATGTCTGCGTTGATGTGGTACTGGGCCGTGCCGGCCGGGAAGTATGCCGAGGCTTCGTCTCCGCCGATCGTGCGCCATGGGTAGAGGGCGCCCCGCTGGGTCATCTCTGCGGCCCTCGCGCGCGCCTTGTCGAGGGTCCCGCAGCGATACCGGAGCAGCGCGCGCGCGATCGACGGCTGCGTATAGACGAAGAACGGCAGGGCGAAGATCTCCGTGTCCCAGAAGTAGTGGCCCTCGTAGCCTTCGCCGGTAAGGCCCTTCGCGGCAAGGCTCGTGCGGCCGTCGCGTCCAGCCGACTGGAAGAGGCTGAAGAGGTTGAAGCGGACACCCTGCTGGAGCGCGCGGTCGCCCTCGATCTCGACGTCGGAGACGCTCCAGAAGCTCGCGAGCTCGGCCCGCTGCTCCTCCACGAGGCCATCGAACCCGAGCGTGCGTGCCTCTCGGATCGCCTCTTTCGCGCGCGCCTCGAGGGCCTCCTCCTGGTGGTCCAGCGAGGTGCAGTAGGCGAGGTACTTCGTGACACCGAGTCGCGCCCCATGCGGGGCGTCGGATTCGACGGTCAGCGCGACGCCGTCCTGGGTCGCGATGGAGGAGGTCCTCGCCCCGGCTCGCCCCGGCTCGTTGCCGGAGACGTCATGGTCCGCGGCCGCGATGAGCGCGAGCCGCGTGGTCCGGGTTCGCTGCACGACGGCACCCCAGGTGCCCGAAGCTTCCCGGTGGATGGTCCGGAGCGAGTCCTCGGGCAGGTGCGCCCCGACCCGGGGGTCCTCCGACACTTCCTGGTTGCGCACGCGGGTGTTGATCGCGGAGACGATCCGCAGTGGCGCCGTGCCCTCGACGAGGGTCGCCACGAAGTCGATCGCGGCGATGCTGGGCAAGGTGAGCGACACCAGGCGCCGCGAGACGACCTCGACGACGGCCCCGTGGGGAGCGCGCCAGCGCACCGAGCGCGTCAGGAGGCCCGTTCGCAGGTCGAGCGATCGCTCGTATGCCTCGACTGTCCCGGTGGCAAGGTCGAATGGGTCGTCGCCGACGGTGAGCTGGATGCGCTTCCCGTCGGCGACGTTCAGGAGGACCTGGTGGTTCTTCGCGTAGCCGTAGGCGACCTCCCCGTACTCGATCGGCGCCTCCTCGAAGAACCCGTTGACGTACGTGCCGTGGGCGACGTTGCCGGGCTCCTCGTCGAGGTTCCCCCGCAGGCCGAGGTGCCCGTTGCCGAGCGAAAAGATCGTCTCGTTGCGGGCCGCATATGCCGGGTCGAAGGTGAGCTCGCGGATGCGCCAGGCATCCACGGGGTAGAGCGGGCGCTGGTCGGACATCATCGTCGGCGGCAGCGTTCGCCGGAGCGCGAGGAGGCGGGTGCCCGCCGCGACCGGCACCCCGAGCCGGAGCCGGTCATCCCTTGACCGCTCCTCCCACGATGCCGCGCACGAAGTAGCGCTGGAGTGCGAGGAAGACGGCGAGGGGCAGGGCCATGGTCACGAACGCTGCGGCGGCGAGGTACTGCCAGCCGCCGCCGAGAGAGCTGACGAGGTTGGAGACGACGATCGTGAGCGGCACGTTGTCGGGGTTCTGGGCCCCGATATAGACGAGCGCCACTAGGAGGTCGTTCCAGGTGAAGAGGAACTGGAAGATGGCCAGCGCCGCGATCGCCGGCACGGTCATCGGGAGGGCAAGCCGGAAGAAGGCGGTCACCGGGCTCGCCCCATCGATCGCTGCCGACTCGAAGACCTCGCGCGGCAGCTCGCCCATGAAGTTGCGCAGTAGGTAGATCGCGAACGGCAGGCCGTAGCCCGTGTGGGCCAGCCAGACGGCCAGGAAGGACCCGGCGATGTTGAGGCCCTTCGGCCCATAGAGCTGGAGGATCGGGATGAACGTCGACTGGAGCGGCACGACGAGGAGACCGACCACGACGACGAAGAGGATGTCCCGGCCCGGGAACTTCATCCACGCGAAGGCGTAGGCGGCGAACGCCGCCACCATGATCGGGATCACGGTCGCCGGGATCGAGATGAACAGGCTGTTGACAAAGCCCGCGCTCATGTTGCTCTGGGCCAGGACGTGGGCGTAGTTGTCGAGCGTGAACTGGCTCGGCGAGAAGATCGCCGTCCACCAGCCCGACGACGTCACCGCATCGGGTGGCCGGAACGAGTTGACGAGCAGGCCGATCGTCGGGATCAGCCAGACCACCATCAGGAAGATGACCACGAAATGGAGAGGAATCCGGCGACCGATACGTCCCGGGCTCTTGTCGGCCGCCGCGGCCGGGATGGCTGTCATCGGATGGCCTCCTGGGCGCGGAAGCGGCGGATGTTGAACGCCATGATCGGGATGATCGCGAGGAGCAGGATGATGCCGATCGCGCTCGCCCGACCCGGGCTATTGAAGTTGTAGAGCTCCTGGATCAGCTGAAAGGCCACCACCTGGGTGTCGAAATGGCCGCTCGTCATGACGTACACGATGTCGAACGCCTTCAGCGCGGTGATCAGCATCGTCGTCGTGACGACCGCGATCGTCGGCGCCATGAGGGGCAGGGTGATCCGGCGGAAGACCTGGCGCTCGGTCGCCCCATCGACCCGGGCCGCCTCGAGCAGCTCAGGGTTGATGCCCTTGAGGGCGGCGGACAGGATCACCATGCAGAAGCCCGTCCACATCCAGGCCATGACGATGACGAGCATGATGCTGTTGAAGCCGAAGTCCGAGACCTGGATCCAGGCGACAGGCGCGACCCCAACGGATCCAAGTGCGGCGTTGAGCGTGCCGATCTGTGGGTCCGGCGGCGTCGAGCGCCAGTACATGAACGTCCAGATCACGCTGGCCGCGACCATGCTGATGGCCAGCGGGACGAAGATGACGGACTTGGCGACGGTCTCGTAGCGGACCCGATCGACGAGGACCGCGATCAGCAGCCCCAGGCCCACGGTCAGCGCCGTCAGCACCACCAGCCAGATGAGGCTGTTGCGCAGCGCGAGCAGGGACGCGTCGTTGTTGAAGAACCAGGCGAAGTTGTCGAGCCCGACGAAACTCGTACCCGTCTTGTCCTGGAAGCTTCGGACGAGCGTGCCGATCGTCGGGTAGACGAGGAAGACGGCCAGGAAGGCGAGGGCCGGCGCCAACCACAGCCACGGCCGCAGTCCCGCCCGGGCGCGTTGACCGAGCAGGCCGAGCGCTCGCTCGGTCAGCCAGATGTACCCGATGAGGACTGCGGGGACCCCCAGCACGACGATGACCGCGGTGATCAGGCGTGGATCCATGCCCGCTCCTTCCCGTGGCTGGATCCGGCGCGGGCGGTCACGTCGACCGCCGGCGCCGGGAAACGAGGTGGTCTACTGGCCAGCCACCGTCTTGTCCATGTCGGCCAGCAGCGCGTCAAGTTGGTCGGGGTGCTGGACGTACTTGACGATGTCGGCCCAGAACTCGTTGTTCACGGCGGTCGGCATGAGGTCCGACGCGTCGAACACGAAGGTCTTGGCGTTCGCGAGGAGCGCCGCCGAGCGCTTGCTGATGTCATCCGGGTAGTCCGTGGCGTTCTTGTTCGCCGAGATCGCGCCGCCGATCTTGACCCAGATGTCCTGGGCCGGCGCCGTGACGAGGTACGCCATCAGCGAGGCCGAGGCCGGGGTGTTGTGGAACATGCCGAACAGGTCACCGGCGCCCTCGACGGCTCCGGTGAACTGGGTGTTGATGTCCGGGAACGGGAAGAAGTTGTAGTCAGTGCCCGACTTTGCCTTCACGAACCCGCCGAGCCCGGTGATGAAGCTGGCCTGGTGGAGGAAGAGGCAGCCCGGCGGCGTCTTGAAGAGCGGGTCGCCAGCGTTGGCGAAGTTGGTGGCGTTGACGGCCGTCGCGCCGCCATAGCTCCCGGCCACGATCTGGCCGAAGCTCTGCCAGGCCGTCTTGATGGCCGGATCGGTCCACTTGACCTTGCCCTGCCACCACTGGTTGTACACGTCAGGGCCGGCCGTGCGAAGGACGAAGTCCTCGATCCAGTCCGTGCCCGGCCAGCCGGACGCCGCGCCCGACTCGACGCCCAGGCACCACGGCGACGCCGCCTTGCTCTTGTTCGCGGTGATCAGCGCCTGGAGCGCGTCCCACGTGGCCGGCGGGCCTGCCGTGACGTCGATCGTCTTGGGGTTGTACCAGATCAGGCCCTTGATCGAGGTCTTGATGAAGACGCCGACCATCTTCCCGTTGACGGTGCCGAGGTCGACGAGCGGAGCGGCGGTCTCCGACTTGTAGGTGTTGACGTCAAGGACGGTGCTCAGATCGGTGAGGCTGCTGGCCCACTCGTTCATCTGGCCCGGCCCGGGGAGGCCAGCCAGGTCCGGCAGGACGCCGGACGCCACGCCCGTGGTGAGGACCGTGTTGAGGTCACGCGTTCCGGTGTACTTCACCGTGGCGCCGGTCTGGGTCTCCCACGGCTTGACCATGGCCATGAAGGCGTCCTGCTCGGTGCCGCCCCAGGTGCCGATGACGGTAACCGACTGGCCGGAGAGGGATCCGCCGGCTGCCGCGGATGCCGCCGCTGATGACGCTGCCGACGGCGACGGAGCGGTGCTTGCAGCAGCTGCGCTCGCGGCGACGCTCGCCGCCGCGCTCGGTGCGGCCGGCGTCGGCGTCGCGCTGCCGGAGCAGGCCGCGACGACGATCGCCAGGACGGCGATCAGGGTCGCCGCCCGGGTTCGCGTGGTTCGTGTTGGTGCGTTCACTGAATGTGCTCCTCCTGCGTGCGTGGTCATGCTCGATCGCTCCTCCGGCGTGGTGTCATGGCCCTCCTGTGGCATGGGGGCCGGCGGCCGTGGACTCTCGGACGATCAGCTCCGTTGGCAGGAGCGTTCGCTCGCTTGACGGCCGGCCGGCCAATCGATCGACGAGCGCCCTGCCGGCCGCGGCGCCGAGGGCGTTGGCGGGCAGGCGGATCGTCGTAAGGGGTGGATCGAAATGGCGGGCGAGGGGGATGTCGTCGAACCCGACGACCGAGACGTCGGCGGGAACCCGGCGGCCGGCCTCGCGGAGGGCGCGCAGCGCCCCGAAGGCGACGATGTCGCTGGCCACGAACACGGCCGTCACCGGCTCCGCCAGGGCGAGCAGCCTGGTCATGGCCGCGTGGCCGCTGGCGGCATCGAACGCCCCCTCGGCGATGAGGCCTTCGTCGAGACTGATCCCGGCCGCCGCGAGGGC
>JADGOR010000010.1 GCA_017882855.1 Cellulomonas sp. | reverse complement strand
GCGGTCGTCGCGACCGTGGGGGCGGCGCTCGTCCTCCCGCTTCTTGCGGTCCTCAGGTACGCGTCGGTGTGAGCCATCCCCGGGTCCGAGCGGCTTGGGGAACTACACCTGTGTAACTATCCACAGGTTATTCCACTGCTGGGGATAACCTCCGCGGCTGCTGACCTGCCTAGCGCCAGCGCGTCGTCAGGCCGAATCCCACCAGGATGAGGGAGAAGCCGACGAGGAGGTTGCCGTAGCCGATCGCGGGGATCGGGTACTTCGTGTCGGTCGAGTACGTCACGACGATCCAGAGCAGGCCGAGCAGCATGAGGCCCAGCATCAACGGCACGAACCACGGCGGGTTGGGCTTCGGGGACGCCTTCGCGGGCGGCGGGGTGTAGGCGGGCTTCTTGCGCGGCTTGGACTCGGGCACTGCGGACCACTCCTGTGTCTATGCGCGGGGCTACTCTCGACGTCCGGGTGTGCGTCGTCGCGACCCGGCACCACGAATCTGCCGTGGCGTGATCTAGCGTAGTGGTGCAGTCTCCCGGGCCGGGCCGGGCCGGGCAAGCGAGGCGCGGCCGGGCAGCGATCGAGTTGACGACTGCGCGGGACCCGACCGGAAGGAGGGCGAGGTGGACGAGCTGACGGACGAGGCAGAGGTCGCGTCGTTTCCGACGCCGCTCGACCTGCCGGACACGGTTGCGGCCCCTGTCGCGCCAGAGCCGCCGACGGTGCCGGGTGATCCCGCCCCCACGCATCAGCCCCATCACCGCAGGGTCGGGCGTCGCGGCAGCGTCGCCGTCGGCAGCGTCCTCGCCCTCGCCGGCCTGCTCTTCACGGCGAACGCGCACCTGGCGCAGACGACGAACATCCGAGGCGGGCAGGACCTCGCGGGCCTGGTGGAGCGCGAGGGCGTGCGCGTCGACCAGCTCTCGGCAGAGGTGGACGCCCTGCGGGTGCGGGTCGGTGCCCTGACCGATCAGCAGAACACGACCGGGCCCGCGACCGATCCCGTGGAACAAGCGCAGACGGAGCTCGCCGCGGGAGTCGTCGCGGTCCAGGGCCCCGGCCTGACGGTTCAGCTCTCGGATGCGCCGGCCGGCGGTGGGAACGCCCTCAATGCGGCACCGGACGACCTCCTCGTCCATCAACAGGACGTGCAGGCCGTGGTCGACGCGTTGTGGGCCGGCGGCGCCGAGGCGATGTCGATCCAGGACCAGCGGGTCACCGCGACGACCGCGGTGCGATGCGTCGGGAATGTGCTCCAGCTGCAGGGCCACACCTATTCGCCGCCGTACGTCATCAAGGCGATCGGCGACCAGCGGTCCTTGTCGCAGGCACTCTCCGACTCCCCGGACATCCGAACGTACTTGCTGTACGTGGACAGTGTCGGTCTCGGCTGGTCCGTCACCAAGGAGACCGACATCGTGATCCAGGCGGGCGTGGCGTTCGACCTGCAGTACGCGCACCCACTCACGCCTGTCGCGGCGACGCCGACGCCGACACCCACGCCGACGCCGAAGACGAGCTCGACGCCCACCCCCAAGACCAGTTCGAGCTCGTCGCGCTCACCGTGACCGGCCCGCCCCGGGAGGACCGATGAGCGCGCCCGGCCGCCCCTTGGTCGTGGGCCTCGTCAGCACGGCGACCGTGGCAGCATGCTCTTGCTGGGAACCGCAGGTGCCGGTTCCGCACATCCCATTGAACGACCAGCTTGCGGATGGGTGAGATGACAAAGATCCTCGTCGTCGACAACTACGACTCGTTCGTCTACACGATCGTCGGCTACCTCCAACAGCTCGGCGCCGAGACGACCGTGGTCCGCAACGATGCCGTGCCGCCGGTTCACGACCGAGGCGGGTACGACGGCGTCCTGGTCTCGCCCGGCCCAGGTACCCCGATCGAGGCAGGCGCGAGCATGGCGGTCATCGAGGACTGCGCGCGCGCGGGGCTGCCAATGCTCGGGGTGTGCCTCGGCCACCAAGCGCTCGGTGAGGTGTTCGGCGCCACGGTCGCGCACGCCCCGGAGCTGATGCACGGCAAGACGAGCCTGATCGAGCACCGCGGCCAGGGAGTGCTCGAGGGCCTCCCGACGCCGTTCACCGCGACTCGCTACCACTCGCTCGCGGTCCGGCCCGAGACCATCCCGGCCGAGCTGATCGTGACGGCGACCACGGCAACCGGCATCGTGATGGGGCTGCAGCACCGCGACCTCCCGCTGCACGGGGTCCAGTTCCACCCGGAGTCGGTGCTCACTGAAGGCGGGCACCGGTTGCTCGCGAACTGGCTCGCGGTGTGCGGGGCGACGGACGCGATCGAGCGCTCGGTCGGTCTCGCGCCGCTGGTGCGGCGCTAGAAGGCAGCGCCGGTCCACGGCGCCCCATCGCTGTCAGCCCACGCCACGCCCGCGGCTCCTGCGCGCGAGCCGCCGGTGGGGCCTAGGGGCCAGACACCCAGATGACGACGGCGGATCCCACGGCCACCGAGGTGCCCGCAGGGGGGTCGGTTCGGGTGACGGACCCGGGCGGGATCGGCGGGACGCTCGTCGAGGGTTCCGTCTTGTTGGTGGACGTGAGCCCCAGCGCCGTGAGATCGGCCTGGGCCACGCTCAGCGACTTGCCCTTCTCGTCGGGGATCGTGACCATCGTCGGCGGCGGCGGGGCCACGGCGATCGTCAGCGTGATCGTCGAGCCTTGCGGAACGGGACCCGGGGTCCGGTCCTGCGCCAGTACCTGGTCGACCGGCTGGTCGCTCGGGGTGGGATTCAGCACCACGTTGAGTCTCAGCTCGTTCAGCTTGGCGAGGGCATCGGCCTTCTTCGAACCCACCAGGTTCGTCAGGTCGACGAGCCCGCTCGACTGGAACAGCGTGATCGTGTCCCCCGGCGCCACGGTGGTGCCCGCGGGCGGGTCGGTCTTCGTCACGCGGCCCTTCTCGATGGTCGGGCTGTTGTCCTGCTGTGGCGTCCCGAGGACCAGGTTCTGTGCCTTGAGGTACGCCTGGGCATCCGCGAACGTGTACCCGTTGAGGTCCGTCAGCTTGACCGTGGCCTTGCCGGTCGAGATCCAGACCCGGACCGTCGAACCCGGGTCCACCAGCGTCCCAGCAGCAGGATCGCTCCGGGTCACCTTGCCCACATCGACGGTGTCGCTCGTCTCCTGGTTCCCGGCATAGACAAGCTTCAATTCGGTCAGTCTTGCCTTGGCGGCGGCTTCTGTCATCCCTTCGAGGGTCTGGAAGGTGATCTGCTTCGGCTTCACCGGTTCACCCGAGTTGGTGAGCACGAACAACGCCACGATCGCGCCGACGGCGAGCACGCCGAGCGCGATGAGCGCCCACATGAGCCCGCGACGGCGCGAGGAGTCCTCTTCATCGAGATGGCTTTCGGAGCTCGGCGCCGCGTGCGCCCCGATCGGTGACCACCCGGGTACCGGTGCCGCGCCGCCCACCTGGGTGGCCGCCGCGCCCGGCGAGAGGACCTGCGTCGATGCCGTGACAGGGACTGTCTGAGACGCAAGTGCAGCGGCTCCCCCGGCGACGATGGCCGGGGCGCCGACGGCTCCGCCACGAGCAGCAGCCTCGAGGTCGGCCCGGAACTCCGCAGCGCTGCCGTAGCGAGCGTCCCGCTCCTTCGCGAGGGCCTTGACCGTGATCCGGTCGAGCACCTCGGGCACGTCAGCGGCGTACATGCTGGGGTGCGGCGCGGCCTCTCGAACGTGCTGGTATGCCACCGAGATCGCCGAGTCCCCGACGAAGGGTGGCCGGCCGGTCAACAGCTCGAAAAGGAGGCAGCCGGTCGAGTAGAGGTCACTGCGGGCGTCGACGGTCTCGCCGCGGGCCTGCTCGGGAGACAGGTACTGTGCCGTGCCGATCACGGCCTGGGTCTGGGTGATGCTGCCGGCGGCGTCGGCCACGGCCCGCGCGATGCCGAAGTCCATCACCTTGACCGCGCCCGTCGGCGTGAGCATCACGTTCGCGGGCTTGATGTCGCGGTGGATGATGCCGGCGTGATGCGAGTACTCGAGGGCCGAGAGCACCCCGGTGGTGATCTCGACGGCCTCGTCGATCGGAACGGCGGAGCCGTCCTGCAAGATGTCGCGGACCGTGTGCCCCTCGATGTACTCCATCACGATGAACGGGACGTGCGAGACCGAGCCATTCGCTTCGGTGACCAGGTCCTCGCCGGTGTCATAGACCGCGACGATGGCCGGGTGGTTCAGCGAGGCGGCGGCCTGCGCCTCGCGGCGGAAACGGGCCTGGAAGGAGGGGTCGCGGGCGAGGTCGGAGCGCAGCACCTTGATCGCCACGGTGCGTCCGAGCCGGGTGTCATGGCCGATGTGGACCTCGGCCATGCCGCCGCGGCCGATCAGCTCGCCGATCTCATAGCGTCCGGCAAGGATGCGGGGTGCTTCGTCCGCCACTAGGTGTCCTTCGTCGTTGACAGTTCGGTCGCACGGAACTCGTGCGAGGCGACGATCGGGATGATCATTCCATCCCGATGGCTGGGCTCGGGAGATTCTCTGACATAGGTCTGGATCTGTGAACTGGGAGACCGGGGTTTCGACGGGCTTCCGGCGCCGTGGATGCGGGACGCGACCAGCGCGCCGAGCAGTGCGACGAGCACCAGGAGCAGCAGGGCGATCCCTGGTGTCGTGAGCGGGCCGAACCTCAGACCCGTGGTGACCGAGGTCCACCGGGGCGCGACCCTCCGGCCGGCGGGCTTCGCCGTCGGCAGGCCGTCCCGCTCCAGATGCCGCGCCCCTTGAAGGTCTCGGCGGGGTGGGTAGGACGGTGGGATCTCCGATTCGGGCCCAAGGTGCGCCTGCCGGCCTCCCGGTGATCCACCGCTCTCGGGAGGCGCACCGGTGGGGGCGACCGGCTCGGGGCGCCGGTCCGGGGTTGGGCCGCCCGCACTCATGGCGGCGGCCACCGTGTCGCGCGCGGGGGCCGCCGGGGTGCCCGCCGCGGGGGTGTGGGCGACCATGGCGTCGAGCATCCGGGCCAGCGACGCGGCCGAGCGGGGTCGGTCGGCCGGCTCCTTGGCCAGCATCCGCATGATGAGGGCGTCGAGCTCGGGCGGCACCGGCTCGGTGATCGGCGGCACTTCCTCCTTGACATGGGCGATCGCGATGTCCACCGAGGTCGCCCCGGTGAAGGGCCGGTGTCCCTGGATCGCCTCGTACGCGATGATCCCGAGCGAGTAGATGTCCGAGGCCGGTGTGGCCGGCCGGCCGATCGCCTGCTCGGGCGAGAGGTACTGCGCCGTGCCCATCACCATTCCGGCGGCCGTCATCGGCACCTGGTTGGTGGCCAGCGAGACCCCGAAGTCGGTGATCTTGACCCTGCCCTCACGCGAGAGCAACAAGTTGCCGGGCTTGATGTCGCGGTGCACGACGCCGGCCACATGAGCGGCATGCAGGCCTCGCGCGGTCTGGGCGAGGATCGGGAGCAGGCGGTTCACCGAGAGGATCGGCTCGCGTGCGAGCAGGTCGGACAACGGCTCGCCATGGATGAGCTCCATCACCAGGAAGCCCGAGCCCTCTTGCTCGCCGTAGTCGTACAGCTGCGCGATGTTCGGGTGGGAGAGGAGAGCGCTGTTCCGCGCCTCGGTGCGGAAGCGGTCCAGGAAGCCTGGGTCGCCCGCGAACTCCTCGCGCAGCACCTTCACGGCGACGTCGCGGGCCAGCGAGTCGTCGTGGCCTACCCACACCTCGCCCATCCCGCCGACGGCCAGCCGCCCGCGCAAGCGGTATCGCCCGCCGAGAATCAGTCCGATCGCCGGCTTCATTTCTTCAGCACCGCCTGGATGACGGCGCGGGCGATCGGCGCGGCGACCTGCCCGCCGGTGGCCTCGTTGCCGAGGTTCCCGCCCTGCTCGACGAGGACCACGACCACCACGGTCGGAGCGCTCGCGGGTGCGAACGCCGCGAACCATGCCTCGGGAGCCCCGCCGGGGACCTCGGCAGTTCCGGTCTTGCCGGCGACGTCGACGCCTGCGATCGCAGCCGATCGCCCGGTCCCGCTCCGGACGACGCCCAGCATCATGTCTGTCAGCTGCGTCGCCGTCGTCGCGGAGATCGGTCGCCCGAACTCGGTCGGGGTGGTCCGTGAGATGACCTGGAGATCCGCGCTGCGTTCCGTGGCTACGAGGTACGGCGTCATCAGGACACCCTGGTTGGCGATGGCGGACGCGACCATGGCGACCTGGAGCGGCGTGACGCGGTCCTCGAACTGGCCGATGGCGGACATCGCCGTCTGGGGGGCGTCGAGGTTGTCAGGGAACGTGCTCGGGGTGACCCGGAGCGGGATGTTCAGGGTCTGGCCGAACCCGAAGGCGCGCGCCTGGTCGCGCAGCGCCTGGTCACCGAGATCGAGACCGAGCTGCGCGAAGCTCGTGTTGCAGGAGATCCGGAGCGAGTCCGCCAGGCTGAGCGTTCCGTTCGGCGAGCACGACTCGCCACCGAAGTTCTGGATCTTGGTGCTGGTCAGGGGCAGCGCGAGCTCGCGCGGCGCCGACAGCAGGGTGTCGGGCTGGTACCGACCGGACTGGAGGGCGGCCGCCGCGGTCACGAGCTTGAAGATCGATCCGGGCGGGTAGGTGTCACCCGAGATCGCACGGTTCACGAGGGGGCCTTTCGGGTCGTGCAACAGCGTCTGGTAGGCCGTGTTGACCGCAGAGATGTCGTGTCCCGCGAGGAGGGTCGGGTCGAACGATGGCGAGGTGACCATCGCGAGGATCGCACCGGTGCGTGGGTCGAGCGCCACCACGGCGCCCTTCTGCGTGCCGAGGGACGCTGAGGCCGCCTTCTGGACCGCCGGGTCGATCGTCAGCTCGACCGTCGCCCCGCGCTGCTGCCGGCCGGTGACGAGGTCCTGGACCCGCGTGATGAACAGCGAGTCCGCGCTGCCGTTGAGCACGGTGTTGTTCGTGGACTCGATGCCGGTGCGGCCGTAGACCACCGAGTAGAAACCCGTGACTGCGGAGTAGAGAGCGCCGTCGGCGTACTTGCGCTGGTACCCGAAGGAGTCCTTCACCGGCTCCGACCAAGCCACCTGCTCTCCGCCGACGATGATCGGGCCGCGGTAGTTGCCGTACTCGCGGTACAGGCCGCGGACGTTGCGGCCGTCGGCGTTGAGCGAGGGGGCCTTGACGTACTGCACCCAGGTCGCACTGAGCATCAGGGCGACGAACATGACGATCATGACGGTCGCGAGCTTGCGGAGCGGGGTGTTCACTTCTCGCCTCCGCTCGACTCCGGGGTGCGGGACTTGCGGATCGGGCCACTGACGATCTCGGTCGGTTGATAGATCGCTTCTTCAGCGGTCGCGCCATCCCCTCGTACCGCTCGTGCGCCGTCCGGCACGGGGCGGCCGCGCGGGACGTTCCCGAACACCCGTACGCCGGCCGCGAACGGTCGTCGTGCATCGTCGGAGACGCGGAGCAGGAGGGCGACGATCACCCAGTTGGCCAGCAGCGAGGAGCCGCCATAGGCCAAGAACGGCATGGTCAGGCCGGTCAATGGGATGAGACGGGTCACCCCGCCGACGACGACGAAGCACTGGAATGCGACGACGAACGCCAGGCCGCCCGCCAGCAGCTTGCCGAACCCGTCGCGGACACCCACCGCGGTGCGCAGACCGCGTTGCGAGAAGACGAGGTAGCAGGTCAGGATCGCGATCAGCCCGGTCAGTCCGAGCTCCTCGCCGAGCGAGGAGACGATGAAGTCGGACTCCGCGTACGGCACGAGGTCCGGACGACCCTGTCCCAACCCGGTGCCGAACAGGCCGCCGCTGGCCATCCCGAACAGGCCGCGAACGAGCTGCTCGGAGCCACCGGGCGACTTGCTGTACACCGCGGGGTCCATCGCGTGCAGCCAGATGGTGAACCGCGCGCCGACGTGGGCGAACGAGCGCGCCGCGAGCGCCGCGCCACCCGCGAAGAGGGCGAGGCCGATGAGGACCCAGCTGACCCGCTCGGTGGCGATGTAGAGCATCGCGACGAACAGACCGAAGAACAGCAATGACGTGCCGAGGTCGCGCTCGAACACCAGGACGCCCAGCGAGAACACCCAGACCAGCAGGATCGGACCCAGGTCTCGGGCCCGCGGCAGCTGCAGACCGAGCACCTTCCGTCCGGCCAGCGCCAGGGTCTCCCGGTTCGTGACGAGGTACCCCGCGAAGAAGATGGCGAGCGCCAGCTTGGCGAGCTCGGCGGGCTGAAGCGAGTTCCCGCCGATGTGCACCCAGATCCGGGCACCGTTGATGTCCGCACCGATGCCCGGGACGAGCGGCAGGACGACCAGAACGAGACCGACGATCATCGCGGTGTACGTGTAGCGGCGCAGGGTCCGGTGGTCCTTCAGTGTGATCAGCACCGCGGCAGCGAAGATGCCGCCGAGGGCCGTCCAGGCGAGCTGTCGGCTGGCGAAGTCCTCGAGGTGGCCGCGCGCCGCCTCGGCGACGTCGAGGCGGTAGATCATCGCGAGACCGAGGCCGTTCAGCGCCACCACCGTGGGCAGGATGACGGGGTCGGCGTACGGCGCGCGCAGCCTGAGGACGAGATGCAGCCCGAACGCGATCACCGCGATGCCGAGGCCGTAGCCGACGATGTTGGCCGGCACCTGGCCACGAGTGTTGAGCCCGACCAGCGCATACGCGCCGATGCCGATCGCGAGCGCGAGGACGAGCAGCGCCAGCTCGATGCCGCGCCCGGCTCTGAGCCGGTGCGGGGTCACCGTGGCCATCAGGTCGGTCCCGTTGCGGTCGCACCCTCGGCGGAAGGAGTCGCCGCGGCCGGCGGCGTGGCGGTGGGCGCGGGGCTGGGAGGCGCGGGGGACCGCAGGTCGGCGGCGATGGCCGAGACTCGGGTCTGCGCGTCTCGGAGGCCGTTCGTCTGGATCGCGTTGGCGAGGCGAGCCTGCATGAACCCGGGAAGCTCAGCGATCCTGAGGTCGGAGCGCTGGTACACCGAGGACAGGACGAGCGGCCCGACCGTCTGCGGAATGCCCTGATAGATCGCGACCTTCCCGTCCGCAACGCCCACGTAGTACTGCCGTTGGGTCCAGCCGTATCCAGCGACCCAGGCCGAGACGAGGAGTGCGACGACGACGCCGAGGGCGATCAGGCGGATCCGCGAGCGGCGCTTGCGACCGGGCCCGTCGGCGACCTCGAGCTCGTCCTCAGGGTGCGAATCCGGCGTCTTGTCCGAGCCGGCTCGCCCCAGCCCGGCCGCTCGCGCGGCGGGTCCGTCACCAGCGGTGGATGGCCGGTGCCGCTCGACGGCCGCCGCCCCGACGATCTGCGAGGCGGCGCCCGGCACTGCTCCGTCGGGCAGGGCGTCCAGCTCGATCACGTCAGCGACGATGCAGGTGACGTTGTCCGGTCCGCCGGCCCGGAGCGCGAGCTGGACGAGCTTGTCCGCGCAGGCGCCGACGTCCTTGGTGTCGCGAAGCGTCTCCAGGAGCGTGTCCCGGCTGACCACACCGGCGAGCCCGTCCGAGCACAGCAGCCAGCGCTCACCGGCGTGTGCCTCGCGCATCGAGATGTCGAGCGGGATGTCGGGCTCGAAGTCGCCGAGGACTCTCAACAGCACCGAGCGCTGCGGATGCTGCTCGGCCTCCTCCGGCGTGATGCGGCCGGTGTTCACCAGGTGCTGCACGAAGGTGTGGTCCGTCGTGACCTGGGTGAGCTCGCCGTTGCGCAACAGATAGGCCCGCGAGTCCCCGACGTGCGCCATCGCGAACTTGTTCTCGGCGCGCAGGATCGCGGTGACCGTCGTGCCGAGGCCGGCGAGCGCAGGCTCCGCCTTGACCCGATCGAGCATCTCGGCATGTGCCGCGGCCACTGCCGACTCGAGCTCGCGGACGATGTCGTCCGGGCCGTGGGCCTCGTCGTCCAGCTGGGCGAGGTGCGCGACCACGACGGACGACGCGACGTCGCCGCCGGCAGCGCCCCCCATGCCGTCGCACACGACGAGGAGGTGCGGCCCGGCGAATGCGGAGTCCTGGTTGTTGCTCCTCACCAGGCCGACGTCGGAGCGCGCGGCGTAGCGCAGGGCGATGCTCACGGGAGGTTCACCTCTGCAGCTCGATCACGGACTGCCCGATGCGCACCGGAGCACCGAGCGGGATCGGCATCGATCCCTCGACCTTGCTCCCGTCGAGGAACGTGCCGTTGGTGGAACCCAGGTCCTCAACGAACCACTGGCCCGCGTCAGGGTAGATCCGCGCGTGCCGGGACGACGAATAGTCGTCGTCCAGCACCAGGGTGCAGCTGGGAGCCCGGCCGATCAGGATCGCGGACGCGCCGAGCGGCAACGTGGTGCCGCGCAACCCGCCCTCGGTGACCACGAGACGGGTCGGCTCGTTCGTGCGCCGCGCAACCCCGGGGCCCGGCGCCGGGGTTGCCGCCGCCGGCTCGGCGGCTCGGCGCTCGGCGCGCAGCTGGCGGCGGTTCAGGATCCTGGTCCCGTAGAGGTCCCGGCGCAGGACGCCGATCGCCGACAGCACGAACACCCAGAGGAGCAACAGATAGCCGAGCCGGAGCAGCGTGACAGCGAGCTCACTCATGAGCCGCGGTCACTGAACGTCGTCGTCGTCGTGCCCGGTCCAGAACATGATCCTGGTGCGCCCGATGGTGATCGTGTTGCCGTCGACCAGGGTGGCGGCGGGTACGTGGTGGCCCTCTACATAGGTGCCGTTGGTCGAGCCGAGGTCGGTCGCGACCACGCCGTGGTCGGCGATCCGGATCTCGAGGTGCCGCCGGGAGACGCCCGGGTCGTCCACGATGATGTCGGCGTCGGAGCCGCGCCCGATGATCGTGACCGGTCCGGTCAACAGGTAGCGCTGACCGTCGATGTCGACGAGTGGGTGGCGCGGGCTCGGCGCCGAGACCGTCGCGGGAGCAGCCGCACCGCGAGCCGTCGCCGAGCGGATCCGGAACCGGGCCGTCTCGAGCTCGTCGCTCTCGACGAAGGTGACGGTCACCGGACCGACGAAGACGTAACGCTGCGAGCCGGCGTACTCGGTGACGTTGGCGGCGAACTCGTCCGCCAGGGTCTCCGCTCCCCAACCGATCACTTGGGCCTGATCGGCCGGCGACAGCTCGACGGTGAACTCGTTCGGCACGATCGTTCGGTCCCGGTCCATCGCGACGGCGCGGTCGTCGACCTCTCGGCGCAACGCGCTGGCGATCTCGACCGGCTTCAGGTCACTGTGGAAGGCCTTCGCGAAGGCGGTGTTGACGGCCCGCTCGACACCCTTCTCGAAGCGGTCGAGTACCCCCATGACACCTCCTCGGCTCGTTCCTCGCTCGCTGCCTGCGGCATCGTTCGTCGCCGCAGGTCACGGGCACATGCAGTCGTGCCGGATGCGGCACTTCCTGATCGTAACGACCACTGGCCGGATAGGTGGCCGTAGACACGGGCTCGGATGCGCAGATCGGTTGATTTCGGACACGCCCGAGGGGCCTGGGAGGCCCCGTGCTAGTCTTCTGCGGCGCGCGCGAGTGGCGGAATAGGCAGACGCGCACGGTTCAGGTCCGTGTGCCCGAAAGGGCGTGGGGGTTCAACTCCCCCCTCGCGCACCACGATCAGTCGGCGGTCCAGCTCTCGGATACTGGACCGCGCCGTCTCGGCGACCCTCCGGGCGCCCTCCGATCCTCGCCCGTTACTCCGCCCGCTCGCCCGGCGCCACCCGAAAGGGTGAAATCATCTCTGTCCCCGTTATTCAGCCGGGCTACCGGACATGTGTGGATTGTGAGCGGAAACCTCTCCCGTCCACGGTCGGGGTTGCGGCGGTCAGCGATGGGTGCGCTGGTCGCCGTGGCCCCGGTATTCGGCCTCGTCGTCGCAGCCGGGCTCGTTCTCGGCAGCAGCGCCACCGCCGAAGCCGTCGGAGCACCGGGCCATCGCACCGACTCGGCCCCCTGGGCCGCGTCTCCCTCCGTCGTTGCTAAGCCGCCGGTGATCGACCCCGCGGCTACCGATCCCTCGGCCGCGCCCGCTGTGACGGCCGCGGTGCCCACCGCTGAAGAGGAGCTCGCCGCACAGTTGGCGCGTCAGCCGCTGGGAGCCAAGGTTGTCGGCAACAAGATCATCTACGCCGATGGCGCGGCCGTGTTCGTCGCGATCGGCGCCGGAACCCTGAGCATGAGCAGCTGCCCGGCCGGTCGTTTCTGCGTCTGGGACCGGGCGAACTTCCAGGGCTCGCTGTGGGCGCTGTCGGGCGACAGCGTCACCTACAGCATGCCCAGCTACTTCGCGCGGGTCGGGTCGATCTGGAACCGCCGCGCTGGTCGCACGCTGATGTTCCCGAGCGTCAACCAGAGCGTGCCGAGCTACTGCTACGCGGCCGGGACGAGTGTCGCCAGCGTCAGCGGCACCCCCTCTGCCCTTCGGGCGGCGTTCCTGAGCACCTATCAGTACTGCTGATGCCATGACTGCCGTAGGTATCCTTCCTGTGTCGGGCCAGGGAGGTGAGACCGTGACGGAAGACGAGTTCCGCGCGGTCTTCGACTCGTTGTACCCCGACATCCTCAGCTACGCGGGGCGGCGGACCGACCCGAGCACGGCCGAGGACGTGGTATCCGAGACCTTATTCGTCGTCTGGCGACGATGGCCCGACGCGCCGGAGACCGAGGACGAGAAGCAGTCCCTGCGGGCCTGGACCTTCGGGGTGGCGCGCAACATGCTCTCGAATGCGCAACGCGCGAAGTTCCGGGCCAGCAAGCTCGACACCGCGCTGAAGGCCGCCGTCTTCGCGGGTGTTCCCGTCGTGGAGCCCGATCACGGCCCGATGGTGGATGCGCGGCAGGCAGCCACCGCCGTGTTCCTGAAGCTGCCTCCGAGGGAGCAAGAACTCCTGCAGATGGTCGCCTGGGAGGGCCTGTCGATCGATGAGGTGGCCGAGGTCCTCGACACCTCGAGGACCGCGATAGCGATGCGCCTGGTCCGGGCCCGCCGCCGGTTGGCCGCCCTGATGCGCGCCGGCGGCCTCGCGACGAATGACGACGCCACCGCGCAACAGCTCTGGGAGATGCGCACCGCGGCACAGGAGAGTGCCGAATGATCCCTATCCGACGAGCGCAGAGTGACGTGGATCGGGTCCGCGTGCTGATGGCTCAGGTAGCCCCAGCGCCCACGGGTGTGGCGCACGCCGGCGATGCGCAGCGGCGTTCGCAACTGCTGGAGCGGATCGTGGCAAGTCCGCAGAGTTCCACTGCCGAGCGGGTGCGTCCCGCGGCCCGCGTGAGTGGCTGGCGGCCGTCCCGGCGGCTCGCGATGACTGGAGTCGCGGCCGCCTCGGTGCTGGCGATCGCGCTGCTCGGGGTGGTCCAGCCCTGGAACACCTCGAACACCGCCGAAGCCATCACCCCGCCGCCGCTGGCGTTCGAGTTCGTCGATGCTCACACCCTGGCCATCCGCGACGGGCGACCGGCGGCCGATCTGTTGCTCCAGCTCTCGGCCGTCGCGAGTGCGCAGCCCACGGTCGAGGCTGCCGGTGGCGTCCAGCGGGTCGTCACCGACAGCTGGGACCTGACAGTCGCGCAAGCTCGCCAGGACGCGTCCTCGGCCGTGGTCGTGCCGAACGTGGTGGAGACCACGGTGCGTCCTGACGGCTCGTACACGCAGGTCAACCGTCGGGGCGCGGCACTGAGCGCCGACGGGCGCTCCACGATCTCGACCGACCTGGCGCTCCCGGCGCAGTCGACCGACACCGCGCCCGCGGGCACCGTCGACGCCGCCCACGTGGCATCGCTTTCGCAGGACCCCCGCTTGCTGCGCGATCAGCTGGACCTCAAGGGCGGTTGCACGGGTGTCCAGGGCTCGCCCGCGCAGAGCCGGTGTGAGTTCCTCGCGATCGCGGACCTGTATTCCTTCTCCGTGATCACGCCCCAGGTGGAGGCGGCACTCTGGGCCGCGCTCGCGCAGGATCCCAACCTGGTCGACATCGGGCAGACCCGCGACCGCGTCGGGCGAGAAGGGGTTGGCATCTCGCTCGAGCTGCGGGACAGCGGCCCGGAGCGATTGATCCTCATCATCGATCCGAAGACCGGGCATCTGCTCGGTCGGGAGGATCTCCTTCTTGGTGGTGGCCGCGAGCTCGGTATCACCACCCCCGCCATCATCGCGTTCACCGCGTACGTCTCGAGCGGCTGGACGTACTGACCCTCCGCGTCGCCACCCGCACGGGCCGCGGTCCGCTGCCGTGGTCCTCGCGAAGTGTGGAGATTCTGTGAAGAGTCGCCCCTCGGTTCGCGGCACACCGGGGCGGGTAGGACGGTGGGACCACACCGCGGGTAAGGGTTCACGACCGGTTTCCACGTGGTTCACGGCGTGATCGGCGGCCGGCCTCCTACCCCTGCGACTCTCGTGGAATCGCACCGGAAGAGGACCGAGCCATGGCCATGTCCAGCTTCAGTCTCCGACGGCGCCTCACCGCAGTGGGCCTCGGGTCGAGCCTCGTCGTCGCCGGTCTGCTGAGCCCCGCAGGGCCGGCTGGCGCGGCGACGGGAGATCCACCGGCCGCCGGGGTCACCTCGATCCAGGTCCTGGCAACCAACGACTTCCACGGCCGGATCAAGGCCAACGGCGTGGAGGCGGGCGCGGCCGTGCTTGCCGGAGCCGTTGAGCAGCTGCGCGCGGAGAACCCGAACACGGTGTTTGCCGCGGCCGGAGACCTGATCGGCGCCTCGACCTTCGAGTCGTTCATCGCGCACGACAAGCCGACGATCGACGCCCTCAACGCTGCCGGGCTGCAGGTCTCGGCGGTGGGCAACCACGAGTTCGACCAGGGGTACCCGGACCTGGTGAACCGCGTGATGGCGCCGTACGACGCGACGACCAACCCGTACGGCGGCGCGACCTGGAAGTATCTGGGCGCAAACGTGCGTGACACCGCCACTGGCAACCCCGCGCTGCCGGAGACCTGGACCATCGACCTGAGCGGTATCAAGGTCGGCTTCGTCGGGGTAGTCACCCATCACCTGCCCGAGCTGGTCTCACCGACCGGCATCGCCGGCCTGACGATCGAGCCCGAGACCACCGCCGCGAACCGCTCCGCTGCCGCGCTCAAGGCGGCGGGCGCCGACATAGTGGTCATGCTCGTGCACGAGGGGGCTGCCACGACGGCGTACGACTCGGCCGTCGACCCGGCTTCCGACTTCGGCAAGATCGTCCTCGGCGCGAGCCCGGACATCGACGCGATCGTCTCCGGTCACACCCGCCTCGCGTACAACCACAGTGTGCCGGTCCCGGAGTGGGCGGCTGCGGGCCGCGCGGTGACCTCGCGGCCGGTCGTCTCGGCCGGTCAGTACGGCACCAACCTCAACCGTCTCGTGTTCCAGGTCGACAACGCCACGAAGTCACTCGTGGGCATCGACACCTCGATCCTCGCGCTGGCCGGCAACTACCCGGCCGACCCGGCCGTCGCCGCGATCGTCACCGACGCCGTCGCGCAGTCCGCGGTGCTCGGTGCGCAGGTCCTCGGCACGCTTCGGGGGCCGCTGTTCCGGGCCCGGTTGGCCGACGGCGTCACCGAGAACCGCGGTGGCGAGTCCACCCTCGGCAACTCGGTCGCCGAGGTCCAGCGCTGGGCGACCGAGGGTCTCGGGGCGCAGATCGCGTTCATGAACCCGGGCGGTCTGCGGGCCGACCTGGTGGGCGTGGACCCGACGTCGTACCCGACGAACGTGACGTTCCAGCAGGCCGCGGCCGTCCAGCCGTTCGCCAACACGCTCGTCACCTTGACGCTGACGGGCGCACAGCTCAAGGGAGTGCTCGAGCAGCAGTGGCAACCGGCGGGTGCGTCCCGTCCGTTCCTGAAGCTCGGCGTCTCGAAGGGTTTCGACTACACCTATGACCCGACCGCGGCCGCCGGGTCCCGGATCCTGTCGATGTCGTTGAACGGTGTGCCGGTCACGCCCGCGGCCGCCTTCGTGGTCACGGTGAACTCGTTCCTGGCCTCGGGCGGCGACAACTTCGGGGTATTCGCCCAGGGCACCAACCAGGCCGACTCCGGCCGGGTCGACCTGACGGCAATGGTCGAGTACCTCGCGGCAACCGGCACCCTCGCGCCCGACTACTCGCAGCGCGCCGTCGGCGTCGTCGGCCTCGCTCCCGGCGCGATGCTGACCGCCGGTCAGCAGCTGAGCTTCAACCTCACCTCGCTCGTCATGTCCGCTCCGGCGGACCTGCGCGACTCCGCGGTGAAGGTCTCGCTCGGTCACAAGGTGCTCGGCACGTTCCCGGTGGATGCGACGCTCGGCACCGCGATCAACGACGAGTACGGCACCGCGAGCGTCACGGTGACGCTTCCCAAGGCGCCCGAGGGCGCTCAGGTGCTCACCATCACCGGTGCGACGACCGGCACGGAGGTGTCGATCCCGGTGACGATCGCCAAGGCGCCCAAACCGCACCCGAGCCCGGGCCCGATGCCTCACCCGGGCCCTCACCCGGGCCCGACGCCGGGGCACGGCTGGTGGTGGGGTGCCGGATCGTGGTCGCCAAGCGTGGCCTGGTGGACACCGCCGCCGGCGTTCTGGACGCACTACGGTCTCGCGGCGTGACCCGTACAGCGAGCCGCTTCGATCAGTCGAGCAGCAGGTGCCGGTACGACTCGGGGTGTCGGCGCAACCAGTTCTCCAGCGTCTCGGCCCGATGCCCGGTGATAGCTTCCACCTCGGTCGAGACGACGTCCAGCTCGCCCGCGGCGATCGCGGTGTAGGTGGTGACCCAGGCGTCGAGAACGGCGCGGGGTGCGTCGTACTGGGCGCGGGAGGCGTACGCCTCCGCCAGGGTCTCGCGCTCGTACCGGATCGGTCGGCCGGAAGCCACGGCGAGCACGTCCGCAGCGTCCTCGAGCGTGAAGGGAGCTGGACCGGTCAGCTCGTAGGTCACGCCGTTGTGCGGTTCCGGATCCAGCGCGATCACCGCTGCGACCTCGGCCACGTCGCCGGGTGACACCGTGACGATCCGTCCGTTCTCGGCCGGACCGCGGATGACGCCGTCGGGGCCCGCCATCGACGGGAGCAGCGGGTGGTAGAAGCTGTCCCGTAAGAACGTGAACGCCATGCCGCTCGCGCGCACCTGCTGCTCGGTCGCCCAGTGGTCGCGTGCGTAGCTGAAAGTCGCGATCGCGGACGCCCCGAGGAACGACAGGTAGACGACGTGGCTGACGCCGGCGGCCCGAGCGGCACCGATGGCGGACGCGTGCTCAGCAACACGCTCGGGTCCGGCGTTGGCCGAGACGAGGAAGAGGGTGTCGATGCCGTCGAGGGCCGCACGCATGCCGTCTACGTCGGCATAGCCGCCGGGCACGGCGACCACGGTCGCGCCGTCATACTCCTGCAGTCTGGTCGGTTCGCGTATCAACAGACGCTGGGGGACGCCGCGAGTTGAGATCAACCGCGCAACCCGCGAGCCGATCTGACCCGTGGACCCCGTCACGGCAATGGCGCGAGCACTCACAGGGCAGACGGTAGCCGTAGGTGCGAGACGGCGCTCGGCGCCAGGTCAGCGCTGCGCGTACGGCGACACGACTGCGCGAGCCACCATTGCCGAGATGCCCAGGAGCGCGGCCAGGATGCTCACCGAGGAGGTGCCGAAGATGCGCCAACCCACCATTGCGCCGAGCAGAGCTCCGGCCGCCCCGAATGCAAGGATGTGCAGGCCCTGGTTTCCGGTCCTGCGCAGCAGATGACCGAGGAAGTACGCCGTCGACGGTCCGACCAGGAAGATCAGCAGGGTCCCGAGGCCCCCGATCATGAGGCCGATCTGCAGCGCCGTCGTGTTGGCGTCGGACATGAGCTGTTGGTCAGGTGCGGTCAGGAGCAGGAGCACCGCGAGCGTGGCGAAGGTGATCGAGGCGAACACGCAGCCGAGGAGGACGGTCGAGAGCCGGAAGCTGATCTTCCAGTCGAGCGTGCTGGAGCGGCGCGGTTCCTTCGTGGCCATCTGCCCAGCCTAGGGGACCGGCACAATGGCCCCATGCCGATCGCCTTCCGCATCATGACCGTCTGCACCGGGAACATCTGTCGTTCGCCGATGGCGGAGGTCGTGCTTCGGGATCGGTTCGAGCGGGCGGGACTCGGCGACGTGGTGGCGGTGGACTCGACCGGGGTGAGCGGCGAGGAGGCGGGCAACGGAATCGATCCGCGGGCCCGGTGGGCGCTCGACGCGCGCGGCTACCCGGTCCCGGAGCACCGCGCCCGTCGGGTGCTCCCCGGAGAGCTGTTCGAGCGTGATCTGGTGCTGGCTGCGACGTCGGCTCAGGTTCGGCGACTCTCGGCGCTCGTGGCGGAGGCCGGCCGGGATCGCGCGGGTGAGCCAGGCCGGATCGCGCTGATCCGAACGTTCGATCCGGGGCTCACCGGTCGCTCCGGCCTCGACCTGGACGACCCGTGGTCCGGCACTCCGCGTGACTTCGAGCTGTGCTTGGACCAGATCGAGGCGTCGGCGGACGGGGTGCTCGGCCAGATCGGCGAACTCCTCGGCTCGTCTCGCGAAGTCTCGGCTGTCGGACCGACCGACTCCGGGGCGGACTCCTACCCGACTGCCGGCACCGATGCCCGGGACACCTGAGCGGGTGCCCGGCATCAGGCGTCTCGGCGCCCGGGACGGTGGCACGCTCGCGGCAGGCGTCTAGTGGTCCGCGTCTCAGATCCGGGGTGGCGATTCCGGTGCTCGGTACGCCGCACACTAGAGTCGTCGGTGCGACCCGGACTCGTGTCTCGGCGTCGTCGTGACAACCACATATTGCGCTGCTCGAACCTTGGCGGGAGAGCACTCGGGTCCGCCCGAGGCGCCGAAGGAGCAACCCTCCCCGGGAATCTCTCAGGCACCGGTACCGCCCAGGCGAGGCAACTCTGGAGAGCAGCCGCGCCCGACGGGTGCGGCTCACCGACGGTGCAAGCCGGTCCGGCTCGACGCGATTCGCGGCGGGCCGTGGCCGGCAAAACTCTCAGGTCAGGTACAGAGCGGGGAGGCCACCAGCCCGTTCCGGCCTGCGCCGGATGTCCTTGGAGCAGCCCGTGACTGAGTCCCAGCAGGTCCGCGCGTCGAGTGCCGAGTTCGTTGACCGCCATGTCGGTCCGCGCGTCGACGACGTCCAGGCGATGCTCCGCGTCGTCGGGCACGCCTCCCTCGAAGCGCTGGTGGACGCAGCCGTCCCGGTCGGCATCCGCTCGGACGCGCCCCTCGCGCTGCCGGCGGCGCGGAGTGAGGCCGAGGTGCTCGCAGCGCTGCGGGCGATCGCGGCGAAGAACCGACCGATGGTGCAGATGATCGGGCTCGGCTACTCGGACACAGTGACCCCGGCCGTGATCCGGCGCAACCTGCTCGAATCGCCCGCGTGGTACACGGCGTACACGCCGTACCAGCCGGAGATCTCGCAGGGCCGGCTCGAAGCCCAGCTCGTCTTCCAGACGATGATCAGCGACCTGACCGCGCTGCCGGTCGCGAACGCCTCGTTGCTGGACGAGCCGACGGCGGTGGCCGAGGCAGTCATGCTGATGCGGCGCGCGGTGAAGGGCAAGGACGGCGGGGTCGTGGTGCTCGATTCCGAGTGCCTGCCGCAGACGATCGCGGTGGCGCGCGGGCGTGCGGCCGCGGTGGGCGTACCGCTCGTGGTGGCCGACCTCGGGGGCGGGCTGCCCGAGGGTGACCTGGTGGGCGTCGTGCTGCAGCAACCGGGTGCATCAGGTGTCGTGCGCGACCTGCATGCGCTGGTTGCCGCGGCGAAGGCGCGCGGCGCGCTCGTCACGGTCGCGGCGGACCTGCTGTCGCTCACTGTGCTGACTCCGCCCGGGGAGCTCGGCGCCGACGTAGCCGTGGGTTCGGCACAACGCTTCGGGGTGCCGCTGTTCTACGGCGGTCCCCACGCGGCGTTCATGGCCGTGCGCGAAGGACTCGAGCGGATGCTGCCAGGTCGCCTGGTCGGGGTCAGCGTGGATGCCGACGGCGCACCCGCTTACCGCCTGGCGCTGCAGACCCGCGAGCAGCACATCCGCCGGGAGAAGGCGACGTCGAACATCTGCACGGCGCAAGCGCTGCTGGCGAACATCGCGGCGATGTACGCGGTCTACCACGGGCCGGAGGGTTTGCGGGCGATCGCCGAGCGGGTGCACGGGCATGCGGTGGCGTTGGCGGACTCGCTTCGCTCGCTCGGGGTCGACGTCGTTCACGAGGCGTTCTTCGACACCGTGGTGGCGCGCGTGCCGGGGGCTGCGCCAACCGTGGTCGCCGCGGCGGTGGAGCACGGCGTGAACCTGCGGCTGGTGGACGCCGACCGGGTGGGGATCGCGTGCGACGAGACGACGACGCCGGCGCACCTCGCTCTGGTGGTCGAGGCGCTCCGCAGCGCTGTGTCTGCGGAGGTTCCGGCGGTGGCGGCTGGCGCAGCGGGGGGCGCGACGGCATCGGAGGCATTGCCCGCCGCGTCGTCGGGCGCTTGGGCGGGGCTGCCCGAGGCCGTTCGGCGCACGTCGCCGTACCTGACCCATCCGGTGTTCCACGCGCACCGCTCCGAGACCCAGCTGATGCGCTACCTGCGCCGGCTCTCGGACCGCGACCTCGCGCTGGACCGGACGATGATCCCGCTCGGCTCGTGCACGATGAAGCTCAACGCGGCGGTCGAGATGGAGCCGATCTCGTGGCCCGAGTTCGCTGCGATCCACCCGTTCGTACCGCACGAGCAGGCGGCGGGGTACGCCGAGCTGATCGCCTCCCTCGAGGTGTCGCTGGCCGAGATCACCGGGTACGCAGCCGTCAGCGTGCAGCCGAACGCGGGCTCGCAAGGGGAGTTCGCCGGGCTGCAGGCGATCCGCGCGTACCACCGCTCGCGCGGCGACGAGCAGCGGGACGTCTGCCTGATCCCGGCGTCCGCGCACGGGACCAATGCGGCGTCCTCGGCGCTCGCCGGCCTGCGCGTGGTCGTGGTGAAGACCGCCGACGACGGCGCGATCGACCGCACCGATCTGCGCGCCAAGCTGGCCGAGCACGGGCCGCAGGTGGCCGCGATCATGATCACTTACCCCTCCACCCACGGGGTGTACGAGCCCGAGGTGCGGCAGATTTGCGGGCTCGTACATGCCGCCGGTGGTCAGGTGTACATCGACGGAGCAAACCTCAACGCGCTCGTCGGTCTGGCGAAGCCGGGGCAGTTCGGCGGCGACGTCTCGCACCTGAACCTGCACAAGACGTTCTGCATCCCGCACGGCGGCGGCGGCCCCGGAGTGGGGCCGATCGCGGTGGCGGAGCACTTGGCGCCGTTCCTGCCGGGCGACCCGCTGGCCGACGACCCGCAGGGGGGCGCCCTGGCGGCCGGTGCGGCGTCGACGGGGTCCGGGCCGGTGGCGGGAGCGGCCTACGGGTCGGCGGGGATCCTGCCGATCTCGTGGGCGTACGTCGCGCTGATGGGACCTGACGGGCTGACCCGCGCCACCCAGCTCGCCGTGCTCGGCGCCAACTACATCGCCGCGCGGCTCCGCGAGCACTACCCGGTGCTGTACAAGGGCCCGGGTGGCCTCGTCGCACACGAGTGCATCCTCGACCTGCGCGCGATCACGAAGGAGACCGGCGTCACGGCCGAGGACGTCGCGAAGCGGCTCATCGACTACGGCTTCCACGCCCCGACGATGTCGTTCCCGGTGCCCGGGACCCTGATGGTCGAGCCGACCGAGAGCGAAGACCTCGGCGAGCTCGACCGGTTCTGCGACGCGATGATCTCGATCCACCATGAGATCGAGGCGGTCGGCGCGGGCACCTGGCCGCTCGAGGACTCGCCGCTGCGTCAGGCGCCGCACACCGCGACGTCGGTCGCGGCCGACGAGTGGGCCCACGCCTACCCGCGCGAGCTCGCGGCGTTCCCGGTCGCCCGTCTGCGCGTCGACAAGTACTGGCCACCGGTTCGCCGGATCGACAACGCATACGGCGACCGCAACCTGATGTGCACCTGCCCACCCCCCGAGGCCTTCGCCGAGCCCGTCCACACCTGACCGCTGGAGACCTGATGACTGACCACGCTGCCCTCACCGGCGCCGCACCCGGCGCCGCGACGCCGACGACTCCCGAGCTGCACACCCCGCTGCACGAGGAGCACCTCGCGCTCGGCGCGATGATGGTCTCGTTCGCGGGCTGGCAGATGCCGCTGCGCTACAGCTCGGACCTCGAGGAGCATCGCGCCACCCGGACCGCCGCGGGGCTCTTCGACCTCACGCACATGGGCGAGATCGACGTCGTCGGGCCGCAGGCGGTCGCAGCTCTCGACTACGCGCTCGTCGGTGCGATGGGCCGGATCGCGATCGGCCGGGCGAAGTACACGATGATCTGCGCGGAGGACGGCGGGGTGATCGACGACCTCGTCGTCTACCGGTTGGGCAAGGACCACTTCATGGTGGTCGCGAACGCCTCGAACTGCGCAATCGTCATCGAGGAGCTGCGCGCGCGGTTCCACGGCTTCGACGTCACGCTCACCGACGACTCCCTCACCACTGCTCTGCTCGCCGTCCAGGGCCCGGAGGCGGAGGCGATCGTCACCGCCCTCGTCGACGACCCGGCCGACGCCGACGCCGTCCGCGCCTTGCACTACTACGCCTCCGTTCCCGCAACCGTCGCCGGCGTCCAAGCGCGGGTCGCTCGCACCGGTTACACCGGCGAGGACGGCTTCGAGCTGTTCGTCTCGACCGACGACGCCGTGACCGTCTGGCACGCACTGTGCGCCGCGGGCGAGCCGCACGGGCTGATCCCGGCGGGTCTCTCTGCTCGCGACAGCCTGCGCCTCGAGGCCGGCATGCCGCTCTACGGCCAAGAGCTCGACCGCACCACGACGCCGCACGACGCCGGCCTCGGCCGGGTGGTCGCGCTCGACAAGCCGGGCGACTTCGTCGGCAAGGCGGCGCTGCGGTCGCGCGCCGGTTCGGAGCCGGCGCGGCTCCTGGTCGGCCTCGAGGGCCTGACCCGGCGGGCCGCGCGAACCGGCTACCCGGTGCTGGTGGGCCCGAGCGGTCCGCACGTCGGGACCGTCACCTCCGGCGCTCCGTCGCCCACTCTGGGGCATCCGATCGCGATGGCGTACGTGACGCCGGAGGTCAGCGGACCCGGCACGCTTCTCGCGGTCGACGTCAGAGGTCGCGCCGAACAGGTGCGCGTAGTGGCACTTCCCTTCTACCGTCGTCCTTGAGGCCTCACGCCCCGCTCGACCGGGGCACCGCACCTGCCAACTCTTGACCCGATCGACTGAGGAGCCAGCTGTGAGCACCTTCCCGAAGGACCTGCTGTACACGCCCGAGCACGAGTGGGTGGACGACGGCGAACCCGCCAAGGTCGGCATCACCGACACGGCCACCGAGGCCCTTGGCGACATCGTCTACGTCGAGCTCCCCGCCGTCGGCGACCTGGTGCGCGCGGGTGAGGTGTGTGGCGAGATCGAGTCGACCAAGTCGGTCTCCGAACTGTTCTCTCCGGTCAACGGCGAGGTCATCGCGATCAATTCGGCCGTCGTCGACGACCCGGCGCTGGTCAACACCGACCCGTACGGCGAGGGCTGGCTGATCAAGGTCGCGGTGGACGCGCCGGCGGAGCTGCTCAGCCCGGAGGAGTACGAGGCGCTCGCGACGCGCGCTTGAAGATCACTCTCGGAGGTGACGGCCACCTGAGGGCCGGTGTCGCTCGGGAGAGGGAGGCCGGCCGCGCCATCGGTCCGCACTGCTCCGTCCGGGTGAACGGCGTTGTTTCGTGTCTCTAGCGGAATCGGCCTTGACCTGGGCAAACGCGATCTCGCGGGGCCTTAGCAGACCCGAATACCCATCACTGACCAAACTCGCGGGTGAAAACTGCGTCATCCCACGTCTACAGCCCTCTCTCCTCCAGTGTTAGACGAACCGCGGACCGACACCCTTGACACGGTCCGCGGGACATGGGAGGTCATGATGGAGACGCTCACCAGCCCGTACCGGGTTGACTACGGCACGTTCGAGGCGCCGCTCACCCGCCGGGAGCGCGTCGTCCTGTCGAACCTCAGCGAGGACACGACGTTGGAGCAGATCGCCACGCGTCTCTTCGTCACCCGCAACACCGTCAAGTCACAGGTTCGCAGCCTGTACCGCAAGCTCGGCGTCTCCACCCGGGCCGACGCAGTCGCAGTAGCTCGCGCGGTCGGCCTCCGCTGATCGCACCGAGGCGCTGACCGCCGCGAGCCCACCAAAACTCGCCCGGGTGTGCCTCTGCCGTAAGAGTCGTGTTTCCACGGCACGACGAGCGCATCCCCCCGCGCTCCGGCTGAGGCCCCCGGGCGTGATGCTGTCCGGCGGCAGGTTCCGCGGTTCGGCGTCGGCCGTCCGGCGATGCCGCGCCGCCCGTCCCGCGTGCGGGACACTTCCTCCGTGACCCAGCCGATCCTCGTCGTTGCGGCCGCCATCGTCGATCACCTCGACGACCCGCGCGAGCTGTTCGCTGCGCGGCGCTCGGTGCCTCCGGCGCTTGCCGGCCGGTGGGAGCTTCCGGGCGGCAAGGTCGAGCCGGGTGAAACTCCGCTGCAGGCGCTGGAGCGCGAGATTGCGGAGGAGCTCGGAGTGCGGCTCCGCCTCGGCGCGGAGCTTGTTGGGCCCGACGACGGCGGGTGGCGCCTGACCGAGGCCTACACCATGCGGCTCTGGCTGGCCGAGGTGGTCGGCGGTGTCCCGGAGCCCCGCGCGGCGCACGACGAGCTGAAGTGGCTTGGCGCGGGCGAGTGGCTGAGTGTTCCGTGGCTGGACGCAGATGTGCGGATCGTCCGAGCCCTGGTCGCGGTGGCCGACCATCCCGGCCGGCCTGGCCCCGGCTGCGATCCGGGGGTCTCACTTCACTGCTAGCCCAAGACCCGCGGTCTGTCAAGCCGGATTCAAAACTTTCGAACGACTTGATTCTGCGATCGACCCTGGTCGCGCAGGTGTATAAAGTTACCGGTGGCCAACGTCTCCGCGCAATCAATCTCGGCTCGAGAGACCGCATCATCAACGAGTCCCAACAATCGGCGGCGTTCGGGGAGGATATTTGTGCGGACCTTGTCCGGGCGTTCGGTGCGTGCCAGCATCAGACGTCGGCGGATCCGTCGACTGACTTTGAATCGAGGAGTACCATGTCAACCTTGTATGCACCCTCGCACATCGATTCCGATGCCGGCTTCCGGTGGTCTGCGCCCGCCGTCATGGGATCGGAGAGCCGCGACCAGCTCGAGGCCGAGTGGGCGGTTGTCGCGGCTGTCGCCGCGATCCTTGGCATTGCGATCGCGGTTGTCGCCTACATCTGCGCGGTGTGCCAGGCGCGCTCGTTCAACGCATGCATGCACGCGGTCAAGAACTACTGGACCAAGGGCTGCTGACGCGCCATCGCGCCGTGTGCCCGGCCGGGTCGGGGGTTCGCCCTCCGGCCGGGTCGGGTACGCCGAGTTCAACTGCGGTCCAGCGCCGACATTTCGAGCAAGCACCTCACGTCCTCATCCGTCCCGACTACTCGCGACCGGGAGTCCGAAGTGACCACCCTGGAAGAGCCAGACTGGTTTCGGGTGACGCTGAGCGTCGCACACAGCATCGCCGCTCGCCGCAACCGTTCGCGCAGAATCGCTGCGATAGTCGCGCACGTTGCAGTGGCGTGCGCCCTAGGAGCTGCCCTTCTGATTCTCCACGGGTCCGCGATCTCGCCGCTGTGAGTGTCTAGCCGCAACGGACCAGCAGCAGCGTCGTCTGCAGCAACGCGATACCGACCGTGGCCCCGATCAGGATCCGGTCGGAGCACCCCACGAATCGATTCGTGCCGATGGGACGGACGCTCAACGCACCTCATGACCCGGACCAAATCGCGAATGTCGAGCGTCCGATGCGGTGGGCTGTTAGACTCGCCGACGACGGGCCGGTGAATCAGTCGTCGCCGATGGACGGCGTGACTGATTCATCTCACAGCGCGCGTTCACGGAATCGTGCCAGAGACAGACGATGCGGCGTGCGCCGGTGTCCTCCTTCCGCGTGTCGATGATTGGTAGGTGCATGTTCTCTTCGCTGCGCGATCGAAGCCATGCGCGACGCCGCGATGACCTTCTCGAGCTCAAGCCGGAGGCATCCGTCTGGCTGGTCAAGGGCGCCAACTATGCAATTGCGCCCGGGCTGGTGCTGGCCGACGATGCGCTCGTCGACGAGGGCGGTCATCGGTTCCCGCTCAACGCGACCGGGCGCCTGATCTGCGAGCTGGGCCACCAGCCCGCCGATGTCGGCACGGTCATCGGGGTACTGACGGCGCTGACCGGGATGCCGGAGATCGAGGTGCGCGACCAGGTGGTCGACTTCCTCGCGGAGCTATCGCGACGCGGCCTCGTCTCGATCCATCAGTCGTTCGTGCAGGAGGCGGTGTCCAGCCTCCGGAGCCTCCCGCTGATCCTGAGCGCGGCCCGTATCGACCACTCATTGATCTTCCGGGGCCGGTTTCCGCTGCGGCGGTACGCGGCGAACGCGCGGGCGGTCGTCGCGGCCTGCCTCGAGGCGCACCAGGGCATCATGCTGATCGGTCTCGCCTTGACGGGCGTGAGCCTCCTCGCGTTGGGCAGTCAACCGGTGGCGTCCCTCAACATGCTGTACCGCTCCACCGCTCCCCATCTGGCTGCGGCGGTGCTGAGCTATTTCCTCGTCCTCATCCTCGTAGTTGTCACGCACGAGTTCGGTCACTATGTGGCCGCGCGGCTCCAGGGCACGGCGGTGCAGTGCGTGTATGCGCGGCAAGGAGCCGCCGGCCTCCTGTACCGCGAGGATCGGCCGCGCGCGGCAGTTCGGGTAGTCGTTGCGGGCCCGGCGGCAGGCTTCGCGGTGGTTCTTCTCGTCGCCGGGGTCAGCCTCCTGCTCGGCCCAGGGTTCTGGTTGCGCTTCGGTCTCGACCAGCTCCAACTATCGTGGTACGCAGCGCTGGCCGTCATCGCCCTGCACCAGCTGATGGGCTTCGTGCCGCTGACGAAGGACGGTCGTGAGCTCCTGCGGGTGACCCGCGGAGCCGCTCTGACGATGACCGGGGCCCCGTGATGCTCGAGATCGACGACCTCACCGTCCGGTACCGGCACTTCACCCTGGGACCGATCTCGCTCGACGTGCCGGCCGGCGAGTTCGTCTCGCTGATCGGGCCGAACGGGTCGGGGAAGAGCACCCTCATCCGAGCGCTGCTCGGCCTGCGGCGCCCGGACGACGGCGTCAGTCGGTGGGGTGAGTCGTGGCTGGTCGACCGCGAGCCACGCGTACTGACCCACATCGGGTACATCAGCGACTCGGCAACCGACGTGCTCGACGAGTTCACCGCCGGCGAGTACTGGCAGTACTGCCGCACCGCGCACGAGTCCGCCCGCGGCGAGCGGTTGCCGGACGTGATGGACCGCGCACACGACTACGCGCGGCGGCTCGGATTCCCGATCGTCTCGGGCAAGCCGCTCGCTGCCATGAGTCTGGGCACGCGCCGGAAGGCCCAGATCGTCGCCGCGCTCATGATGCACCCCGACCTCCTGGTGCTCGACGAGGCGTTCATCGGGCTCGACTTCATCGCCTCCCGCTCCCTTGAGGAGATCCTGGTCGAGCGCTCCGGCGCGGGCACGACGATCCTCTCCTCGAATCATGACCTCGATCTCGCGTCGCGCGTCTCCAGCCGGATGGCTGTGCTCTTCGAGGGCCGACTCGTGCTCGACCGCCGGGTGGACGAGCTCGGTGGCAACGATCGGCTGGAGGCGGCCGTGCTGGACGCGCTCCGAGCGGCCCGCGACGTGCGGGTATGAGCCTGCGACGCGCAACGGTGCGGCTTGCCCGCCGGAGGCTGGTCCGATCTCTCGGGTACCGAGGAGACGATCCCGGGAGGGCATTCGCCCTGGGACTCATCGGGATCGCCATCGGCGAGGCCGTCTTCACCCGACTCGCCGTCACCTATGTGACGACGCAGGGGTCGTCTCCCGACCTCATCCACGCGATCATGCCGACGATCGCGTTGCTCCTCGCCTACACGCTCGCGGGTCCGGCCCTCCTCCTTGCGGAGAGCGCGCGCGGCCAAGGCTCCTCCCTGGAGCGGGTACTCGAGGCGCTCCCCGTGAGCCGGTCGGAAGCTCGCCTCCAGCTGTGGGTCCCGCCGTTGACCGTGGCGCTCGCGTGCGTCGCACTGATGGTGCCGCCGACGGTCGCCGCACTGATCGCGGCCGATGTCGCCGCCGGCGCTGCGGTGCTCGCGGTGACGGCGACACTCGTCGTCGCGGCGGCCACGGCCGCGGTGCTGCTAATGGTCGCCAAGGTGGTGCTCCGAGGGCCCCGATGGGCGAGTGTGCACTATCCGATCGCGCTTCTCGGATACATCGTCGGGTTGGTCCTCGTGATCGCCTCGGTGCTGCGGATGGACGGCCGTCTGACCCTGGTCGATCGCCTGCTCGGACTGCCGCGGGTGCTGCAGGACGTCCAAGAGCTCGGCACGCTGACTGCCGGGACCGCCGCGCTGACCTTGCTGTGCGCGGCCGGATGCCTTTACGCCGGTCTGGCCGTGGCGGCCCGGGTCGGCAGTGGCGACGGAGGTGACGACCCCTTGATCCGTTGGCCCATGTCCGACCGTCCCCACCTCGTTGCCGCCGATCTCCTGTACGTCCTCCGCAGCCCTGGACTCGTCTCCAACGTGATTGCCGCGGTGGGGGTCAGTGTCGCGCTGGTCGTCGTGCTGTTCCGGATGAGTCCGACGATGGCGCAACAGGTCGTCACCCCGTTCCTCACCGTGGTGCCCACTATGGCCGGGTTGTCGGTTCGGATGCTCCGCGGCATGTTCCGCATCGTGAATCCTCCGCAGCAGTTCGCCGGGGTGAGCATGGCGGACTGGGTTCGTCGCCTGAACCTGGTGGCGGTGGCGCTCTTCGGCGTGGTCGTCCTGCCGGCGGCCGCGATCGTGTTCCGTCGGGACCTTCTCGGTGCTCTCGATCTGGGTGTGTGCATCCAAGCTTTCGTGACGAGCCTGGCCATCAGCCTGCTGCTGGCCTGGGCGCTGCCGGGCGATGCCTCGGACCCGGCGGGGCAGGTCGTGGCGACCCTGGTCTACCTCGTCGTCGTCTCGATGGCGTTGTGGGCCGTGCATGCGGTAGCAGGATTCAGCTCCGTCGCGGCCGTTGTCCTCGCCGGGGCGCTGCTCGCAACCGTGCTGTGGAGCAGTCCCCGGATAGAACGTGCCAGATGGCAGCCGACCGGCCGCCAGCAGGACACCACCATCGTCGCAAGGGAGCAGGTCAGTCATGGATGACATAGGTACTACCGCAGCCGATCGGGTCAAGAAGACCGTCTCGAACAGCATCGCCCCGATGGCTTCGGCGATCATCCTCTGGGTGGTCGGAGGTGCCTTTCTGGCGGCGGCGTTCGTGGGTGCGTCCAGCGACGCCAGGGACTCGACGGTGAGCGGCGTCTTTCCCCGGAGCCTTCTCGGCCTCCCGCTTCTGGAAGGCTTCCGGGATCAGGACCACTTCGGTGTGCACCTCAAGTCGGGGGTATTCGTCATCCTCGTCGTGCCGGTGATCGTGGCACTGCTGGTCTGGGCCGTGAACGGATGGCGCCGGCGCCGTTCGGACCCCGCGTGATGCGTGCGATCGCCTGGACGGTGCTCCTCCTCCTCCTGGTAGGGGCGGAGCGCCGGTGGGGGAACCGGAGCGCACCCGTGCAGGTGCGCGAGAGCGCTCGCGAGTCCGATCAGGTGATGATCCTCTCGAGCGTGCTAGCCCTCCTCGCGCCGATCCTGCAGACGCTCGTCTGGCCTGTCCGCGTGACTCCGCTCGAGCTCGGCTTCGGAGCGACGGTGTGTGTCTGGGGCATCTTCGTGCGGGTGGCGGCGATGAAGACCCTGCGCGGACGGTATCGGTTCACTCCGGCAGAGCAGCCGGACCTGCCGAGCCTCGTGTCGGACGGTTGTTACGGCGTCGTCAGGCACCCGGGCTACGCCGGTCTCCTGCTGACCTTCTGGGGGCTGGCGCTGATCGTCGGAGGCTGGTGGGCCTCCGGCTGGATGCTTCCGATGCTTCTCCTTCTGATGGCTCGGGTCCGCATCGAGGAGGAGCTGTTGGGGGCGGAGTTCGCCGCCGCGCACACGGCGTATCGCTCGGCCGTTCGCTGGCGGATCGTTCCGCACGTGTACTGACCACGCATCGCGTTCTGGCCGACGGCGCACGGAGCCTGTTGATCGGCCACACCTTGAGGAACCCAGCGGACACCGGAACCAGGCGGGCGCTCCCGGACGAAGAGCAATGGAGGAGTGGGCTCTTGCGAATCCAAGAACTGCGTACGTTCGTCACCGTCGTGGACTGCGGCTCGATCGGTGAGGCGGCCGCACGACTGTCGTACTCGGAGTCCTCCGTCGCCTACCAGCTGCGGCAGCTGGAACGCGCACTGGGTGAGACCTTGGTGACGCGACGGGCGAGCACGTACACCCCGACGACGGCCGGCGTGGCCATCCTCAAGCTGTGTCGTGATGCCCTCGACTGCATCGATCGGATCCCGGGGCTGATCACGTGCGAGGCTCGACGCTCGACGCCGGTGCCAGCGCCGCGACGCTCAGCCAGGCCGGTCCCGGGTTTGACGCGCGCGGATCCATGGCCTCTCGCGACGAGCCCGCGGGCGTCTAACTGAGATTCGCGTCCGCGTAGACGTGCATCGCGTCCCGCATGAGCACGGCGAGGCCGTCGGCGTGCTTGTCGTAGCTGGCCGCGAAGCGCGGGTCCTGGACGTACATGTCGCCGAGCCCGCGGTACGCCGCGGCATCGGGGGTCCAGAAGACAGACACCCAGGCGTGGTGCCGGGCGACCAGGGCCTGGACGGCGGCGGCGTCGGGGCCGGCGCCGGCGGTCTTCAGCTCGCCGAGTCCGGACGCGATCACGACGTGCTCGGCGAGGTGCGCCCTCCGGCCCTCGGATCCCAGGGCCTTCCAGGCTTCATTGCTGTGCTGGACGGCGTCGTCGCCCCAGCGCACGCGGGCCTCCGGCTCGTACTGCGTGTGGTCGAATCCGTCGAAGATCTCGTCAGCGCTCATAGTCGTTCCATTCTCCAGTGAAGCGATGGTTGCCGCGACCGTGCGCCCGAGCCGCGCGTAGCGCTCGCGCTCCTCCTCGACCGCAACGAGGTGCTCGCGGAGGAGGCGGACGGTGGTGGCGGGGTCGTCGGTGTCGACGATCCGTTGGATGGTGTCGAGCGGGGTGCCCAGCTCGCGCAGCAGCAGGATGTGCTGGAGGCGGAGCATCTGGGACTGTTCGTAGAACCGGCGCCCGTCGGCGCCGGTGCGGGCGGGGGTGAGCAGCCCGATGGCGTCGTAGTGCCGCAGGGTCCGGCTGGTGACTCCGGACTTCCGCGCCACGGCGGCGATGTCGAGGGACCGCGTTCTGGCCATGTGTCCACGCTACAAGTTGACGTCGCGTCAACTGCAGGGGGCGCGCGGCGCCTAGGTGGTCCAGAGGATCTCGATGGGCGCGGCCCAGACCCGGTCGCTGACCGAGACCGCCGTCTGCCCGGTGTGCAGGACGACTCCGGCGACGAACCGGTCGCCGAGCTCCTCGCGCATCACGGACAGCCAGCGCGTGTCGGTGCTGGTGACGGTCGAACCGGCCTTGACCTGGATCGCGGCGACGCGCCCGTCGGGCGTCTCGAGCACCAGGTCCACCGACGGCCCGTTGCGGTCCCGGTAGTGGTACATCGTGGCGGACTCCTCGGACCAACCGAGCTGTTTGCGCAGCTCCCCGGCCACGAATCCCTCCAGCAGCCGCCCGGCGTGCTGCGGGTCGCCGGCCGGCCCGGCGCCCGTGGCGGAGACGTTGACCAGGCTCGCGGCCAGGCCGGTGTCGAGCAGCGCCAGCTTGGGCCGGCTGACCGCGCGCGCCGAGAGGTGGGTGGACCAGCCGGGGATCCGGTGGGTCAGGTACAGCGTCTCGAGCAGGCGAAGGTACGGCGGCAGGGTGTTGGCGGGGATCCCGGCGTCGGCGGCAAGACTGGACTTGACCAGCTCGGTCGCGTTGCGGGCCGCGACCAGGGTGAGCAGCTGCGGCAGCTCGGCTAGGCGCTGCAGGCCGGAGACGTCCTGCGCGTCCCGCTCCACCAGGCGGGCGATGTAGTTGCGGAACCACGCGCTGCGGCGTCGGCCGACGGCGCGTTGCAGGGCTTCCGGGTAGCCGCCGGCGCAGGCCCGCTCGAGGTAGTCAGCGCGGGTCAGGGCGCTGCGGTGGCCGGTGAGGCGCTGGCCGGAGAATAGGAAGTCGACGAAGGTCTCGACCCGGCCGGCGAGCTCGCCCTGGCTGAGTCCGTAGAGCTCGACGGTCTCGGCGCGGCCGGCGAGGCTGTCCTGTGCGGTCGGCAGGTGCAGCAGGTTCGCGGAGCCGGTGATGAGGAAGCGGCCGGGCGCGGGGTCCTGGTCGACGGCGAGTTTGAGGGCGGTGATGAGGCGCGGCGCGCGCTGCACCTCATCGATCGCGAGCAGACTGCCCCGGTTCTGCGCGACGAAGCCGTGTGGGTCCGCCTCGGCGGTCTCTTGCGCGAGGCGGTCGTCGAGGGTGACGAGGACGCCGCCGCGCTCCTCGACGATCGTCTGGGCGAGGGTCGACTTCCCGACCTGCCGCGCGCCCTGGACCATCACGATGCGGGTGTCGTCGAGGGCCTCATGGACGCGTGGGGTGATCGAACGGCGGAGCCCTCCCGACGGTGTGGTCACCGAGTCAGGGTAACGGCGGAAGGTGCGGTGACCGAGGGAGGCGCGACGGTGCACGGAGGATTCAGAGCGTGGTTCTGCTGACGTGTGGTCGTGCGTTCGCTGGCCAGACCTCGTAGATTCGCTGACTGCTCCTCGTGGATCTGCTGAAGCGGGTTCGCGGGTGCCCAGCCCATTGGACGTCGGGCCGGCACGCGTGCCAGAGTGTCGAAATGGATCACACCCGACTCGGCCGGTCAGGCCTGAAGGTCTCGCGTCTCTGCCTCGGCACCATGAACTTCGGCCCGGAGACCGAGAAGGCCGACTCCCACGCCATCATGGACGCCGCCCACGAGTACGGCATCAACTTCTTCGACACGGCCAACGTGTACGGCGGACGCCTGGGACGCGGTGCCACCGAGGAGATCGTGGGCGGCTGGTTCGCCACCGGCGGAGGACGCCGCGAGCGCACCGTGCTCGCGACCAAGCTGTACGGCGACATGACCGACTGGCCGAACGACGGCAAGCTCTCGGCGCTCAACATCCGGCGCGCGCTCGACGCGAGCCTGAAGCGCCTGCAGACCGACTACGTCGACATCTACCAGTTCCACCACGTCGACCGGCAGACGCCGTGGGACGAGATCTGGCAGGCGATGGAGACCGCCGTCGCGCAGGGCAAGATCCTCTACGCGGGCAGCAGCAACTTCGCCGGCTGGCACATCGCCACCGCGCAGGCGGAGGCGCGCCGCCGGAACTTCACCGGGCTGGTCAGCGAGCAGTCCATCTACAACCTGCTGACGCGCGACATCGAGCTCGAGGTCATCCCGGCCGTGCTGGCCAACGGCCTCGGCCTCATCCCGTGGTCGCCGCTTCAGGGCGGGCTCCTCGGCGGGGTCATCGGCAAGGAGCGCGAAGGCAAGCGTCGGCTCGAGGGTCGCTCGGCCGAGACCCTCGCCGCCCACCGCGAGGCGATCGTGGCGTACGAGGACTTTGCTGGCGAACTCGGGCACGAGCCCGGAGACGTCGCCCTGGCGTGGCTGCTCCACCAGCCCGCCGTCACCGCTCCGATCATCGGACCGCGCACCCGGGAACAGCTCGACGCAGCGGTCCGAGCGCTTGGTGTCGCGCTCGATGCGGCCGCGCTCTCGCGCCTGGACGAGATCTTCCCCGGTCACAAGACCGCGCCGGAGGACTACGCCTGGTAGGCACCCGCCGGCAACGCAGCTGTCAGCCGTCGGCTGGTCGGGAGAGCGGGCCTGCTGCCGTCAGAATCCTGATCGCCGTGCCTCAGGCGAGTGCGCCCATCGGGTCCCAGGCTGGTAGCGCCAGCGGCTCGGTGCCGAGGGCCGCCCGGTACTCGGCCGGCAGCGCCGCGTCGCGTACCGCGACCTCGAAGACGTACTCGTCGAACCAGGAGTCGTCCATCGTGTAGAAGCCCTTGTCGCCGTTCTCGTCACCCCAGGAGTTCTCCACCCGCCAGCGCCGCGGAACGCCGTCGACGACGTCGACCCCGGTGAGCAACATCGCGTGGGTCATCAGGGACTCACCGAACCGGACCCGGTTCTCCTTGGTCATGTCGAGGTCGGTGCCGTACACGCCGTTGAAGTCGAGCAGGTCGGTCGCCCAGATGCCGTCCTTGCGGAGCATCTGCGGGGCGACGTCGCAGCCGAACCAGACCGGCTCCCCGGCCACGATCGCGTCCATGGCCAGCTTCTTCATCAGCGCGATCTCGGTGTTCAGGTACAGCACCTTCTCGCCGCCGACGACGTTGCCCAGGTGCTCGATGGTGAGCATCCGGCCCTTGGGGTGCTCGGGCCGCGGGTCGTCGACCAGGCAGACGTACTCGTCGACCGGGATCGTCACGTAGCGGGCGAAGAACTCCTGCGGCGTGACCGGGCCGTCGCGGTGGAAGACGTCGTGGTCGTCGCGCCACTCCCAGTCGAACGACGTCGGCGGGGTGCCCAGGTGGATCGCGAGGATCCGGTGGGCGTCGGCTAGTACCGAGCGGCGGGCCTCGGCCAGCGTCGGCCCGTCCGCGCCGTCGGCCACCAGGCCGCGAAGGGTGCCGGCGGACCGGCGCAGCAGGGTACGCAGCGAGCTGTTCATGAGCCCCGTGCTGGAGGAGGACTCCGTCTCGGGCATGGCCTCCTTGGGCACGACGCCGTGCTTGCGGAACACGTTCATCGCCATGTTCCACTGCCCGCCGTCGCCCATCACCTCGGCCAGAAGGAAGGAGACCAGGCGGTCGTCGACCGCTTGGTCGGCGGTCGCGACGACGTCGGCCAGGAAGTAGTTGACCCGCTCGAGCTTGTCCCAGAACATCGCGTGGTTCTGCGAGAACTCGAACTGCTTGAGACCCAGCTTCTCTCGGGTGCCGAACCGGAACAGGTTGAGCGCGGCGAACAGCCAGCAGCGCCCGGACTTCTTCTGGTTGGCGACGGTCCAGTTGTCCAGCCGGTGCGACATCGTCGTGGACAGGCTCACCTGACGGGTTCGGTTGACGGCAACCTGGTCGATGCCGGCGCGGGTGACCGCGTTCTGCATCCGGACCGCCTCGGCGTCCGCCACGAAGGACTGGGCGAGACCCTGCAGCACCTCGGGCGTGAGGATTCCGGGCGCCTCGCCGGTCGACTCGACTACGGGTACCTGGGCGGGCGAAGCAGTGGTGGTCATGCTCAGGCTCGATTCTGCAGCTTCGGGGAGGTCGGTCGGCTCGCGGCCGGACGGCGCATCCCACTTTAGCCGGGCCGGTCACCGGCTCAGTCTGGAGCGTCCCGTACGGTTAACCCGTGCCGTCCGCCGCCTCGCCCGACTCCCCGCTCGCCGTCGTCGACATGTGGACCGATGGCGCCTGCAAGGGCAACCCCGGCGTCGGCGGCTGGGGTGCCTGGATGCGGACCGGTTCGCACGAGCGGGAGCTGTTCGGCGGCGAGGTGCTCACCACGAACAACCGGATGGAGCTGACCGCCGTCATCGAGGGCCTGCGTGCCCTGAAGCGTCCGTGCGCGGTCACGCTGCACGTCGACTCCACCTACGTGATGCACGGCATCACGAGCTGGCTGGCCGGTTGGAAGCGCAACGGCTGGCGCACCAGCGACAAGAAACCGGTGAAGAACCAGGAGCTGTGGCAGGAGCTCGAGGTCGAGCTGGAGCGCCACCAGGTGACGTGGGAGTGGGTCAAGGGGCACGCGGGCGACCCGGGCAACGAGCGCGCCGACGAGCTCGCCAACTGCGGCGTCGCCGCCGTGCGGGCGGGTGCCGACGCCCGTTAGCCGGTGCCTCCGCGGCACTACCTGGACTGACCCTCGTGCCCGACGACGTCGTCCGGCCTGCGGAGTGACATAGGCCGGGTTTGCCGAGCGCGCCCGGCCCCGTGTCAGGCAGTCCAGGGCGTCGGGCGTCTCGATCCAACTGGCGATTGCGGCGAGCCTCGCGCTTTCGTTGCGGGCTGGCGCGGGGCGAGTGTCGGTGAACTGGAAAGTGCCCCTGACCTGGGATGATGTGACTCGTCTCGGGTCGACATCTCGCAGTTCGAGGAGCACCTTCCAGGTGAAGAAGACTGCTAGTTTCTACCCCCGCGTCCGGGTCGAAACGACTACTTCGGGGGCGGTAGGTCAGGCCGGTGGGGTGCTGCTGACCGAGGCCCTCAAACGACCGGGCTCGGGGTGAGCCGTCGGGCGCCCTGGCCTGGTGACGCCGGCCGTTGAGTGACCTCCCGGCCCTCCTCGTGCGTGTCTGGTGACGTCACCTCGTGCTGGCGAACCAGTGGGACCAGGCGGGCATGCTGCTCGTCGAGTCGAACCCGGGGAAGAGGGACTGAGGGCTCCCGCCGTTGCTCCCGATGAAGCTCTGGGCCAAGGCGCCGGCAGTGTGCGGCGCCGTCC
>JADGOR010000085.1 GCA_017882855.1 Cellulomonas sp. | reverse complement strand
GCCGCCTGCCCCGGCGACCGAGGTGGCGTGCTGGCCGGTGGACGTGAGCAGCGAACCGTTGGCCTGCCACGGGAAGGCCAGCTGGCCGACGCCGGTCACCGCCAGCGGGTAGACGACCCCGAGCAGCAGGGTGAACGCGAGCAGGACGCGCGCCCCGGCCCAGGTCTGACGGGTGAACATGACGACCGTCGCGCCGAGCGAGCGCGGGACGCCACCCCGCGGTGTGGCCGACGTTGTCGCGCCGTGTGAAGTGGTCATGTCAGCGGATCCCGGGTAGGAGGGAGACGAACAGGTCGATGAGCTTGATGCCGAGGAACGGGGCGATGAGACCGCCGACTCCGTAGATCAGCAGGTTGCGGCGCAGCATCACCGAGGCTGCTGCCGGGCGGTAGCGCACCCCACGCAGCGATAGCGGGATGAGCGCGATGATGATCAGCGCGTTGAAGATGACCGCGGACAAGATCGCCGACTGCGGACTCGCCAGACCCATCACGTTGAGCACGGCGAGCTGCGGGAACACGACCACGAACATGGCCGGCAGGATCGCGAAGTACTTCGCGATGTCGTTGGCGATGGAGAACGTCGTGAGCGCGCCGCGGGTGATGAGCAGCTGCTTGCCGATCTGCACGATCTCGATGAGCTTGGTCGGGTTGGAGTCGAGGTCGACCATGTTCCCGGCCTCCTTCGCCGCCGTCGTGCCGGTGTTCATCGCGACCCCGACGTCCGCCTGGGCGAGCGCCGGCGCGTCATTCGTGCCGTCCCCGGCCATCGCGACCAGGCGGCCCCCCGCCTGCTCGCGGCGGATCAACGCGAGCTTGTCCTCCGGGGTGGCCTCCGCGAGCACGTCGTCGACCCCGGCCTCGGCGGCGATCGCGCGCGCCGTGATCGCGTTGTCCCCCGTCACCATCACGGTGCGGATGCCCATCGCCCGGAGCTCGTCGAACCTCTCGCGCAGACCCTGCTTGACGACGTCCTTGAGGTGGATGACGCCGAGGACGCGCGCCGGGGCGGTCCCGATCTGCTCGGCGACCACGAGCGGCGTGCCGCCCGAAGAGCTGATCGCGTCGACGATCCGGCCCGTGTCCGGGCCCGTGTGCCCGCCGGTCGAGTGCACCCAGGACGTGACCGCCGCGGCCGCACCCTTGCGGATGTGCCGGACCCCGTCGCCATCGGCGCCGTGGTGGCCCGCCGAGGCCGGGAGGTCGAGCCCGCTCATCCGGGTCCGCGCGGTGAACGGCACCAGGGTGGCGCCGACCAGCTCCCCGGACTCCCGGGCGCGCAGCCCGTACTGCTCCTTGACGAGCACCAGGATGCTGCGTCCCTCGGGGGTCTCGTCGGCCATCGAGGACAGCTGGGCTGCGTCGGCCAGGGCCGCCGCGGCGACCCCCTCGATCGGCAGCAGCTCGGCGGCCTGCCGGTTTCCGAGCGTGATCGTGCCGGTCTTGTCCAGCAGCAGGACGTCCACGTCGCCCGCGGCCTCCACCGCCCGGCCCGACATCGCCAGCACGTTCCGCTGCACGAGGCGGTCCATCCCCGCGATCCCGATGGCCGAGAGCAGTGCACCGATCGTCGTCGGGATGAGGCAGACCAACAAGGCGACGAGGACGATGAGCGACTGGCGCGAACCCGAGTAGATGGCGAATGGCTGCAGCGTCGCGACGGCGAGCAAGAAGATGATCGTCAGTGAGGCGAGCAGCACGTTGAGAGCGACCTCGTTCGGGGTCTTCTGTCGCTCGCTGCCCTCGACGAGGGCGATCATCCGGTCGACGAACGTGTGCCCGGCCGGGGCGGTGATGCGCACCACGATCCGGTCCGAGAGCACCGTGGTCCCGCCGGTCACCGCCGAACGGTCACCGCCCGACTCGCGGATGACGGGGGCGGACTCGCCGGTGATCGCCGACTCGTCGACACTCGCGATGCCCTCGATCACGTCGCCGTCCCCGGGAATCGTCTCGCCCGCGACGACCACGACGACGTCGCCCACCAACAGGGACGACGAAGGCACCTGGGTTGTCGGAAGGTCCGCGAGACCGCTCGTGTACTCCAGGGCGTCCTGGAGAGCGACGACCTTGCGCGCGCTGGTCTGCGCCTGCGACGCGCGCAGGCTTGCGGCCTGGGCCTTGCCCCGGCTCTCCGCGACGGACTCGGCCAGCGTCGCGAACAGCACCGTGGCCCACAGCCAGCCGGTCACCGAGATCGAGAAGAGGCTCGGGTGCAGGACCGAGAGCACCGTGCAGGCCGCCGCGCCGACCTCGACCACGAACATGACCGGCGACCGGTACAGCTCGCGTGGGTCGAGCTTGCGCACCGCTCCGGGCAGCGCGGCCGCGAGCTGCCGGGGCCCGAGCGCCTGGCGCCCGGTGGGCCTGGTCCGGGCCGGCGTAGCTGACCGGAGCACGGGTTCGACCGATGAACCCGTCGGATCCAGCAGGGTCGGGTTCATGACAGGGCCTCCGCGATCGCACCAAGAGAAAGAACGGGGATGTAGGTCAAGCCGACGACCACGAGAACCACGGCCACCAACAGGCCGATGAACAGCGGTCGGTGCGTCGGCAGGGTGCCCAAACCGGGTGGGACCTTCTTCTGGCTCGCGAACCGGCCCGCGAGGCCCAGCACCAGGGCCATCGGTATGAACCGGCCGAACATCATCGCCAACCCGAGCAGGATGTTGTAGAAGGAGGTGGCCACCGTCAGCCCGGCAAAAGCGCTGCCGTTGTTGTTGGCCGCCGACGTGAAGGCGTACAGGACCTCGGACAACCCGTGCGGGCCCGCGTTCAGGATTCCGGCCTGCCCGGCCGGAGTCGCGATCGCTATCCCCGTGCCGATCAGCACGATCGCCGGCGTCGCCAGCACGTACAGCGCGACCAGGGTGATCTCCTGGCGACCGATCTTCTTGCCCAGGTACTCCGGGGTGCGACCGACCATGAGTCCGGCGATGAACACCGCGACGATCGCGAGCACGAGCATCCCGTACAGACCCGACCCAGTGCCGCCGGGCGAGATCTCACCCAGCTGCATGTTGAAGATCGTCACGCCACCACCACCAGCGGTCAGTGAGTCATGCATCGAGTTGACCGCGCCGGTCGACGTCGAGGTGGTCGACGCGGCGAACAGTGCGCTGGCGGCCGCGCCGAAGCGGGTCTCCTTGCCTTCCATCGCCGCGCCCACGGCGCGTGGCACCAGGCCCGATCCGGCGAGTTCCGCCCAGGTCAGCAGGCCCACGGCCCCTGCCCACAGTGTGCCCATGACAGCCAGGATCGACCAGCCCTGGCGCTTGTCACCCACCATGATCCCGAAGGTCCGGCACAACGAGAACGGGATCACCAGGATCAGGAAGATCTCCAGCAGGTTGCTCAGCGGCGTCGGGTTCTCCAGCGGGTGCGCCGAGTTCGCGTTGAAGAAGCCGCCCCCGTTGGTGCCGAGCTCCTTGATGGCCTCCTGGGAGGCCACCGGTCCCCCGAGCACATGCTGACTGCCGCCGGCGAGGGTGGCGATGTCGGTGTGGGCCGCAAGGTTCTGGATCGCGCCCATCGAGATCAGCGCGATGGCCGCGACGAACGCCATCGGCAGCAGGATCCGCACCACGGTCCGCACGAGGTCGGACCAGAAGTTGCCAACCCGCCCGTCGGCGCCGGACCGGGCGAAGCCGCGGATGAGGGCGACGACCACCGCGATGCCCACCGCCGCGGACAGGAAGTTCTGGACCGCGAAGCCGGCCATCTGCAGCAGGTGCCCGGCCGCCGCCTCGCCCGAGTACCACTGCCAGTTCGTGTTGGTCGTGAAGGAGACCGCGGTGTTCCACGCGCCGGCCGGGTCCATCGCCGACATGCCCAGTGACAGCGGCAGGTGGCTCTGCAGTCGTTCCAGCGCGTACAGGAACAGCACCGACGCCAGCGAGAAGCCCAGCACCGACAGCAGGTAGGTGCTCCAGCGCTGATCGGCGTCCGGGTCCACGCGCAGCGCACGGTACCCGGCGCGCTCGACCCGCAGGTGCCGCGGGGAGGTGAACACCCGGGCCATGTAGTTGCCGAGCGGGACGTGCACGGCCGCGAGCGCCACGACCAGGATGAGGATCTGCCCGACGGCGATCCAGGCGGTGGTCATCGGAGCCGATCCGATCGGACCAGTGCGACGAACAAGTAGACGAGGAGCCCGACCGTGATGACGAGGCCGGCCCAGTCCTGGCCGGTCATCGGCGGTCCAGCTTCCGGGCAACGAGCGCGACCGCGGCGAAGAACGCCACCGTCAACGCGATGAAGGCCAGGTCAACCATGTCGCAACACCTTCGACGTCGGGCGGCCCACCGCACTCAGCGGCGCACCGGTTGCGCACCTGCGCACAACACCGTCTTAGTGGTCGTCTGGGGGCCGACCGCCGACGTTTACGGAGTCTTAGCGGTCCTGACGACGTTCTTAACGAGTCTCTGACACCCGAGGCGCTCGATACAAGCCTCCGGCAACTCGACCACCGAGGGCTTGACCAGACCCGACCCAACGGGACGGGACCGAGGGGCGATTTGCGAGCGCGAATCGACTCTCTCGGCTCGATGTGAGAGCGCCCCAGTGGTTGACAGTTCCGTACCAGCCGCACACCGCCCGAGGGCTGCTCGGGTCAGTCCTCAAACACTCGCGAGGGTGGCGCCGACCTGGTCTGCCAGCAGGACAACGACCCTGCGTTGTTCGAGTGACGGCCGCACGATCCGCGTTGACGAGGTGAGCAGGAACCGACCATGGCTGGCGCCGCCTTGCTGGGCGTCGAGCGCGATCAGATCGTCAGTTGGCAAACCGTCGCGGTCGACATTGACAGGTCGTCCGAGCTGGGTCACCGAGCCATCGTGATTCAAGCTCACACTCGACCGGCTTGGGCCACCGACCGGTTCAAACCGACACGCGTCGATCTCGAGAATCTTGACGATTTGACGAGATACGTGAGCGGTGAGGACACGTGGCGACCGCTGCTGGAGAGCAACAACATCCGCCGTGCCGAATACCCCGTCGAGGTAACCCGCCCGGCTGCTCGCCCGGGCCTGTTGACGACGCCCCCACAGCGCCAGCTCCGTCACCGCCGCGCCGACGAGGAGGAGTAGCGCCGCGGCCTCGATGTCATTGCGGTCGGTGATCTTGAAACTCGCGTACGGCTTGGTCAAGAAGAAGTCGAACCACAAGCCGCTGGACAGCGCAGCGACAAGACCAGCCAGCCGCACGCCGGTGGCGGCCGCTGCAACAACGACCAGGACGAGTACCAGGGCGACAGTGGCGGTGGCGATACTCTCCCGCACGACAGCTAGCCCAGCACAGACCACCAACGGCGCGATCGCCGCGACCGCGAAAAGGGCTGCACGGTGACGCTGGACGATCGTCTCCACTCTCATGCTGTCATCCAACCACCCGCATGGCACCCACTAGTGCCGCCACCCGACTATGGCGCGTTGCCAACGAGTGACCGCCCTTCCGCGAGCATCTGTCCGCGCAGCGAGGAGACGACGCGATACCTCCTGGACCAGATCCTCGCCACCAGCCACACCGAACTCACCGCCACCGAAACCTGGGAGGCCCACCACCCCGGCGTCGCGGCACCCTTACCACCACTGCGGGCATCGAGCTCGACCCGGCACCCCGACAGCATCGAACCTCAGCGCCGCACTCGAAGCGCCCTGAGTCGGTCGGTGCCCGTCGGCCCTTCGCACGACGGTCCAGCACTTGGCAGATAGCACCGCAACCCACGACGGAGGAGCACCTGATGACCCAAACCAGTCCGACCGCGGACACGAGGCGCGTAATGCTCACAGTGGCTGAAGCCGCCGACGAGCTCGCCGTCACGGAACGATTCATCCGCACGCTCATCTCCGAAGGCCAGCTCCGCGCCGTCAAGGTCGGCACCCGCGTCGTCCGCATCCGCCGCACCGACCTCGACGACCTCCTGCGGCCGGCGCGGGTGGTGCCGCGACTCGGGCGGCGTTGATCGTTGCATCGCTGGCGGCTTCTACTCGTCCGCCGGCCATGCGAAGTCGCCATGGAACCTGACCTGCGACTCCACCGACGGGGCGGTCGAGGGTCTTCGCCGGTAGGCGATCCGCCATCTACCTGGCGCCTTCGAAGGGAGTCTGAAGGACAACTACTGGTTGCCTCCGCGCGGGGTCGAAAACTGAGACCTCGAACGCGTCGGCGCGGTCGTGTCTCGGCGGCAGGGCCGGTGCACTCCTGCACACGGCAACTTCCTACCGCCGCCAGCGGCGTCCGGCCGCGACGTTGATGAGGTCTTAGCGACCCGCCGTGCGTTCTTGACGCAACCCTGACGCTCTCAGTGACGCCCGCCAGGCTCGCGACGGCCTTGTGCTCGACGCCGTCGGCGCCCTGGTGGCCTTTGCCGCCGCCGGCGTCGTCGTCGTGCGTGCGGCTCAGGCCGAAGGCAAGATGTACCTCACCCAACGAGGGAGTCGGATCGATATGAGAGTTGCCGTTCTCGGCACCGGGATGGTTGGACGAGCCCTTGCGGGCAGGCTCGCCGACCTGGGCCACGACGTGGTGATGGGCACGCGTGACGTGGCCGGGACATTGGCGCGTACATCGCCCGACGGAATGGGGAACCCGCCACTGTCCGGCTGGCTCGCGGGCCGTCCTCAGGTCAGGCTCGACACCCTCGCCGCGGCCGCCGCGCACGGTGAGATCGTCGTGAATGCGACGTCGGGCGGACACTCCATCGACGCACTCGTCGCCGCCGGCGCGCAGAACCTGGCCGGCAAGGTCCTCATCGACATCGCGAACCCGCTCGACTTCTCCCACGGCATGCCGCCGACCTTGTTCGTCAAGGACACCTATTCACTCGGCGAGCAGATCCAGGCCGACTTCCCAGACGCGCGGGTGGTGAAGACGTTGAACACGCTGAACGCGAACCTGATGGTGAACCCGCGGGAGCTCGCCGACGGCGACCACAGCGTGTTCGTCTCGGGCAACGACCCCGCGGCGAAGGCGATCGTGATCGGCCTGCTCTGCGACTTCGGTCACACCGACGTCATCGACCTGGGCGACATCACGACGGCGCGCGGGAGCGAGATGTACCTGCCGATCTGGCTGCGCCTGATGGGGGCCCTTGGCAGCTCCGCCTTCAACGTGAAGGTCGTGCGCTGACCGCGAGGCAGACGAACACCGACACTCAGGCCCCGCGTCTGCTACAGCTCGGACCGACGCTGCCGCTCCCGGGCGAGCGCGTCGCGCAGCGGCGGCACCACTACGCCGCCTGCCGCCATCGAGGCCCGGGTCCGGCGCCGCGAACCGATCACGCCGACCACCCCGACCAACCAGGGCAGCGCGAGGGTCGCGAACCCGAGCCGATACGCGTCCAGGTCATAGGTCCGCGCACCCGCCGGGCTGACCGCGTCGAGTACGACGCTGACCATCAGGATCGAGATCACCGCGGCCAGGAAGCCGCCCCCGTTGACGATCCCGCTCGCGCGACCGAGCTCGCGCGGCTGGTTGAAGCTCCGGGCGAAGTCGAAGCCCACCAGGGAGACCGGACCACCGGTCGCGATCACGACCATCCACAGCGCGAGCGCCCAGAACGGCAACCGACCCGGGCTGAGCAGGACCACAGCCCATGCCGTGGCAGTGGCGCCGGCGCTTCCGAGCACGATCCAGGATCGACGCAAGGGATGCCGCGCGGTGAGGGTTCCGACGAGCGGGCCGCACAATGCCGACGTCGCGCTGTTGACGATCAGCAGCGCACCGGCCTGGCCCGTGCTCAGCGCTTCCCCGGAGACGAGGAATGGCACACCCCAGATCATCACCACCACCATGGAGGTGAAGCCCGTGACGAAGTGCGACCAGAACCCCAACCAGTTTCCAGGTTCGGCGAGCACCGCCCGGAACGAGACTTCGGGCGCGTG
>JADGOR010000036.1 GCA_017882855.1 Cellulomonas sp. | reverse complement strand
CTTGTAGAACTGGCCCTCGAGCGAGGCAAGGGACGCCAGCCGGAACAGGTTGTGCATGCCCTCGGTGGTCCTGGCCCACATCGTTGCGTGGGTGTACGCGCCGCCGCCCGAGACGTCATCCGCGGCCTGGTAGGCGTCACCCCAGCGAACCCTGGTCCGATCCCGCCGGCTCGTGCCCGGGGTGAGGTACGCCTCCACCCCGATGACCGGTTTGATGCCGTGCTTGCGCGCCTTGGACCAGAACTCATGGGCACCGAAGACGTAGCCGTGGTCGGTGATCCCCATCGACGTCTGGCCGAGTCGGGTGGCCTCGGCGAACAGCTCGTCGATGCGTGCTGCCCCGTCCAGCATCGAGTACTCGGTGTGCACGTGCAGGTGCGCGAAGTCGGACCCGCCCGGAACAGCCATGCCGTGATTCTAGGTGTCCCTGGCCGGCTGGTCCGCCGCGCCACACCCCGGCCGCGCCGGCCCGTCGAGAACTCGTGGCCCCGGTGCCCCCGGCACCTCGAGCTCATCCCTCGAGGCCCGAAGGCGGACCCGTCAGAGTGCGCACCGCGTCGCGGTGCCAGATCCCCGCATCGAGGTAGCGTCGCCCGCCGACGACGTACCCGAGCCGCTGATAGAACGCCACCGCGGTCTCCTGAGCGCTCAGCTCGATCCGGACCGAGTCCGTCCCGGACGCCTCGTCACGCTCCGACCGCGGCCAGACGCCTTCGGCGTGGCGACGCCACGTCTCGGCCTCGAGAGCGCGCATCAGCGCGGTGCCGACGTGACGCCCACGTGCGTGGGCGAGCACTGCAACGCGGCCGATGTGCGCCGCCGCACCCGGCGCGGGCGGCGCCAGCAGCCGGGCCGCGCCCACCGGGGTGCCGTCGAGAAACGCAAGGAAGTGCACCGTTCCCGGTTCGGCGTCGTCGGCGTCCTTCTCGAGCTCGAGCGGGACATGCTGCTCGCCCACGAACACCGTGACCCGGATCGCAAACGCCGCGTCGAGCTGTTCCGGGCTCGTGACGACCTCGACGGCGAGCGCGCCGCTCACTCTCGCGGCCCGCGCAGCGCGGCCAGGGCATCCGCCAGATCCGTCGGGTACGTGCTCTCCACCTCGACCCACTGTCCCGTGGAGGGGTGCTCGAAGCCGAGGCGGACTGCGTGCAGCCACTGTCGGGTCAGCCCGATCCGCGCGGCGAGGCTGGGGTCCGCACCGTACGTCAGGTCACCGACGCACGGATGGCGGAGCGCCGCGAAGTGCACCCGGATCTGGTGCGTCCGACCGGTCTCCAGGTGGATCTCGACGAGCGACGCGGCGGGGACCATCTCGAGCACCTCGTAGTGAGTGATCGACGGCTTCCCCGCGGCCGTCACGGCGAACTTGAAGTCCGCGGTCGGGTGCCGCCCGATCGGCGCGTCGATAGTGCCGACGGTGGGCTCGGGATGGCCCTGGACGAGCGCGTGATACACCTTGTCGACGGTTCGGTCCTTGAACGCGCGCTTGAGGACCGTGTACGCCCGCTCGCTCTTCGCCACGACCATCAGGCCCGAGGTGCCCACGTCGAGCCGGTGCACGATGCCCTGCCGCTCCGCCGCGCCGGAGGTCGCGATCCGGAAGCCGGCTGAGGCCAGGGCGCCGACGACGGTGGGGCCCGTCCAGCCCGGCGACGGATGCGCCGCCACGCCCACCGGCTTGTCGACGACGACGACGTCGTCGTCGTCGTACACGATGCTCATCCCGGGAACCGGCTCCGGCGGGCTCTGCTCGATCGGCTCCGCGGCGCCGGGAAGCTCGACCTCGAGCCAACCACCGGCGACGAGCCGATCGGACTTGCCGAGCGGGCGCCCGTCGAGCGCCACATGGCCCTCCGCGGCGAGCTCGGCCGCTCTGGTTCGGGACAGACCGAGGAGTCGAGCCAGCCCGGCGTCGACCCGTTCGCCGTCGAGCCCGTCCGGAACGGGGAGTGAGCGCAGCTCAGACATCCTGGTCGACAGTCTCGTCCGGGGCCCCGGCGCCGATCCTGCGGCCGTCGACCGAGATGCCGAGAGCCGCCAGGACGAGCAACAGGATCGCGCCCGTGACGATCGCGATGTCGGCGACGTTCCCGATGAACCATCCGTGGTAGTCGATGAAGTCGAGCACATGACCGCGCGCCACCCCGGGAGCCCGGAACAACCGGTCGCAAAGATTGCCGAGAGCGCCACCGAGCAGGAGTCCCAGGGCCACCGTCCAGGTCCACGACTGCAACCGGCGCGAGAGCCGGATGATCGCCCCGACGACGGCGAGGGCGACCAGGGTGAAGACCCAGGTCGTTCCGGTCGCGAAGGAGAAGGCGGCGCCTGGATTGCGGACCACGTGAAGGGTCAGGAATCCGCCGAAGAGCGAGGGGCGCCTCAGCGGATCCAGGCTGTGCAGCGCCCACGCCTTGCTCGCCTGGTCTGCCGCGACCACAGCGAACGCTGCAACGACGAGGACGATGGTGCGCCGGCGGTGTCCGGGCGTGACCGGCGTGGGGGTCTCAGGCATCGCGAGAAGTCTCGCACGCCGAGCACTTCGTCAGCGCCGCTCCTGCCGCTGCTTGCACTGGACGCACAGAATCGCGCGCGGGAACGCCTGCAACCGCGCCTTGCCGATCGGCGCGCCGCACAGCTCGCACGCCCCGAAGGTTCCGTCGTCGATGCGCGCGAGTGCGTGGATGTTCTGCGCGAGCAGGTCGCGGGTGTTGTTGAGGAGGGTGAGTTCTTGCTCGCGCTCGAGTGCGCTCGATCCCGAGTCGGCCTGGTCGTCGCCCGCACCGTCACCGGAGTTGCGGAGCAGCTCGGAGAGCTCGGCGTCGGCGTCGGTCAGCTCCGTTCCCAGCCGGGTGATCTCAGCGGCCAGCTCGAAGGCGATCGCGCGAACCTCGCCCACGGTCCACGGCTTCTCCCCGTCCCGCACCAGAAAGGTACGCGCGATCTTTCCGAGGTCAGACCGCAGCTCGGTGCTCGGCGCTTCCGTCGCAGCGTTGTTCACAGCCATGTCACCCTCCTCCACTCCAAGTCAGCAGAGACTAGGCCCCCGACGGCGAAATCAACAACACACCACGCCGGATCCTTCCCGGCGTGGTGTGTTGGCGATCAGTGGCGCCGAGCGACGCCTAGCCGCCGAAGTGCGGCGGCTGGACTCCGGCGCCGCCTGCATCGGTCGTCCTGGCCGACGCCGTACCACCGCGCGCGTCCAGATCACCCAGCAGGTTCTCCAGGTAGCTCTTCAGCCGCGTCCGGTAGTCGCGCTCGAAGACCCGGAGCTCGTCGATCTTGCGCTCGAGGAGAGAACGCTCCTGCTCGAGCTGAGCAAGGGTGCGACTCGAGGTGTCTTCTGCCTCTTGCACGATCCGAGCGGCCTGGGACTTGGAGTCGACGATGATGCGGTCGCCCTCTTCCTGGCCGCTCCGGACGTAGTCGTCATGCAGCTTCTGCGCGAGCGCGAGCATCCCGGTCGCGGACTCGGGCTCGCTCATCCGCTGCTGCGCGGCGGGCATCATCGGCGCCACCATCGGGGCGGGGGTCGGCTCGGGCGGCAGCGGCAGCGGCACCGGAACAGCGACCTCGACCGGGGGCGGTGGAGCCGGCACCTCGATCTTGGGAGCGACCGGCGCGACCGCGGCGGCCGATGCCCCGGCGCGGCTCAGCTCGGCGATCCGCCGCTCGGCGTTGGCGAGCTTGCCCTTGAGGTCGTCGTTCTCAGCCGTCATGCCGCGAAGGGTGTTGACGACCTCGTCGAGGAAGTCGTCGACCTCGTCCTGGTCGTACCCCTCTCGGAACTTCGTCGCCTGAAACTTGCGGTTCAGGACGTCGTCTGCTGTCAGCAGTGCCATCAGTCTCACCTCGGTAATCGAACCGGTGGGGCAGGCAGTCCGCCGACCGCCACGTGTCACGCTAGCGGACATCATGCCTGGTGCATGCGGACTACGCCGCACGGGAGCACCACGGCACGGGTGAAGAACGTCAACCGGTCAGAGCATGGGGATGACGTTGAGTGCGAGCAAGCAGGCCAAGAACAGCACCATGAACGCTACATCGAGCTGAAGACCACCGATCCGAACCGGCGGGAGGAGGCGCCGGATCGCCTTCAGTGGCGGGTCGGTGACCGAGTAGGCGCCCTCGGCCACGAGGAGAACCGGACCGCGCGGGCGCCAGTCCCGCGCGAAGTGCTGGACCCAGTCCAGCACGAAGCGGATCCAGAGCATGACGAAGAACGCGAGCGCCGCGACATACAGGACCGTGGCGTACCAGGGCACGTGTCAGCTCTGGTTGTAGAAGCCGCCGCGGACGTTGGCCTCCTGGTCCTCGCCCGTCACCTCGACGTATGCCGGCGAGAGCAGGAAGACCTTGTTGGTGACCCGCTCGATGCTGCCGTGCAGACCGAAGATGATCCCGGCCGAGAAGTCGACCAGACGCCTGGCGTCGTTGTCGTCCATCTCGGACAGGTTCATGATCACCGGGGTCCCTTCGCGGAAGGCCTCGCCGATGACACGGGCATCGTTGTACGAGCGCGGGTGAACCGTGGTGATCCGACGCAGCTCGGGCGCACCCTGCTGGATCTGGCGGACGTTCGAGGAACGTCGGATCGGGGTGACACGAGGCTCGTCGTACTCGTGCATGGTCGCCTCCAGCTCGTCATCGCCCGGGCCGTACTGTTCGCCGTCGTCCACGGTGTGCTCGTCCTCGGCAAGACCGAGGTAGAGCATCGTCTTGCGGAGTGCTCCGGCCATCGTTGACTCTCCATCCCTGAACTTCGGCGATCCCGCGTCCAGAACCGTCGCCGTGCGAGTCCTGGTCGAACGGTTTCACGCTAACCGAGCGCCGGGGCCGTCCCGTGGCGACACGCCCGGAGAGGCTCAAGCTGTTGCAGGCGGCTCGAGGAGACGGATCACCCCGGCGAATCGCCCCGTGGCTCCGTGCGTCGTCCCAGCCCGGCGGTGTGAGTAGAACCGGTCGTCCTCGCGGGTGCACACGTTCACCCGCGAGACGTGTCGCACGCCGCGGTCGCGCAGCTGTGCAGCGGCGCCGGCCGCAAGGTCGAGCGCCGGCGTCCCCCACGACGTCACGCTGGTCGTCTCGCGAACCACCGAGCCGACCTCCGCCTGCATCGCCGCGGGCACCTCGTAGCACGCGCCACAGATCGCCGGACCGACGACGGCCGCGATCTGCGGCAAGCGCGCACCCTCGGCCACCATCTCGTCGACGGCTCGCAGCACCACACCGGCCACAAGGCCCCGTCGACCGGCATGGACGGCCGCTACGACGCCCGAGGCGACGTCGGCCAGCAGGATGGGTACGCAGTCGGCGACGAGCACCCCGACACCCAGGCGGGTGGACCTGGTGACGAGCGCGTCACCCTCGCCCACGACCACGTGAGGGGCGGCGGGGAGTCGCGAGACGATCCGGACGCCGGCGCCGTGCACCTGGTGAGCGAAGGCCACCGGCGCGCCCAGCCAACGGGCCACGGCGTCCCGGTTCGCGCGCACGCGCCGAGGATCGTCGCCGACCTCGAGCCCGAGGTTGAGCTGGGCGTATCCCCCGACGCTGACGCCGCCGACGCGGGTCGTGAAGGCCGCTCGAACGCCCGTACCCAGGTCCACCTCGAGGACAGGCAGATCAGCACCCATGGCGTGGACCAGTCGCCCTACTTCAGGAAGTCGGGGATGTCGAGCTCGTCGGCGGCGCCGCGCCGAGCGGAGACCTCCTCGAAGATCCGCGGGACCTCGAGCTGCCCTGTCGTCGTCGGCGCCTCCGGGTTGTTGGACAGGAAGGCCGGCACGTTGAGCTCGATCTCTTCAGCCGCTGCCGATCGGGAGTCCGCGTCGATCGGCTCGGGAACAGGAATGGCCGCCGATGGCGCGAAGACCGGCGCATGACGGATCGCCCCGGCACTGATCTGACCCAGCGCGCGGCTGTTGCGTCGCACTTGTGGCGTCCCACCGTCGAAGCCGGCCGCGATCACCGTGACCCGCACCTCGTCGCCGAGGGCGTCGTCGATCACGGCGCCGAAGATGATGTTCGCCTCGGGGTGAGCGGCTTCCTGGACGAGCTTTGCCGCCTCGTTGATCTCGAACAGTCCGAGGTCGCTGCCGCCCTGGATGCTGAGCAGCACGCCGTGGGCGCCGTCGATGCTCGCCTCGAGCAACGGCGAGGAGATCGCGAGCTCGGCCGCCTGGACGGCGCGATCCTCGCCGCGGGCGGAGCCGATGCCCATCAGCGCACTGCCCGCACCCTGCATCACGCTCTTGACGTCGGCGAAATCCAGGTTGATCAGGCCGGGGGTCGTGATCAGGTCGGTGATGCCCTGAACGCCGGAGAGCAGCACCTGGTCTGCGGAGTGGAACGCGGCCAGCACCGAGACCGAGCTGTCCGAGATCGAGAGCAAGCGGTCGTTCGGGATGACGATGAGGGTGTCGACCTCGGCGCGCAGCTCCTCGATGCCGACGTCCGCCTGGGCCGAGCGGCGTCGGCCCTCGAAGGTAAACGGCCTGGTCACCACGCCGATGGTCAGCGCGCCGAGCGAGCGAGCGATCTTCGCTACCAAGGGCGCACCACCCGTGCCGGTGCCGCCGCCTTCACCCGCCGTCACGAAGACCATGTCCGCGCCGCGGAGCACCTCTTCGATCTCCGGCGTGTGGTCCTCAGTGGCCTTGCGGCCGACCTCGGGGTCCGCTCCGGCGCCGAGACCGCGGGTCAGCTCCCGGCCGACGTCGAGCTTGACGTCCGCGTCGGACATCAGCAGTGCCTGTGCGTCGGTGTTGATCGCGATGAACTCGACGCCCTTGAGCCCGACCTCGATCATCCGGTTCACGGCGTTGACGCCGCCGCCGCCGATGCCGACGACCTTGATGACCGCCAGGTAGTTCTGCGGAGCTGCCATGTCAACACCTCTCGTGCTGCTCGTCGCGGGCCGGTCGGCCCCGCGATGCCCTGGTCAAACCTTCACCCTCAAGTAGAAGGTTATAGTTATGTCAGGTAGTCACAGGCGTCACGCTAGGTCGGTGTCGGCACCTGAGCAACGACCGAGCCCCGCGTGTCGGCGACCGAAGTTGCGCCAGTGCGATCTGCTCGGCCCGCAGTGCGCCGCGAGGCGCGTCACGAGCGGGTGATCGGCAAGGTGGGTGCCGAGACGTCGAACACCTTGGCGCCCTTGGTCTGATCCGCACTACGGAGCACGCTCAGGACCCGGATCTTCAGCGGGGTGTCCTCCGCACTCCCCCAAACGACCTTGGCGCCCCCGCGCAGACCCATCGTGACGGTGTCCTCGCTGTCGGCCCCGACCGTCGCGATCTCACCGGTGAGCGCCGGCGGCAGACCGCCGAGGACATCGAGGACAGCCCTCAGAGTGCGAGGGTTGTTCGCCGGCACCGACGCCACCGGGAGCCCGCCGGCGTCCTGCGCCCGCCCCACCTGCACGCCGTCGATGTCGAGCAGGACGAAGGCACTATCGGTCGGCACCGCGACAACCGGACGGCGCGTCACCAGAAGCACAGCCAGACCACGCGGCCACACCCGGGTCACCCGCGCTTCCCGAACACCGGGAACCTCCAGCAGTCGGTCGCGCAGCGCCGGGGTGTTGAGCCGTGGCAGCGGTATCCCCGCGGCGTGCGCCACCACGACCTTGTCGACCGCAGCCCGGTCGACGATGGCGTCCGCACCGGTGATGACGACTCGAGCAGGGTCCACCTTGAACACCGGCGAGAAGAACCCCAGCCAGCCGAGACCTAGCAGGACGACGATCACTGCGCTGGATCGATAGAGCCGGCGCCTGGTCAGCCGGCGCTGCAGCTCTGCGCGCTCGGCGAACCGCGCGGCCGAACCTGCGGCGACCACCGTGCGTCGCGGCGCGCGGGGCGTGACGGACGTCGCCACCGCCGAGCCCACCCGCACCTGCGAACCGGCGCGCTCCCCCGGGTCGGGCGTGCGTGGCACGACCCGATCGGCGCGAGATCGCGGAGTCGGCGGCTGCGCCTTCGGCGGGTACGACCGCGGCGGGTGGGGCGGCGGCGGCTTCACGTCCGCGCCCCGAGCTCACCAGAAGCGCCGAGCCGGTCCCGCAGCATCTCCAGGATGGCTTCGCCGAGCTCGGTGACGTCACCGGCACCGACGGTCAGCACCAGGTCTCCGGTTCGGGCCCGATCGGCGATCGAGCGGGCCGCAGCAATGCGATCGGGGACGAACACCACGCCCGCCTCGGCCGGGATCCGATCGGTGATGAGGGCCCCCGTCACGCCCGGCTCGGGGTCCTCGCGCGCGCCGTACACATCGGTCACCACGACCTCGTCGGCCAGCCGCAGCGCCCGCGCGAACTCCGCCGCGAAGATCCTCGTGCGCGAGTACAGGTGCGGCTGGAAGAGCACCAGGACCCGCCCACCCTTCGCGACCCCGCGCGCGGCACGCACGAGCGCCGCCACCTCCGTCGGGTGGTGCGCGTAGTCGTCCACCACCCGCACCCCACCGACCACGCCGCGCTCGTCGAAGCGACGGCCGGCGCCGCGGAATGCCGCGAGACCAGCCGCAGCGGCTTCGCTCGAGACCCCGAGAAGCCGGCAGGCGCACCACGCCGCGGCGGCGTTGAGTGCGTTGTGCTCGCCGGGCACCGCGAGGTCGAGGTGCTGGACCACGCGGGTGCCCGGGGCCCCGGACAGAGCCCCGACCTCGGTACCGAGCTCGACGACGCCGCTCCGTCCGGGATCGGACCTGGTCTCGAAGCCGGTCAGACGGACCTCCGCGTCGCTCGAGAACCCGTAGGTCACGACCTGTCGGCCCTCGTCCCGCGCGACCTCGACGAGCCGTCGGGCACCGTCGTCGTCGGCGCACGCGATCAGCCATCCGCCCGTCGGCACCCGGCGCGCAAAGGCCACGAACGCGGCCTCGAACGCCGCGGCATCGCCGTAGTGGTCCAGGTGGTCCGGCTCCACGTTGGTGACGACGGCGAGCTCGGGTGCGAAGTTGAGGAACGAGCCGTCCGACTCGTCCGCCTCCGCGACCAGCACGTCCCCACGGCCCGCGCGCGCTCCGCCGACCGCCCCCGGCACACCGGGCACCGTCGCGCCGATGGCGAAGGACGGGTCGAAGCCGGCGTGCTCGAGAGCGACGGCGATCATCGCCGAGGTCGTCGACTTCCCGTGCGCCCCGGCCACGGCGACAGTGCGGTGACCACGCATCAAGAGCGCCAGGGCCTCTGAACGGTGCAGGACCCGGACGCCGCGCTCCCTCGCCCGCACGAGCTCGACGTTCGAGACACGGATGGCGCTCGAGACGACGACGGTGTCGACGCCGTCGACGTGGCGTGCGTCGTGGCCGGCGACCGCATCGACGCCGACGGCGCGGAGCGCGTCGAGCACTGGGCCGCCGTGCGCATCAGAGCCGCTGACCGGAACCCCGTGGGCGGCGAGCAGCACGGCCACCGCTGACATGCCCGCGCCGCCGATCCCGATCAGGTGGACGCGCCCCAGGGCGCTCAGCTCAGGCTCCGCCGCGCTCATCCGGCACTCCGATCGGTCAGAGCGCGCTCGACGAGGTCGACGACGCGTGCCGCACCATCGACCACCCCGACGCCGCGCGCCGCGCGCGCCATGGCGGCGAGCCGCTCGGGGTCACGTATCAGTGGGATGACGTGTGCCCGCAGCCACTCGGCCGTCAGCTCGGCATCCGGCACCAGCAGCGCCCCGCCTGCCTCGACGACCGGCTCGGCGTTCAGCCGCTGCTCTCCGTTGCCGATGGGGAGCGGGACGAAGACCGCCGGCACGGCGAGTCCGGCCAGCTCGCTGACGGTGGCGGCCCCGGACCGTGCCAGGACCAGGTCGGCGGCCGCATAGGCCTGATCCATCTCAGCGAGGTACTCGCGTACCACGTGGCTTCCCTCCGCCGCGGTACCAGCGAGAGCCGCACGTACCTCGTCCGCCTTGCCGCGACCGGTCAGGTGGAGGACATGCACACCGGCCTCGGCGAGCTCGCGCGCGGCCGACGTGACCGTCGAGTTGAGCCTCGCCGCGCCGAGCGACCCGCCGGTCACCAGGAGCAGCGGCGCCTCCTGGTCCAGTCCGAGACGCCGCCGGGCCGCGGACCGTGCCTCGCAGCGATCGGCGGTGGCGAGAGCGATGACCTCCCGGCGCAGCGGCATCCCGGTCAGCACCGCGTGCGGGAGCGGGGTCGTCGCGAACGTCACCCCCACGTAGCGGGTGAGTCGCGCGCCGAGCCGGTTGGCGAGGCCGGGACGCGCGTTCGCCTCGTGCACGACGATCGGGATCCGCCGACGCCGCGCGGCCAGATAGGCCGGAGCGGAGACATAGCCACCGAAGCCCACCACGACGCGGGCACCCGAATCGTCGATCGCGCGCCCGGCCGCGCGGACAGCCCCACGGAGCCGACCGGGGAGACGGAGCCAGTCCGCCGTCGGCCTTCGGGGCAACGGGACCCGTGGCACGAGCGCCAAGGGATACCCGCGCACCGGCACCAGGTCCGCCTCAAGGCCGTTCGCGGTGCCGAGCACGACGATCGAGCGATCGGGATCCCGCCGGCGCAGCTCGTCCGCCACCGCGAGGAGCGGGTTCACATGGCCCGCCGTGCCGCCGCCGGCCAGCAGGATCGGTTCAGACACGCCGCGCCCGGCTTCGTGAGACGACGGCGAGCGACCGTCGCACCAGACCCGGCCGCGCCGCGAGTGCCTCCGCGGCCCCCGGCTCGGTGCGCGCGAACGAGATCAGGATCCCGAGCGCGACCATCGTGGTGATCAAGGCCGAGCCGCCCGCCGAGACGAGCGGGAGGGGCACGCCCACGACCGGGAGCAGACCGATCACGACGCCGATGTTGATCAGCGCCTGCCCGAGCAGCCAGCAGCCGATGGCCCCGGTCGCGATCTTCACGAACGGGTCCTTGTGCCGGTGCACGATTCGGGTGATGACGAGAGCCATCACACCGAACAGCACGAGCACGAGCAGGGTGCCGAGCAGACCCAGCTCCTCACCGATGATCGCGAAGATGAAGTCGTTGTGCGCCGCGGGCAGGTACGACCACTTCTCTCGGCTCGCCCCCAGGCCAAGCCCCCACCAACCGCCGGAGGCGAGGCCCCAGATGCCGTGCTGGGTCTGGTAGCACGCTCCCGCGATGTCGCAGTTGGTGCTCAGGAAGGAACCGATCCGGTCCGAGCGGTTCTTGCTGGCGTCCACGAGCTGATACACGACCAGCCCCGCGATGGCGCCCATCCCGACCAGCATCCGCATCGGGACCCCGGCGACGAACACGGCCCCGGCGATCACGAAGAGCAGGATCAGTGCGGTGCCGAGGTCGTGCCCGGCCAGGACGAGTCCGACGACGAGGACCGCGACGGGCAGCATCGGCAGCGCCACGTGAGCCCACTGCCGCAGCAGCGGTCGTTTGCGGGCCAGCACCGCCGCCAGCCAGATCGCCAGGGCGATCTTCGCGGCCTCCGAGGGCTGGATCGACTGCCCCGCGACGACGAGCCAGTTCCGGTTGCCGTTGCGGGTCACACCCAAGGGGCTGAACACCAAGAGCTGCGCGAACACGGCCGCGGCGAGCAGCGGCCAGGCGACGCGCTTGAGCACCTTCGGCGGCGTGCGGCTCGCGAGCCACAGCAACGGCAGGCCGATCAGCGCATACAGCCCCTGGTTGAGCGCGATGGCGTACGGCGAGTGACCCGCGGCCAGCGAGTCGACCGAGGAGCTCGACAGCACCATGACGAGGCCTAGCGAGAGGAGCAGGACCGTTGTCCCGGTGAGCAGGTAGTAGCTCGTGACGGCACTGTTCCAGTACCCGAGCATCGCGCTGTGCTCAGCCGGCTCGGCGCTCGGCGCTCGGCCAGCACCGGCGCGGACGCCTGTTCCGGCCGCCATCGTTGTCTACCCTCAGTCGGCCGGTCCGGTGATGCGGCGGACTGCCGCGGTGAACTGATCGCCCCGATCGGCGTAGGAGACGAACTGGTCCATCGACGCGCACGCCGGAGCGAGCAGCACCGTGTCGCCTTCGAGGGCGAATCGGCGCGCGGCTACGACGGCACGGGTCATCACGCCCTCAGTGTCGTTGGCGTCGACCTCGAAGACGGGGATTGCGGCCGCGTGTCGCTCCAGCGCGCGCCGCAGCGGGTCACGGTCGATCCCGATCAGCACAACTGCGCGAAGCCGGTCCGCGCAACGTTCGACGAGGTCGTCGAACTCGGCGCCCTTGGCGAGGCCGCCGGCGATCCAGACGACGGCGCGCGGACCGAAGGACCGCAGCGCCGCCTCGGCCGCGTGTGCGTTCGTCGCCTTCGAGTCGTCCACGAACGCGACCCCCTCATGGCGACCCACGTCGGTGAGGCGATGCACACCGGACCGGTAGGCGCGCAGACCGTCGCGCACGTGAGCCGGTTCGACGCCGTGCGCGAGCGCGAGAGCCGCGGCGGCCAGGGCATTCTCGACGACGTGCCGGGGCACCCGTCCGTCGGGCCCCGTCAGGTGGCCGAGATCTGCGACGGTCGCGAGCTCGACGCCGTGAGTGTGGCGCTCCGGAGCAAGACCCCGGTCGACCAGGACGCCGTCGACGACGCCGAGCTGCCCGACCCTGGGCGCGCCCGCCGTGAATCCGATCGCGACGCAGCCGTCGTCGACGTCCGCCCCCCGCACCAGAGTCTCCGTCGCCGGGTCGTTCACGTTGAAGACGCACGCTCGCTGGGTCCGCTCGAAGATGCGGCCCTTGTCGGCGAGGTACCCCGCGTACGAGCCGTGCCAGTCGAGGTGGTCCGGGGCCACGTTCAGGCACGCGCTCGCCTGGGCCGCGAGAGACTGGGTGAAGTGCAGCTGGAAGCTCGAGAGCTCGACCGCCAGGACCTCCACGCTCGGGTCCACGACGGCCTCGACCACCGTCGGGCCGACGTTCCCGACCGCGCGGGCCCGGCGCCCCGCGGCCAGCAGGATCGACTCGAGCATCCCCACGGTCGTCGTCTTGCCGTTGGTCCCGGTGACGGCAAGCCACGGCGCCGGGCCGACGGGCCGATCCGCGCGCACCCGCCAACCGAGCTCGATCTCGCTCCACACCGGCACGCCCGCGCTCACAGCTCGGGCGAGCACGCTCCGGGCAGGCGCCCATCCGGGCGAGGCGAGGAGCAGGTCGAACTCGGACGGGTCGATCCCGTCCGGGTCCGCGCGGTCGGCATCGGGCGCGTGCTCGTCCACCGTTGTCACGATCGCTCCGCGCGCGGCCAGCTCTCGGGCTGCGGCTCGACCCGACACGCCGTAGCCGACGACCAGGACCGGGCGGCCGTCCAGGTCGAGCTCGGCGCCCGATGGTGGGAGAGGGTGCGGCGGCACTAGCCGACGACCCACTCGGCGTAGAACACGCCGAGGCCGAGCGCCACGAACAGCCCCGCGATGATCCAGAACCGGATGACGATGGTGACCTCTCCCCACCCGCCGAGCTCGAAGTGGTGGTGGAGCGGCGCCATCCGGAACACCCGCTTGCCGGTCATCTTGAAGAACCCGATCTGGATCACGTCGGACAGCACGATGATCACGAAGAGCCCACCGATGATCGCGCCGAGGATCTCGGTCCGGCTGATGATCGACAGACCCGCGAGGGCGCCGCCCAGCGCAAGTGCGCCCGTGTCACCCATGAAGATTCGCGCCGGTGAGGCGTTCCACCACAAGAAGCCGAAGCACGCGCCCATGATCGCGGCCGCCAGGATGGCGATGTCCCTCGGGTCACGCACCTCGTAGCAGGCCGGGCCCGCGACCTTCGCAAACTGGCAGCTCTGCCCCAGCTCCCAGATGCCGACCAGGACGTAGGCGGCGAACACCATCACCGAGGCGCCCGTTGCCAGGCCGTCGAGTCCGTCGGTGAGGTTCACGGCGTTCGACCACGCCGTGATGAGGAAGTTCGCCCAGATGACGAACAGCACGAGACCGACCGTCGCTCCCGCGAAGGCGAGGTTGAACGGGGTGTCGCGAATGAACGAGACACGGGTCGACGCAGGGGTCAGCCCTGACCCGTTCGCAAAATGGAGCGCCAGGACGCTGAACGCGGTGCCGACCACGCCCTGCCCGATGAACTTCCAGCGGGGACTCAGACCGAGGCTGCGCTGGCGGGAAATCTTGATGTAGTCGTCGAGAAACCCGATGATGCCCAGGCCGACCATGAGGAACAGGACGAGCATCGCCGAGGCGCCCGGCACCCGGCCGGTCACGATGTGCGCGGCGAGCCAACCCACCACGGTTGCGCCGATGATGACGACGCCGCCCATCGTCGGCGTCCCGCGCTTCGTGTAGTGCGCGGTCGGACCGTCCTGCCGGATGAACTGCCCGTACTCGTGCCGCACCAGGTAGCGGATGAAGAGCGGCGTCCCGAGCAGGGAGAGGATGAGCGAGAAGGCACCGGCGAAGACGACGGCCTTCATGCGGTGCCCCCCGTCGCGGTCAGGTAGTCGCCCAGGCGCCATAGTCCCGCACCGTGCGAGGACTTCACGAGCACCACGTCGCCGGGAGCGATCATGCGGTCGAGGAACTCCTCGGCCGCAGCTACATCCTGCACCAGGATCGACTCCTCACCCCACGAACCTTCGTGCGCGGCGCCGTCGTGGATCGCCCGCGCACCGTCGCCGACCACGACCAGCACCGAGATGTTCAGCCGGACCGCGAGCCGCCCGAGCTCGTCGTGGGCAACCCGGGCGTCCTCGCCGAGCTCGAGCATCTCGCCCAGGACGGCGATCGACCGGCGCTCCCGCCCCGCCATCACGGCCAGCGCCTTGAGGGCGGCCCGCATCGAGTCGGGATTGGCGTTGTACGAGTCGTCGATCACCGTGATGCCGTCAGGCCGCTCGGTGACCGCCATCCGGTGCGGGCTGATCGCGCGGGCGGCGGACAGCCGGGTCGCGACGTCCGGCACCGTCAGGCCCGCCGCGATGGCCGCGGCCGCCGCGGCGAGCGCATTGAGGATGTGGTGCTCGCCGACCAGCTGCAGCGTGACCGGAGCCGTGCCGTCGGGCCCGCGCAAGGTGAACCGGGCGCGACCTGTCTCGTCCACGATGACGTCCTCGGCCCGGACCTGGGCGGCCGCGCCGTCGCCGAACCAGAGCACCTCCCCCGGCGCACGCACCGACATCGCGGCGACTCGTGCGTCGTCGGCGTTGAGCACGGCCAAGCCGCCGGGAGCCCGACCGGCGACGATCTCCGCCTTGGCCGCGGCGACGGCCTCGATACCGCCGAAGCCGCCCAGATGGGCGCGCCCGACGACGAGGACGACAGCCACGTCGGGCGGGGCGATGTCGGTCAGGTAGTCGAGGTGGCCGGGACCGCTGGCGCCCATCTCGAGCACCAGGTACCGGGTGCGCTCGTCCGCGCGCAGCACGGTGAGCGGAAGACCGATCTCGTTGTTGAAGGACGCCACCGGGGCGACGGTCGGTCCGGAGGCCTCGAGCAGCTGGGCCAGCAGGTCCTTCGTGGTCGTCTTCCCGACCGACCCGGTGATCCCGATGACGGTGATCTCACCGGTGCTCCGGAGTCGACGCAGCACTTCGCGAGCGAGCTCACCGAGCGCCTTCTCGCCGTTCTCGACGACAATGCACGGCCCGTCCACCTCGCGCTCCGCAATGACGAGCGCGGCTCCACCCGCGAGCGCCGCGGCAACGAAGTCGTGACCGTCCGCGTGCTCCCCCGGTAGGGCGACGAAGAGACCACCCGTCTCGATCAGGCGCGAGTCGACCACGGCCGGTGCGGTCACCGTGGCGTCGCGGGGCGCCTGGCACCGACCACCGGTCACCGCCGCGATCTCCGCGGCCGTCATCGCGATCACTCGCTGGCCTCGCGCTCAGCGCGCACCGCGAGGAAGACGGTCCGGTCGTTGTATCGGTGGAACACCCCGGCGATCTCCTGCGTCGGTTCGTGCCCCTTGCCGGTGACGATGATCGTGTCCCGCTCGGTCGCCAGGTCGAGGGCGTCCCTGATCGCCTGGGCGCGACTGACCGTTGCCTCGTGCACGTCGCGATCGTCCGGGCGGACCGAGCGGACGCCGTCGAGGATCGCGGCCCGGATCCGATCGGGCTGCTCCGATCGGGGGTTCTCGTCGGTGACTACCAGGACGTCGGCGTACCGCGCCGCGATCTCGCCCATCATCGGTCGTTTGCCGCGGTCGCGGTCGCCGTCCGAGCCGAACACGAGGATGAGCCGGCCCGGGGTGATCGGCCGCACCGCCTCGAGCGCGAGCACCAGGGCGTCGGGCGTGTGGGCGTAGTCGACGATGCACAGCGGGAAGCCGCCGCCACGCTCGATCACGCGCTCCATCCGGCCCGGGATCTCATGCGCGACCGCGATTGCCTCCACCGCAGCCGCGAGCGGCACGCCGGCCTCGACCGACATCACGATCGCCAGGGCCGCGTTCGAGACGTTGACGACGCCGGGAAGCGGACTGTGGGCCGCGACCTCGACGCCAGGGCCACGCAAGGTGAACGCCGAGCCGACGCCGTCGAGCCCGATGGTCGCGTCACCGACGACCCAGTCCGCATCCGCCCGACCGACGCCGTGGTCGCGGGTCGCGACGGTGACCACCGGGATGGTTGCCTCGGCTGCCAGCCGGACCCCCCACTCGTCGTCGACGCACACGACTCCGCGCTTCGCCTGGCCGGCCGCAAAGAGCCGCGACTTGTCGCGGTAGTACCCCGCCATGTCCCCGTGGAAGTCCAGGTGGTCCCGGGACAGGTTGGTGAAGCCGACGACATCGAAGACGAGGCCGTCGACGCGGTGCAGGGCCAGGGCGTGCGACGAGACCTCCATCGAGCAGGCCGTTGCCCCGCGCTCTCGCATCACCGCGAGCAGGCCGTGCAGGACCGGCGCCTCGACGGTGGTCCGTGGGCTCTCCACCGCTTGGTCACCGATCCGGAGCTCGACGGTGCCGAGCACCGCGGTCACCGGGTGCACGGCGGACAGCGCGGCCTGGACGAAGTAGCTCGTGGTGGTCTTCCCGTTCGTCCCGGTCACGCCGACGACCGTGATCCGCTCCGCCGGGTTGCCGTAGATCCACGCTGACACGGCGCCGAGGATCGCCCTCGGGTCCGCGGCGACGAGAACCGGGACGCCGAGGTCCGCGCACAGCCCGGCACCCGCCGAGTCCGTGAGGATCGCCGCGGCACCCGCGTCGACGGCGTCCGAAGCGAAGGTCGCACCGTGCACCTTGAGACCGTGCAGGGCAGCGAAGAGGTCACCAGGTCTGACCTCACGACTGCTCAGGCTGACGCCGGTGAGCGCGACGTCCTGGCTCGGTTCCTCGAGGCCGAAGGCCGAGGCCAGGTCACGGAGCCGCCGCTCGGGACCCTGCTCGGGCCGCATCGACAGCTGCTCGGAAGTCACGGGCAAGAACCTTACGCGGACCCAGCGCCGGTCAGTTCCATGTCACCGGGTACAACGGCGGCGCAGGTGCGCTGGGCGGCACTCCGAGGTACTGGAGGGCGTAGCTGGCGACGTCCTTGAAGACCGGGGCGGCGACGTCGCCACCCCAGATCGAGCTCCTCGGGTTGGACAGGATCACGCTGACGACGATGCGCGGGTCGTCGGCCGGCGCCACCCCGATGAACGACGCGACGATGCCGGTCATGCCACCGTGCGCGTCGGCCGCCTGGGCCGTACCGGTCTTGCCGGCGACCCGGTAGCCGGGGATCGCCGCGAGGCCGCCCGTCCCGTCGTCGACGGCGCTCTCCATCATCAGCAACAACTGCTTCGCGGTGCTCTCGCTCACGACCCGAGTAGGCGCGGTGAGGGTCGGCGCGGTGACGATGCCGTTGGCGTCGACGTAGTCCTTGATGACGTGCGGCTGGGCCCGGACGCCTCCGTTGGCCACGGTGGCGAAGACCTGCGTCGCCTGGATCGCGTTGACCGAGAGCCCTTGCCCGAAGAGCACGGCGTACTTGGTCCGCCCGTCCCACTGGTCGACCGGGTGCAGGATGCCGTTCGACTCGCCCGGCAGTCCGACGCCGGTCGCCGTCCCGAAGCCGAACTTGCTCAGGTAGTCGTAGCGGACCTGCTGCGGGAGGTCCTGGCCGATCATCACGGTGCCGGCGTTCGAGGACTTGGCGAGCACACCGGCGAGGGTGAGCTTGAGGTCCGGGTGCGGGTGCGAGTCGTGGAAGGTCTGGTTGTTGGCGGTCGTGAACGCGTACGGCACCGTGTACTGACTGGTCGGGGTCGCGAGACCGGTTTCGAGCGCCGCGGCCATCGTGACGACCTTCGCGGTGGAACCGGGCTCGAACACGTTCGAGACGGCACGACTGCCCCGCGCAGCGTCGCTCGAGGCGCCGGGACTGTTCGGGTCCACGGTGCCCGAGTCGGCGAGTGCGAGGATCTCACCGGTCTTGACGTCCTCGACCTCGACGACGCCCCAGTCGGCGCCCGTCGCGCGGACCTGCGCGTCGAGCGCGTCCTGTGCCTTCCACTGCAGGTCCCGGTCGATCGTCAGCTGGACCGAGCTGCCCGGGACGGCCGGCGTCGTGCTGCCGGCGCCGCTCGGGATCTGCTGTCCGGTCGCGCCGCGTTCGTAGGTCCACTCACCCGCGTGCCCGGTCAGGGTCTTCTCGTTCGTGAGCTCGATCCCGGCGAGACCCGCGCCGTCCGCGCCGGTGAAGCCGATCACGTTGCCCGCGACGTTACCGGCCGGGTACACCCGATCGCTCGTCTGCTCGGCGCTGATCCCGGCGATCCGCAACGCGGCTATCTGCTGCCAGACCTCGGCCGTCACGCTCTTCTTGAGGACGACGTATGCGCGGTCGCCGATCAGCCGCGCGCCGAGCTCCGGCGCGGAGATCCCGAGGACCGGTCCGAGCGCGGCGGCCGCTGCCTCAGGCCCGCTCGCGAGAACCTCGCCCTGAGGCGTGGTCTTCTTCGTCTTGGCGATCTCCTGCTGGTTCGCGATGACGTTGAAACGCTCGACCGAGGTGGCGAGCACGACTCCCTTGGTGTCCAGGATCTGGCCCCGGTCGGCCGGCAGCTTGGTGGTCACCAGACGACGGTTCAGCGCCTCGTCCGCGAGGGCCGACCCGGCGAAGCCCTGCACGTAGATCAGCCGGACTGCGAAGACGCCGAGGACGAGAACGATGACGACGGCCAGGAACCGTTGACGCCCTTCCGGTCGCCCCAGTCGTGGCCCGTGGGCGGTGGGCGGGCGAGCCGAGGTGTCCCGGCGAGCCGGCTGCCGCTGCGCGGCGCGGACCTGGCGGGGCTGGCCGGTCCTGGCGGGCAAGGCTGGCCTGGGCGCGGCGGCGCGGCGCGGCGTCGGCGAGGCCGAAGTGGGAGCGGCGGCCCGGCGCGGCGTCGGCGAGGCCGAAGTGGGAGCGGCGGC
>JADGOR010000035.1 GCA_017882855.1 Cellulomonas sp. | reverse complement strand
CCTCAGCCCCGAGAGCGAGCGGCTCGCCGCGTTGGTCGAGCCGACGTCAGCGACCGGGACCCGTGCACCGCTCCCGGCGCGCGCCGCTGATGTCCCCGGGCTACCGGCGTTGTTGCGGTCCCTGGCGTGCACGCAGCCGGAGGGCGATGGCTGTCGGACATTCACCGGGACCATCACACTCGCGGACCCGAACGCCGCCGGCCTTGACGCGCTCGCCGCACAGCTGGCCGACGATCTTCGGGGCGGCGGGTATCTGGTCTACTCAGAGAGCTGTCGCGACGTCGATGCGGGCCGGAGCTGCACAGTAGGAGGCGACGCCTTCCGAACTGCCGGCGGGAACGACCGCACCAGCGTGCTCGCGATCCTGTCCCTCGACGCCGCCGGCGGCCCTACCGTTCTGGCAAACGTCTCGGCGCTCTGAGGACCGCGCTCCGGCTCACACCGGCGGACCGCGGCGCCGCTGGGCTCATGGCAGAGTTGCCGCCATGACTCGTGTGGCCGGGATCGACTGCGGCACCAACTCGATCCGTCTCCTCGTCGCGGACGTGGACCCTGCCACCGGTGCGCTGGTGGACGTCGAGCGCACCATGGAGGTCGTCCGGCTCGGTCAGGGCGTGGACCGCACCGGCCGGATCGCGCCCGAGGCGCTCGAGCGGGCGCTCGTGGCGACCCGGCGCTACGCGGCGCGGTGCACCGAGCTGGGAGTCGAGGCGATCCGCTACGTCGCCACCTCGGCCACCCGGGACGCCGAGAATCGCCGCGAGTTCGTCGACGGAGTGCGGACCGCGATCGGTGTCGAGCCCGAGGTGATCGACGGCGCGGAGGAGGCCCGGCTCTCGTTCCGCGGCGCCACCGGCGTGCTCGGCTCGCGGCACCCCGGACCGCTCCTCGTCGTGGACCTCGGCGGCGGCTCGACCGAGCTGGTCCTCGGCACCGATGCGCCGGTCGCCTCGTACTCGATGGACGTGGGCTGCGTCCGGATGACGGAACGGCACCTGCACAGCGATCCGCCGACGACGTCGGAGATCGCGGCCGCGGCCGCTGATGTGCGCGCGGCGCTCGACGCGGCGTCGGCGATGGTCCCGCTCGAGCGGACCGTGACCCTGGTGGGGCTCTCCGGGACGGTCACCACGGTGACGGCGCACGCCCTCGGGTTGCCGCGCTACGACCCGCTGGTGATCGACGGAACCGTCCTGCCGGTCGAGGCGGTGCTCGCGGCGGCGGACGACCTGCTGCACCGCACGCATGCCGAGCGAGCGGCGCTCGGCTTCATGCACCCGGGCCGGGTCGACGTGATCGGTGCGGGCGCCCTGGTCTGGGCCGAGGTGGTGCGTCGGGTCCAGCGCGACGTCGCGGCCGTCGGGCGCAGACTCGGTCCGGTCGTCACCTCCGAGCACGACATCCTGGACGGGATCACGCTCTCCGCGGCCGGGATCGCCTGAGCGGCGCAGAGTGTCGGCTGACGACGCGGCCGGGGGGCGGCTGGCAGGATGAGGGACGCGACGACACTGGTCCGTCGTCGCGGGTCATCGCCCCCGTAGCCCAACTGGCAGAGGCAGCCGGCTTAAACCCGGTCCAGTGCAGGTTCGAGCCCTGCCGGGGGCACACCGCCCGTTTCGATCGGGGCCCGAGCGAGGGTTCGCGCCCCGTAGAGTGGAGCGCGGAAGCAGACGATGGCCTGACCCACCTGGGGTCACGACACGGAGGTCCTGATGTCCAACCCGTTCTTCAGCTCGAGCCCGGTCTTCGGCAAGGGCAAGCCGGTGCCCCGCACCGGACCCGCGTCGACGCTCGACGCCACATCGGTGGCGCAACCGGGGATGGACTCAGCCGCGCTCGACCAGAGGTACCGGGCGCCGTCTGCCACCAGCTGGGACACCGACCGGATGACGTACGACGACGTCATCGTGCGGACCGGCAGCCTGCTGGCGATCGTCGTCGGCGTGGGCGCGGTCACCTGGGTCGTGGCGCCGCAGCTGTACTGGGTCGGCATGCTCGTCGGCTTCGCGCTCGGACTCGTCAACGCGTTCAAGAAGGTTCCGAGCCCCGGACTGGTCATGGCGTACGCGGTCGCCGAGGGCGTGTTCCTCGGTGGCATCAGCCAGTACTTCGACAACCTCGTCATCAAGGGCCAGCCGGTGCACGGGATCGTGCTCCAGGCGGTGCTCGCGACCGTTGCCACCTTCGCCGTCACGCTCGCGCTGTTCCGCTCCGGCAAGGTGCGGGTCACGCCGAAGTTCACCCGCTGGCTGATGATCGCCATCGGCGGCTACGTCGTCTTCAGCCTGGTCAACCTGGTCCTGGTCTGGTCCGGTGCACTGCCGAGCTTCGGGCTCCGGTCGAGCATCACCGTCTTCGGCATCCCGCTCGGAATCTTCATCGGCGTCTTCGCGGTCGGTTTGGCGGCGGCAAGCCTCATCGTCGACTTCGACTCGATCCAGCGCGGCGTGAACAAGGGGATCGCCAAGCGGTATGCCTGGGCCGCGGCCTTCGGTCTGCTCGTCACACTCATCTGGCTCTACATCGAGTTCCTGCGCATCCTAGTTCTCAGCCGTGGCCGCTGACGGGTCCGAGGGCGTCGCGGATCTCGACCCAGAATCCGAGCCGAACGAGTCCGACGGCACCTCGGAGCTCGAACCAGAATCCGAGCTGAACGAGTCCGAGACCCCGGGAGAGCCGCTCGGCGCGGCACGCGCCTTCGCCGGGGTGGTCGTCGCGCTCGCCACCATGATCTTCGGCCAGATCCCGTTGGCGATCATCTTGAAGAGCTTCCCGGACCTCTTCGTGCAGGTCATCCCGGTCGTGATCGTGGTGACGCTCACAGCGGGCCTGCTGGTGGCCTGGATCTGCGAGCGGATCACCCGGAACTGGTTGCCGATCCGGGCTGCGTTGTTCTTCTTCGCGGCCTCGTTCTTCGCCGGCCTGCTCTGGGGCTACGCCTTCTTCAAGGCAGTGGCCCAAGGCTCCGACGCCTCGTCGCTGCTTCCGAGTGTCTCGGTTCCGATCGTCGGAGCCATCTACGTGGCGTCGACCGCCGGGCTCGGCGCACTGGCGGGCCGTCTCTTCGCGAACGCGGCGTCGCGTCGACCCCGCGGCGTGATGATCACGGCGGTCATCCTCGTCGTCCTCGCGGTGATCGGCGCCTTCAGCCTGCGCTGACGCCTGCGCGGTCGCATCGCTCGGTTAGAGTCTGTGAGCGTGGCACTCACCGATCTGACCCTCTCCGAGCTGTGGGACTACCAGCCGGACGTCCAGGAGCCCGCTGGCTTCGATGCGTTCTGGACGACGACGCTCGCCGAGGCGCGCCGTCATGACCTCGACGTGCGGATCGTCCCGGTCGACACCCCCCTCACCCTTGTCGATGTGCACGACGTCACCTTCGCGGGCTTCGGCGGCGAGCCGGTCCGCGCTTGGCTGACGGTCCCGCGCGGCGCCGCCGGACCGCTCCCGGCGGTCGTCGAGTACAACGGCTACGGCGGTGGCCGAGGCCTCCCGCACGAGCGCCTGGTCTGGGCCAGTGCCGGCTACGCGCACCTCTTCATGGACACCCGCGGCCAGGGCAGCAGCTGGGGCTCCGGCGGGGACACCCCGGACCCGGTCGGTTCGGGCCCGAGCGTCCCGGGCTTCATGACCCGGGGGATCCTCGACCCGGCCGAGCACTACTTCAGGCGGCTGTTCACCGACGCGGTCCGCGCCGTCGACGCGGTCCGGGCGCTGGACGTGGTCGACGCGGGCCGGGTGGCGGTGTGCGGCGGCAGCCAGGGCGGCGGCATCACGCTGGCCGTCGCCGGCCTGGTCCCGGACCTGGTCGGTGCGATGCCGGACGTCCCGTTCTTGTGCCACTTCCGGCGCGCCGTTGACCTCGCGGACACCGATCCCTACTGCGAGGTCACTCGCTACCTATCGGTGCACCGGGACCAGGTAGAGCAGGTCTTCGACACGCTGTCCTACCTCGATGGCGCGAACTTCGCCCGCCGCGCCCACGCCCCGGCCCTCTTCTCGGTCGGTCTGATGGACCCGATCTGCCCGCCGTCGACGGTGTTCGCCGCGTACCACCGCTACGCAGGTGAGAAGGAGATCGAGGTCTACGGCTTCAACGAGCACGAGGGCGGCTCGGAGTATCAGCGCGCGCGCCAGCTCGGGTGGCTCGCCGAGCGGGTCTGACGACGGGCCTCACACTCTCGGGGGATCGAGACCTACGGCTGCGTACGTTACGGTTGCGTAGGTTGTTGTTCCGAGTGAGGTGGGCACGTGGCACTGATCGATCGACCGTGGCTCGCGAGCTACGCACCCGGGGTGCCCGCAGAGGTCGACATCCCCGAGGAGCCGGCCTCCGCAGGCCTGTACCGCGCTGCCGAGCGCTTCCCGTACCGCGTCGCGACCGATTTCATGGGTGCCACAACCACGTACCGAGCCCTGCTCAAGCAGGTCGAGAAGGCTGCCGAGGCACTGAGGCGCCTCGGGGTCGTAGCCGGGGATCGCGTCGCGATCGTGCTGCCGAACTGCACCCAGCACGTGGTGGCCTTCTACGCCGTGCTGCGGCTCGGCGCCGTCGTCGTCGAGCACAACCCGACGTACCAGGTCGATGAGCTGGTTCACCAGCTCTCGGACAGCGGCGCGACCGTCGCGATCTGCTGGGAGAAGGCGGTTCGCGCCGTCGAGCAGGCCCGCCCGCGGACCGTGCTCCGGGACGTCATCGCGGTGGACCTCAGCCGGGACCTTCCGCTCGTGAAGCGCTTCCTCCTGCGGCTCCCGGTCCGCAAGGCGCGGGCCACCCGCGCAACGATGCGCGGCCCGATCCCGGCCCGGATGCCGCGTTGGGAGAGGATCGTCGCTGCGGCACCGCGGCTCGACCCCGCGCACCCGGCTCCCGCCGCGACCGACCTCGCGTTGCTGCAGTACACCGGCGGGACCACCGGGGTACCCAAGGGCGCGATGCTGACGCACCGCAACGTCGTGGCGAACGCGATCCAGGACGTTGCCTGGACCCAGCTGTCGGACGGCACCGAGACTCTGGCCGGCGCGCTGCCGTTCTTCCACGCGTTCGGCATCAACGTGTGCCTCGTCTACGGCATCCGCATCGCTTCGACCCTGGTGCTGTTCCCGAAGTTCGACGCCGACGCCGTCCTGGACGCGCAGCGCAAGCGTCCGGTCACGATGTTCCCGGGCGTGCCGCCGATGTTCGAGCGGGTCGCCGCAGCCGCGGAGAGGCGGGGTGTGGGTCTCACCTCGATCCGCTTCGCAATCTCGGGCGCGATGGCCCTCTCGCCGGAGACCGCGCGCCGGTGGGAAGCGCTCACGGGCGGGCTGGTCATCGAGGGGTACGGGCTGACCGAGTGCTCACCGCTGGCGCTCGGGAACCCGCTGTCGCCCGCGCGGCAGCCGGGAACGCTGGGCCTGCCGTACCCGTCCACGACCATCCGGGTGGTGGACCCCGAGGACCCGACGGTGGACGTCCGACCGGGTGAGCGCGGCGAGCTGCTGGTCCGTGGTCCGCAGGTCTTCGCCGGCTACTGGCAACGCCCGGAGGACACCGCGGCCGCGCTGCTGCCCGGCGGGTGGTTGCGCACGGGTGACATCGTCGAGGTCGACGATCAGACGGGCTTCACCCGCCTCGTCGACCGGATCAAGGAAGTCATCATCATCGGCGGCTTCAACGTCTATCCGTCACAGGTGGAGGACCGGGTCCGGGAGATGCCGGGGGTCGAGGACGTCGCCGTGGTGGGGATGCCCAGTGGTGACCTGGGCGAGAAGGTCGTCGCGGCCGTCGTGATGGCTGCCGGCGCCACCCGCCTCGAGCTCGAGGCGGTCCGGGAGTGGTGCGGCGAGCGTCTGGCGCGCTACGCGATCCCGCGCGAGCTCGTGTTCCTGCACGAGCTGCCGCGATCGCAGATCGGGAAGGTGATGCGGCGGGTCGTGCGCGAGCAGCTGCTCTCGCTCGCGCCTGGGAAGTCTCGCGCCTGAGCGAACGCTCAGCGCACCGGCATCGGGCAGGCGACGCCGGTGCCACCCAGCCCGCAATAGCCGTTCGGGTTCTTCGCGAGGTACTGCTGGTGGTAGTCCTCCGCGTAGTAGAACTCCCCGGCGTCGGACACCGGCCGGAGCTCCGTCGTGATTGCGCCGAACCCCGACGCGGCGAGGCGAGCGGAGTAGGCCTCGCGGGTCGCGAGGGCCGCGGCCTCCTGCTCCGGCGTCGTGAAGAAGAGGGCGGAGCGGTACTGGGTCCCGATGTCGTTGCCCTGGCGGTAGCCCTGGGTCGGGTCGTGCGAGGTCCAGAACTCGCGCATCAGCTCGGCGTGCGAAAGCTTCGCGGGGTCGTAGGCGACCAGGACCGTCTCGGCGTGGCCGGTCCGTCCGGTGCAGACCTCTTCGTAGGTGGGATTCGGGGTGTGGCCACCCTGATAGCCCACCGCCGTCGTCACGACGCCGGGCAGGTTCCAGAACGCGCGCTCGGCCCCCCAGAAGCAGCCGAGGGCGAGGTAGGCGACGGCAGTGCCTTCCGGCCAGGGTCCACGCAACGTGGTGCCGAGAACCGCGTGGCGGTCCGCCGTCCGGAACGCGGGTGCCGCCCGGCCGGCCAGGGCCTGCTCGGCGCCCACCATCGTCGTCTTCAGCCGTCCACCGAACATGTCCTGGCACCCCTCCCGAAGCCCGATGCCAGTTCGCACCGAGGCCGTTCACGTGCGGCAACACCGGGGCCTGCCGTTTTCGTCCCGCCGAGCAACTAGCCTGAGGTGGTGAGCACCGACCTCGGCATCGACGACGTCCGCGCGGCAGCGCGTCTTCTCGACGGGGTGGCGCAGCGCACCCCGATCCACGCGAGCCGCGCGCTGACCGAGCTGGTCGGGGTGCCGGTCCAGCTCAAGTGCGAGAACCTGCAACGCACCGGTTCCTTCAAGATCCGTGGCGCCTACGTGCGGATGGCGCGGCTGAGCGCAACCGAGAAGCCGCGTGGTGTTGTGGCGGCAAGTGCCGGGAACCACGCACAGGGCGTCGCGCTCGCGGCGGACCTGCTCGGTCTGTCCGCGACGGTCTACATGCCCGTCGACGCCGCGCTGCCGAAGATCGCGGCGACCCGTGGGTACGGCGCGACGGTCCACCTCGTCGGCGAGACGCTGGAGGAGGCGCTCGATGCCGCGCGCGCGGCCGCCGAGAGCACCGGTGCGACCCTGATCCACCCGTTCGATCACCGGGACATCGTCCTCGGCCAGGCGACCGTCGGCCTCGAGATCGTCGAGCAGCTCCCCGACGTGGCCACCATCGTGGTCCCGGTCGGTGGCGGCGGGCTCGCTGCAGGCATCGCACTTGCTGCCACCAGCGTGCGACCCGGGATCCGGGTCATCGGCGTCCAGGCGGAGCGAGCCGCCGCATACCCGCGATCACTTGCCGAGCACCACCCGGTTCACGCCGGCGAGCTCGTGACGATGGCGGACGGGATCGCCGTCGGGTTGCCGGGCGACGTCCCGTTCTCGATCATCCAAGAGCGCTGCGCGGGGGTGGTGACGGTCAGCGAGGAGGATCTCTCGCGCGCTCTGCTGCTGCTGGCCGAACGCTCCAAGCTGATCGTCGAACCGGCCGGCGCGGCCGGGGTCGCAGCGCTGATGTCCCGGCCGCAGGACTGGGAGGGACCCGTCGTCGCGGTGCTCTCGGGCGGGAACATCGACCCGAACGTGCTGTTCCGAGTGCTGCGGCACGGTCTGGCCTCAGCCGGACGCTACCTCCAGCTCAGGGTGCGGCTGTCCGACCGGCCGGGCTCGCTCGCGCTCCTGATGGCGCGGTTGGCCCAGAGCGGGGCGAACGTGATGCAGGTCGGCCACGTGCGGACCGGCGTCGGCCTCGCGATCGACGAGGTGGAGATCGACGTGCAGGCCGAGACGAAGGGGCCCGAGCACGCAGCGCAGGTCCTCGAGGACCTCCGCGCGGACGGTTTCCAGATCCTCGAGGACCTCCGCGCGGGCGGTTTCCAGATCCTCGAGGCCTGAGCGCGGCGGTCCATCGCCTCAGCTCGGCCGATCCGCTGGGTGCGGCGGTTGGGCGTGCGAACTCAGTGCCGGAACGGCTTCGCGTCGAGAACCGTGACCTTGATGACGGCGCCGTTCGGTGCCGTGTAGCTCGTCTTCTGGCCACGCGACTTGCCGAGGATGGCGGCGCCCAGCGGTGACTTCTCGGAGTAGACGTCGAGGTCCGTGCCGCCGGCGACCTCGCGCGAGCCGACCAGGAACGTCATCTCGTCACCGGCCACCTTGGCGGTGACCACCATGCCGGACTCCACCACACCGTCGTCGGCGGCCGCCTCTCCGACGGTCGCGTCATGCAGCAAAGAGCGCAGCTGCCGGATCCGGGCCTCCTGCTTGGCCTGCTCCTCGCGTGCCGCGTGGTAGCCGCCGTTCTCCTTGAGGTCGCCCTCGGAACGCGCGGCCTCGATCTTCTTGATGATCTCGGTGCGCCCCGGGCCCTCGAGGTGGTCGAGCTCGCTCTTCAGGCGGTCGTAGGCCTCCTGGGTCAGCCAGGTGGTGCTTGTGTTCTCGGTCATTCTGCGTCTCTCCCCTCCTCGTTCACCGGCGCGTACGAATACCGCGCACATGTGGTGGCCACGCCGTCGCAACCGGTCGGCCGGACCGCAGAGCGGTAGTCGACCAGGGCGGCGTACGAAGCATCCACGATACCAATCCAGGGCGGTGTTGCGGGTGCCCACGGATCAGCCGGTCCCCTTGTCCACGCGCGCGCAGGTGTTCACCACGCCGGTCACCGCGCGTTCCGCGGTCGCGACGGACTCCGTGAGGCGTTGTCCGCGCGTCGTCGCGGGCTCGATCATCACGGTGCGGACCCCCACTTCCGCGAACTGCGAGTTCAGCGCATGGAGGGTGCACTGCGCGCGGGTCCCGGGCGCCATGAACACGTCGAAGGTGACGTCGACCTGGTCCGAACCCTGCACGTGGTAGCCGACGTCCGTCCACTGCACCGGGTCACGAGCGAGGCCGATGCCGATCCAGGTCGCCACGGCGAGGCCGAGGACGCCGAGCACTGCCACGAGAGTCACCAGCAGACGCCGTCGGGTCGGGCCGATCGGCGCGCCATACCGGTCGCCGAGCAGGTCCGGGACCGCCTGCTCAGTCATCGCGATCTCCCCTTCCGGTGCCGCGCCGGGTAGCGTGCAGTGCACATTGTCCTCCCGGCCGCTCGGTGCCGGTAGCTGGCGCGACGTCGTCGGGCGTCCGCCTGCAGTGGTGAAAGGGAGGCCCGCGGTGACGACGGAACCCCTGCGGCTGATGGCTGTGCACGCCCACCCGGACGACGAGTCCAGCAAGGGCGCAGCCACCACCGCGCGCTATGCCGCCGAGGGTGTCGATGTCCTGATCGTCACGTGCACGGGCGGCGAGCGCGGCGACGTGCTCAACCCCGCGTTCGGCGACGCGCCCGCGACGCTCGAGGCGATGTCGGTGGTTCGTCGCGACGAGATGGCCGCTGCGGCGCGCGCTCTCGGGGTCCGGCAGCACTGGTTGGGCTTCGTCGACTCCGGGCTGCCTCAGGGCGACCCGCTGCCGCCGGTGCCGGAGGGATCCTTCGCCGCGGTGCCGCTCGAGGAGGCGGCCGCCCCGCTGGTCCAGCTGGTCCGGGAGTTCCGACCGCACGTGATGACCACGTACGACCCCTCCGGCGGGTACCCGCACCCGGACCACGTCATGTGCAACAAGGTCTCGGTCGAGGCCTTCGCGTCCGCGGCGGACCCGAACCTGTACCCGAGCCTCGGCCCGGCCTGGACGACGAAGAAGCTCTACTACAACCACGACTTCTCGATGAACCGGATCCGCACGATGCACGAGGCGATCCTGGCCGCGGGCCTCGAGTCGCCCTACGGCGACTGGGTCGAGAGCCGGCAGGCGAGAGAGATCCCGCACCGGCCGGTCACCACCCGGATCCAGTGCGCCCGGTACTTCCCGGCCCGCGATGCGGCGCTCCGCGCGCACGCCACCCAGATCGACCCGAACGGATTCTTCTTCGCGGTGCCGCGCGACCTCGAGGTGAGCGTCTGGCCGGTCGAGGAGTACGAGCTGGCGGTGTCGCTCGTGCCGACGGCCATCCCGGAGGACGATCTCTTCGCCGGGATCCGTCCGGAGGTGGCGCCGTGATCCTCGCGAAGGAGCTCGATCCGACTCAGGTCTCGCCCGGCGTGATCGGATTCATCGTGACATTCGCGCTCGCGCTGGTCTGCTGGCTGCTGTTCCGATCGCTGACGACGCACCTGCGGAGGGTGAGTCACTCGCCCGAGCCCACCGAGGCGGGCGGTGCCGTCGACGACGTCGACGCGGAACCGGTCGAGGACGCCGTGAGCCCGGTCGACGTGGAGGACGCCGCGAGGCCGGTCGACGTCGCCACCACCAAACCCGCGTCGAGAACGCGTGGCGCCGCGAGGCCGGTCGACGTCGCCACCACCAAACCCGCGTCGAGAACGCGTGGTGCCGCGAGGCCGAAGCCGTGAGGGCAGCTCAGCGCAGCGCGTACGTGGCGAGGCTCACCGAGACGTAGGTGCAGCCGAAACCAACGACCGTGAGCGCGTGGAACACCTCATGGAAGCCGAACCAGCGCGGGCTCGGGTTGGGACGCTTCAGGGCGTAGACGACGGCGCCGAGGGTGTAGGCCGCTCCGCCGGCGGCGAGGTACAAGACGACGGCCGGGCCGCCGGTGCGCCAGAACTGCGGCATGTATGCGACCGCGATCCAACCCAGGGCGAGGTAGATGGGCACGTACAGCCACCGCGGCGCGTGCAGCCACAGCACCCGGGTGAGCACGCCCGCCACGGCGCCGGACCACACCACCCAGAGCAGGACCCGGGCGCGGGACTCCGCCAGGAGCAGCGCGGACAGCGGCGTGTAGGTTCCCGCGATGATCAAGAAGATGTTCGTGTGGTCGAGCCGCCGCAGGACCCGCGTGGTTCGCGGCGACCAGTGCCCGCGGTGATAGACCGCGCTGGTCCCGAAGAGGAGCACGGCCGAGAGCGAGAAGATCGTGTTGGTCACGCGCGCCGTCGTCGTGGGGGACAGCGCGATCAGCACGATCCCGGCCGCGACGACGAACGGGAACATGCCCGTGTGGATCCAGCCGCGCAGCTTCGGCTTGACCACGGTCGCGACCTGGGCGACGCCTTCAGTGAGGCGCTCGCCCACGGATTCGATGGGATGTCGGACCATCACCGTCCCCTTGAGATCGTCGTGTGCAACATCTGGCCGCGGCCAGGGTACCCTACGGCCGCGTAAGTTACTGAACCGTAAGTTCGGACCGCCAACCTCGAACGGTCACCCCGGGGTAGCGTGATCCCGTCCCACCCGCCCGCCGCCGAAGGACCTCACCGATGCGCCTGCCGCACCTGTTGTACGGCCTGTACGAGCGCCGGCTGGCAGCGTCTCTCCGCGGCGGCGACATGCCCCGGCACATCGGTGTGATCCTGGACGGCAACCGGCGTTGGGCGAAGTCCTTCGGCGAGCCGGCGGCCACGGGGCACCAGCGCGGCGCCGACAAGATTGCCGAGCTGCTCGAATGGTCCGATGCGGTCGGGGTGGAGGTCGTCACTCTCTGGATGCTCTCCACGGACAACCTCGCCCGGTCCCAACGCGAGCTCGACGAGCTCCTCACCATCATCGAGGACGCGGTTCGCACCCTTGCCGCCACTCGGCGCTGGCACCTGCAGGTGATGGGAGCCCTCGACCTGCTTCCGGCGCGGGCCGCTGCGGCGCTGGTCGATGCGGTCGCCTCGACCGCCGACGTCGTCGGCCTGCACGTGAACATCGCCGTCGGCTACGGGGGGCGGCAGGAGATCGCCGACGCCGTCCGGGACCTGCTCCGGGAGAACGCGGCCGCGGGCAAGTCCATCGACGACCTGGCCGAGGACTTCGACGTCACCCACATCGCCGACCACCTCTACACCAAGGGCCAACCGGACCCCGACCTGGTCATCCGCACCTCGGGAGAGCAGCGGCTCTCCGGCTTCCTGCTCTGGCAGAGCGCGCACTCCGAGTTCTACTTCTGCGAGGCCTACTGGCCGGACTTCCGCCGCATCGACTTCTTGCGGGCCCTGCGCTCCTACGCCGCACGCGAGCGCCGACTCGGGCGCTGACGTCCCGGGCGGGACCGGCGGACGGCTACCACATGAACGTCTGACGGCCGTTCGGGGGAAGCAACGCGCGGCCGGGCGTGTCGTTCTTTGGGCGCTGAACCTCGGGCGTAGCGTCGCCAGTGTGATCCGCATCCCGCGGACCGCCGGGAGGCCAGCCGATGGAGCACTCGTTGCTCCGGCGGGAGGGCCGGCACCGGCCCGAACGTGAGGGCCGGTCGACCGCTCAGCCGCCGCACGACCACTGCGGTCGTGCCGACGTGATGGCGCGGCAGCGCCACTAGGGAGCTCCCCCGTGCGCGATCTCGAGACGACGGAGTCCACGGCCGCAGGCGCGCCCGGCACCGGTGACGGTGCGGACGACGGCCGCCGGACCTACGTGCTCGACACCTCGGTCCTGCTGTCCGATCCGCGCGCGATGCTGCGGTTCGCCGAGCACGACGTCGTTCTCCCGGTCGTCGTCATCACCGAGCTCGAGGGCAAGAGGCACCACGCGGAGCTCGGGTACTTCGCCCGCGCCGCGCTCCGGCTCCTCGACGATTTCCGGATCAGCCACGGCCGACTCGACGAACCGATCGAGATCGGCGATCTGGGCGGCACGCTGCGGGTGGAGCTGAACCACACCGACAACGCAGCGCTTCCGGCGGGCTTGCGCCTGGGCGACAACGACACCCGGATCCTGGCTGTCGCCGCGAACCTCGCGCACGAGGGCCACGACGTCACGCTCGTCTCCAAGGACCTGCCGATGCGCGTCAAGGCGTCCGCCGTCGGGCTCAAGGCTGAGGAGTACCGCGCCGAGCTCGCGGTCGACTCGGGCTGGACCGGCATGGCCGAGATCCACCTGAGCGAGGAGCAGATGGCCGCGCTCTGGGAGAACGAGGAGCTCGAGCACCTCGAGGCCGGCGAGCTGCCCTGCCACACCGGGCTCGTGCTGCACTCCCCGCGTGGTTCGGCCCTCGGCCGCGTTCGCCCGGACAAGCACATCAAGCTGGTTCGTGGCGACCTCGACGTGTTCGGCGTGCATGGCCGTAGCGCCGAGCAGCGGATCGCGATCGACCTGCTGCTGGACGAGGAGATCGGGATCGTCTCCCTCGGTGGACGGGCCGGCACCGGCAAGTCGGCGCTCGCGCTGTGCGCGGGCCTCGAGGCCGTGCTCGAGCGCCGCCAGCACAAGAAGGTGATGGTGTTCCGCCCGCTGTACGCCGTCGGCGGCCAAGAGCTCGGCTACCTGCCCGGAACCGAGGTCGAGAAGATGAATCCGTGGGCCGAGGCGGTGTTCGACACCCTCGGGTCGGTGGTCTCCTCGGAGGTCGTCGACGAGGTGATGGCCCGCGGCATCCTCGAGGTGCTGCCGCTGACCCACATCCGTGGCCGCTCGTTGCACGACGCGTTCGTGATCGTGGACGAGGCCCAGTCGCTCGAGCGCAACGTGCTGCTCACCGTGCTGTCCCGGATCGGGCAGAACTCGCGGGTCATCCTCACCCACGACATCGCGCAGCGCGACAACCTGCGGGTCGGCCGATACGACGGGGTCGCTGCGGTCGCCGAGGCGCTCAAGGGCCACCCGCTGTTCGCGCACGTCACCCTGACGAGGTCGGAACGCTCGCCGGTGGCGGCGCTGGTCACCGAGATGCTGGAGGGGATCGAGGTCTAGGCCTCGGGCGGCCGCGTCATCTTCATCACGTCGAGAGCCACATCGAGCTGCGCCTCGGTGATCTCGCCGCGCTCGACGTGGCCGAGGGCTATCACTGCTTCGCGTACCGTCACGCCCTGCGCGACCGCGTACTTCGCGACCTTGGCGGCAGCTTCGTAGCCGATCACCGGGTTCAGCGGGGTGACGATCGACGGTGAGGACTCGGCGTAGGCGCGGGCGCGCGCCTCGTTCGCCTCGATCCCGTCGATCGTGCGGTCGGCGAGGAGCCGCGAGGCGCTCGCGAGCAGTCGGATCGACTCGAGCACTCCTAGGGCCATCACCGGGATCTGGACGTTGAGCTCGAACGCGCCGCTGGCGCCCGCCCACGCCACCGTGGCGTCGTTGCCGATCACCCGGGCCGCGACCATCAGCACGGCCTCGGGCACCACGGGGTTCACCTTGCCGGGCATGATCGAGGACCCGGGCTGCAGGTCCGGGAGCCGGATCTCGGCCAGACCCGTGTTGGGTCCGGAGCCCATCCAACGCAGGTCGTTGCAGATCTTGGTCAGGCTCACCGCGATGGTGCGGAGCACCCCGGACAGCTCCACCAGGCCGTCGCGCGCCGCCTGCGCCTCGAAGTGGTTGCGCGCCTCGGTGAGCGGCAGGCCGGTGTCCTCGACCAGGAGTGCGATCACCCGCCGTGGGAAGCCTGCCTGGGTGTTGATGCCGGTCCCGACGGCGGTACCACCGAGAGGCACCTCCGCGACCCGCGGTAGCGCGGCGACGAGTCGCTCGACGCCGTGCCGGATGGCCGCGGCATAACCGCCGAACTCCTGCCCGAGGGTGACCGGCGTCGCGTCCATCAGGTGGGTGCGGCCGGCCTTCACGACGCCCGCGAGGCCCTGGGCCTGGGCCTCCAGCGACGCCGCGAGGTGTTTGAGCGCCGGGACCAGGTCGCGCACGACTCCCGCGGTCGCGGCGAGGTGGACCGACGTCGGGAAGACGTCGTTGGAGGACTGCGAGGCGTTCACGTCGTCGTTCGGGTGCACCGGTCGGCCGAGGCGCGTCGTGGCGAGAGCGGCGAGCACCTCGTTCATGTTCATGTTCGACGACGTCCCGGACCCGGTCTGGAAGATGTCCACCGGGAACTGCGCGTCGTGGGCGCCCGTCGTGACCTCGTCCGCGGCACTCACGATCGCGTCGGCAACATCCCGGTCCAGTACGCCGAGCTCGGTGTTCGCGCGCGCCGCGGCTTTCTTGATCCGGGCCAGCGCCTCGATGTGCCCCCGCTCGAGCCCGGTACCGGAGATCGGGAAGTTCTCCACCGCCCGCTGGGTCTGGGCGCCGTAAAGGGCGTCCGCGGGCACCTGCACGTCGCCCATCGTGTCGTGCTCGGTGCGGAATCCGGAGGGCGTGCCGTCCTGAACGTCGTCGGTCATGTGCTCATCGTGCCGCTCGGTCGGCATCGGGCGAAACCGACGCGTCGGGGCGACGGGTTCGGCTCCGCTCGGGTGGGCGCCCTCGGCCGTCACCTCAGCCGATCGAACCGACCGTCTCGACCACGGAAACGGTGCCGTCGGCCAGGGCGTACTCGGCGCCGACGATCGCGCACCGGCCCTCGACAGCCGCCGTGGCCAGTGAGATCGAGTAGTCCTGCAGCATCCGCACCGTCGCGCGGACGTGCTCGCGACGCAGTACCTCCGGGTCGAGGTCCCCGTCCAGCTCGGCGATCGCACCGACGCCGACGATGGACGGGATGACCCGGTCGACGATGGCGCGCACGAAGCCACGCGGCATCACCCCGGTGGTCAGCGCGGTCGTCGCGGCGGCCACGGCCCCGCAGCTGTCGTGCCCGAGGACCACGACGACGGACGCACCGAGGATGTCCACGCCGTACTCGATCGAACCGATCACCGTGGTGTCGAGGACATGACCCGCGGTGCGGACGACGAAGAGGTCACCCAAGCCCTGGTCGAAGACGATCTCGGCCGCGACCCGTGAGTCCGAGCAGCCGAAGAGGACCGCGAAGGGAGCCTGCCCGGTGCTGAGCTGGGTGCGCCGGTCGACGTCCTGGGACGGGTGCGCCATCTCGCCGCGGGTGAAACGGGCGTTGCCGTCGAGCAGCGTCTGCCACGCCTCGGCGGGACTTGGTCGATTCGCCACGTCGTTGGTCCTCTCCGTGCAGCGCAGCGTCAGGCGTGCGCTGCGTCGAAGGCGTGGAGCTCGGCTCGGCTCGGCGGGTTGGCACCTGGTCGGGAGACCGTGATCGCGGCGATCCGGACGCATGACGCGAGGACCTCCGCGATGGTGGCCGCGTCGATCGCATGCAGGGCGGCGCGTCGGTCCGCTCCGAGCAGCCCTGCGGTCCACAGGCCGTCGATCAGCCCGCCCATGAACGAGTCGCCGGCGCCGACCGTGTCCGCCACCACGACCTTCGGGGCGAGCATCTCGACCTCGAGGCCGCGGCTCGTGATCGCGACCGCGCCGCTGCCGCCCCGTGTCATGACGACGACGGCGGGGCCCCACTGAGCCCACTCGCGCGCGACCGTGATGGGCTTGCGACCGGCGTACAGCCACTCGAGGTCCTCGTCGCTCACCTTGACGACGTCGGCCAGTTCGACCAGGGGTTCGATGATCGAGCCGGCATGCGCCGGGTTGCCCATCAGGGCCGGTCGGGCGTTGGGGTCGTAGGTGATCGTCGCATCCGGGCGGGCGACGGCGACGAGGGTTGCGACGTCGGCGGCGCCGGGTGGCAGGACCGCGGCGATCGAGCCGGTGTGCACCACGAGCGGCGCCGGCTCGAGGGCGTTCGTGGTGGGGAGCCGCCATTCGAGCCGGAAGTCGTAGCTCGCGGCGCCGGTCGAGTCGAGCGTCGCCGTCGCGACCGAGGTGTGCTCAGCGCCGTCGCTGCCCGGGACGAGGTGCACGCCTGACTCGGCGAGGTGCTCGGACACCATCGCGCCGTAGGCGTCCCGGCCGAACCAGGTCAGCAGATCGACCTTGCGCCCGAGCCGGCTCAGCCCGAGGGCGACATTCGCGGGGCTGCCACCCGGGTGCTCGTCGACCGTCCCGTCCAGCCGGTGCACGACGTCGACGAGCGCCTCACCGATGACGAGCGCATGCCCGGTCACGCGCCCGTGCCGTTCTCGTCGGCGGGCGAGCCTGGACCGGCCGCGGTCGGGCCCACGCCACCGCTCGGGTCGGCCCCATGCGCCTTGCTCAGCCGCTCCCGCGCGCCGTCGAGCCACTCCTGGCACCGGGCGGCGAGCGCCTCGCCGCGCTCCCACAGGCTCAGCGACTCCTCGAGAGTCGCACCTCCCTGCTCGAGCCGGGTGACCACGTCGATCAGCTGGTCGCGTGCTTGCTCATAGCTGAGCGCGGACAGGTCCTCGGTCGTCTTCTTGGCAGTCACAGCGACAAGTAAACCAAGGCCTAGCGGATACGGGTCGCCGCGAACTCACCGCGGGCCACGCGGACCCGGAGCGGGTCACCTTCACGGACCTCGTCCGGTGCTCGCACCACCGTCCCGGCCGCGACCTGCACGACGGCGTAACCCCGGTCGAGCGTCGCCTGCGGGGAGAGAGCCCGCACCTGCGCGGCGAGCCGCACGACGTCGGACCCGGCCCGCTCGAGCGCGGTCACCAGGGCGCGTCCGGCGCTCACCCGCCACCGCGCCAGGTCCTCGGCGCGCTCGGTGACCAGCGTCTCCGGCGCCGCGAGCACCGGCCGCGACCGGAGCGCGTTCACCAGGGTGCGCTCGCGTTCCACCAGGTGCGTGACGGCGGTCCGGATCCGGGTCCGGGCTTGCGCGAGGCGGGCTCGCTCCTCGGTGACGTCGGGGACGATCCGCTTGCCGGCGTCGGTGGGGGTCGAGGCGCGCAGGTCCGCGACCAGGTCCAGCAACGGTGCGTCCTTCTCGTGCCCGATGGCGCTGACCAGGGGCGTGCGGCACGCGGCAGCGGCGCGCACCAGGGTCTCGTTGCTGAACGCCAGGAGGTCCTCGAACGACCCTCCGCCGCGCGCCACCACGATCACGTCGACCCGTGGGTCCGCGTCCAGCTCGGCGATCGCGGCGGTGACCTCGGGGACGGCCCGCGCCCCCTGGACGGTCACCCGTCGGATCTCGAACGCCACCTCCGGCCAGCGGGCCCGGGCGTTCGTCACGACGTCGTGCTCGGCGTCGCCCTGTTGCGCGCAGACCAGGCCGACGAGGGTCGGCAGGAAGGGCAACGGCGTCTTGCGGTCGAGGTCGAACAAGCCCTCGGCCGCGAGCACGCCGCGCAGGTGCTCGATGCGGGCCAGCAGCTCGCCGACGCCGACCGGCCGCAGCTCGTCCCCGCGCATCCGGAGCGAGCCGTTCTTGAGCCAGAACTCGGGGCGGGCGTGCACGACGACGTGCGAGCCCTCCTCGATCTTGGTCGCGGCGCCGTCGATCATCGCGGTCGAGAGCGTGACGCCGAGCGACATGTCCACGTCGGTGTCCCGCAGGGTGAGGAACACCATCTGGTTCCACCGCTTGAGGTTGAGCACCTGGCCCTCGACCCACACCGGCGGCATCTTCGCGACGTAGTCGGCGATCTTGCGGGACAGGTGCCGCACCGGCCACGGATGTTCGGCCGTCGTGTCCAGGGCCTTGTCCGGCAGCTCGGTGGTCTCCACCCGAACAGCGTGCCACGTACCATGAGGTGGTGACCGAACAGCGCAAGCGCGTCCTGCTGGCCGCGCCCCGCGGCTACTGCGCGGGGGTGGACCGCGCGGTGATCGCCGTCGAGAAGGCGCTCGACCACTACGGCGCGCCGGTCTACGTGCGCAAGGAGATCGTCCACAACAAGTACGTCGTCGAGACGCTGCGCGAGCGCGGCGCGATCTTCGTCACCGAGACGGACGAGGTGCCCGAGGGCGCCCGGGTCGTGTTCTCCGCTCACGGCATCTCGCCCGCGGTCCGGGTCGCCGCCGAGGCGCGATCGCTGCGGACCATCGACGCGACCTGCCCCCTCGTCACGAAGGTGCACAAGGAGGCCGTCCGGTTCGCCAAGGGCGACTGCGAGATCCTGCTGATCGGCCACGCCGGGCACGAAGAGGTCGAGGGGACCTCGGGGGAGGCGCCCGGGCACATCCAGGTAGTCAACTCGCCCGAGGAGGCCGACCGGGTCGTCGTCAAGGACCCCGACAAGGTCGTCTGGTTGTCCCAGACCACGCTCTCGGTCGACGAGACGATGGAGACGGTGCGTCGGCTGCGGGAGCGGTTCCCGAAGCTGCAGGACCCGCCGAGCGATGACATCTGCTACGCGACCCAGAACCGTCAGGTGGCGGTCAAGAAGCTCGCCCCGGACTGCGACCTGGTGATCGTGGTCGGTTCCGCGAACTCCTCGAACTCGGTGCGACTCGTCGAGGTCGCGCTCGGTGCCGGGGCGCGCGCCGCGTTCCGCATCGACCGCGCCAAGGAGCTCCAGCCGGAATGGTTAGACGGTGTGACGACCGTCGGTGTGACCTCGGGTGCCTCGGTGCCGGAGATCTTGGTCAACGACCTGCTCGCGGACCTCGCGATGCGCGGTTACGAGGACGTCGAGGAGGTCCGCACCGCCAACGAGGACCTGATGTTCTCGCT
>JADGOR010000199.1 GCA_017882855.1 Cellulomonas sp. | reverse complement strand
ACCGCGGCGTACTGCTCCCGGACCAGCGGCACCGGTGTGGCCGAGTAGACAGCGACCGGCGCCGCGTCCCAGGAGGGCGGATCGCCCGCGCCGACCAGGGCCCACGCTGCTTGCCGCGCCGCGCCGTCCGCCACGTACTCGCCCGGCGGCGGCACGTGGACGTCCATGCCGAACACGGCCGGCGCGATCCGCCGCACTGCCTCGGACTGCGCGCCACCGCCGATCAGCCAGAGACGCTCAACCGGGACCCCCTGCTCGCGCAGCGCGTCCAGGCCATCGGCGAGGAGGCAGAGCATCCCCTCGACCGCGGCCCGGGCCAGGTGCGCCTGCGTGGTGTTCGCGAGTCGCATCCCGTGCAGCGCCCCGGTCGCGTCCGGCTTGTTCGGGGTCCGTTCGCCCTCCAGGTACGGGACCAGGACCAGTCCGTCGGCACCGGCGGGCGCGCTCAGCGCGAGCCGGCTGAGCGCCGCGTAGTCGGTCCCCGTCATCCGGGCGGCGGCATCGAGAACCCGCGACGCGTTGAGGGTGCACGCGAGCGGCAGGAACCGACCGCTGGCGTCCGCGAAGCCGGTGACCAGACCGGATGGATCCCTCGTCGCCACGGGTGAGACGGCCGAGACGACGCCGGAGGTGCCGATCGAGATCGCCACGTCCCCGCTCCGCATACCGAGGCCGAGAGCCGCCGCTGCGTTGTCGCCGGCGCCAGCACCGAGCACGACACCGGACGCAGTCCGTCCGGCCTGGGCGTTCGCGTCGACGATCCGCGGCAGCACCGCGTCGTGCCCGAGCGCGAGCTCGAGCAGGTCATGCCGGTAGGTTCCGGCAGCGGCCGAGTAATAGCCGGTACCGGAGGCGTCCGAGCGGTCCGTCGTGAGAGCATCGAGCGACCCCGGTCCGGACGGGTGTCCGGCGAGGCGCCAGGTCAGCCAGTCGTGCGGCAGTGCGACCGCGGCGACCCGAGCGGCATTCTCCGGCTCGTGCTGGGCCAGCCAGCGCAGCTTGGTGACGGTGAATGCTGCCACCGGAACCGAACCGACCGCGTCGGCCCACGCCTTGCGACCCGCGGCTTCGTCGCCGCCGCCGAGCTCGTCGACAAGGTCGTCGGCAGCCTGCGCCGAGCGGGTGTCGTTCCACAGCAGCGCCGGTCGGATCACGGTGCCATCCGCGTCGAGGACGACCATGCCGTGCTGTTGGCCGCCGACGGCGAGTGCCGCGACGTCGGCGAGCCCGCCGGCCGCTGCCAGTGCGCTCTGCAGCGCCGACCACCAGTGGTCCGGGTGTACCTCGGTGCCGTCCGGGTGCGGGGCCCGTCCGGAGCGCACCAGCGCACCCGTCGCGGCGTCCCGGATGACTACCTTGCATGACTGCGTTGACGAGTCAACGCCGGCTACGAGAGCCATCGGTGATCGTTCAGCGGGCGCCGAGCAGATGCTCGATCGCGAGCTGGTTGAGCCGGACGAACCCGTAGGAGCGTTCCGCGGTGGCGTCCGGGTCGAAGTCCTCGAAGGCGCTCCGGTCGGTGAGCAGGTCGGTCACGGTTTCGCCCGGGGACAGCGTCGGGACGGCGAGCTCGGCGACCAGCGAGGTGGCGAGCGCAGCCTGGACCTCCGGATCGGCGCGGAACGCCTGGGCCCGCTCCTTGAGCAGCAGATACGTGCGCATGTTTGCCTCGGCCGAGGCCCAGACACCGTCGAAGCCCTCGGTGCGGGACGGCTTGTAGTCGAAGTGGCGGGCGCCGTCGTACCGGGGTCCGCCGCTCAGGAAGCCGTTCTCGAGAAGGTCGACCGTGAAGAACGCCGAGGTGAGGTCGCCGTGGCCGAACACCAGGTCCTGGTCGAACTTGATGCCGCGCTGGCCGTTCAGATCGATGTGGAACAGCTTGCCCGCCCACAACGCCTGCCCGAGGCCGTGGGTGAAGTTCAGGCCCGACATCTGCTCGTGCCCGGTCTCCGGATTGAGGCCGACGATATCGCCGTGCTCGAGCTCGGCGATGAAGGCCAAGCCATGACCGACGGTCGGCAGCAGGATGTCACCGCGGGGCTCGTTCGGCTTCGGCTCGAGCGCGATCTTGAGGTCGTAGCCCTTCGCCTTGATGTACGCCGCGACCGTGTCGACGCCCTCGCGGTAGCGGTCGAGCGCGGCCTTGATGTCCTTGGAGCCGTCGTACTCGCTGCCCTCACGGCCGCCCCACATCACGAACACCCGGGCACCGAGCTCGGCGGTCAGGTCGATGTTGCGGAGCACCTTGCGCAGCGCGTAACGGCGCACCGAGCGGTCGTTCGAGGTGAAGCCGCCATCCTTGAAGACCGGATGGGTGAACAGGTTCGTGGTCACCATCTCAATGACCATGCCGGCGTCGGACAGGGCCGTGCGGAAGGCGGCGATGATCCGGTCGCGGGTTGCCGCATCGGAACCGAACGGGACGAGGTCGTCGTCGTGGAAGGTGACCCCCCACGCGCCGAGCTCGCCCAGGTGGCGGACGGCGTCGATCGGGTCGAGAGGACCGCGGGTCGGGTCGCCGAACGGATCACGAGC
>JADGOR010000034.1 GCA_017882855.1 Cellulomonas sp. | reverse complement strand
CTCCGAGGGGCCTTTGCTGTTGTCGAGACTAGAACGCGCGTCCCTCGACCCGGTGAACGACACGCGGCGTGGGCGCGAACTCGGCGCGGATCTTCGGCGTCGTCGCGGCCCCTGGGCAGCGGTCCCAGGCTGCCGCTCGTGCCTGGCTGCGGGATCTCTGACCAGCGGTTTTGTCCACTTGCGCGCCGCGCTGCCGGGCGTAGCGTGAAGGCACAACAGACGCCGGCAACGCCCCGGCTCGACTTACGGGTCGAGCGACCGACGCGCGTCTTGCGGAGGTCAATGATGACCGTGTACGCACCCCCCGGCACCGCCGACAGCATCGTCGACGTGCACCCTCGCTACGAGAACTTCATCGGCGGCAAGTGGGTCGCACCGCGAGCTGGTGAGTACATGGACGACCTCACGCCCGTCACCGGGAAGCTCATCTGTCAGGTGCCCAAGTCGGACGCGTCCGACGTCGAGGACGCCCTCGACGCGGCGCACGAGGCGTTCGTGACCTGGGGCAAGACCACTCTCACCGAGCGGGCAGCGGTCCTCAACAAGATCGCCGACCTGATCGACATGCACCGCGCGGAGCTGGCTGTTGCCGAGACGTGGGAGAACGGCAAGCCCGTCCGCGAGACCCTCGGGGCCGACATCCCGCTCGCGGCAGACCACTTCCGCTACTTCGCCGCCGCGACCCGGGCGTGGGAGGGGTCGAGCACCGAGATAGACGCCAAGACCATCTCGTACGAGTTCCACGAGCCGCTCGGCGTCGTGGCCCAGATCATCCCGTTCAACTTCCCGCTGCTGATGGCCGCGTGGAAGATCGCGCCGGCGCTCGCGGCTGGCAACTGCACCATCGTCAAGCCCGCGTCGCCGACGCCGTGGTCGATCCTCAAGCTCATGGAGGTCATCGGCGACGCCGTGCCGGCCGGTGTGATCAACATCCTGACGGGTCCCGGCGCATCGATGGGCAAGGCACTCGCGACGAGCCCGCGGATCGCGAAGATCGGGTTCACGGGTGAGACGACGACCGGCAAGCTGATGATGCAGTACGCGGCCGAGAACATCATCCCGGTCACTGCCGAACTCGGTGGCAAGAGCCCGAACATCTTCTTCAGCGACGTCATGGCCCACGACGACGCGTTCCTGGACAAGGCCGTCGAGGGCCTCGTGCTGTTCGCGTTCAACAAGGGCGAGGTCTGCACCTGCCCGTCGCGCGCGCTCGTCCAGGACGACATCTACGACGCGTTCATGGAGCGCGTCCTGCTGCGCATGAAGGCGATCAAGCAGGGCAACCCGCTCGACACCGAGACGATGGTCGGGCCGCAGGTGTCGATCGCGCAGCTCGAGAAGATCTCCGGCTACGTCGATATCGGTCGCGGCGAGGGCTGCGAGGTCCTGACCGGTGGAGCGGCCGCCACGATGGCGGCGCCCTACGACGGCGGGTACTACTACCAGCCGACAATCCTCAAGGGTGAGAACTCGATGCGGGTCTTCCAGGAGGAGATCTTCGGACCGGTGCTCGCACTGACGACGTTCACCGACGAGGCCGACGCGCTGCGGATCGCCAACGACACGAAGTACGGCCTCGGCGCCGGCGTGTGGACGCGCGACGGCAACCGCGCCTACCGCATGGGCCGCGGGATCCAGGCCGGTCGGGTGTGGACCAACTGCTACCACAACTACCCGGCCGGAGCGGCGTTCGGCGGGTACAAGATGTCGGGCATCGGCCGCGAGAACCACAAGATGATGCTCGAGGAGTACAGCCAGAACAAGAACCTGCTGGTCAGCTACGACGAGGAGGCCATGGGTCTGTTCTGAGTCCGGACGACGGGCCGGGTGACCGCCGGGAAGCCGGCGCACCCGGCCCGTTGCGCCGGGTGCCGGCTCAGAAGCCCGCGACCGGGTGCGGTGTGTACGGGTTCTCGAGCTGAGCGACCTCGTCGTCGGTCAGCACGAGGTCCAGCGATGCCACCGCGTCGGCCAGGTGCGCGAGCGTCCGTGCGCCGATGATCGGGGCGGAGACGACCGGGTTGCGCGACACCCACGCGAGCGCGATCTGGGCGCGGGACACGCCGCGAGCGGCCGCGATCGATGCGACCGCCTCGACGATGACCCGGTCGCTCGACTCGTGGCCGTACAGCGCCCGACCGAACTCGTCGGCCGCTGATCGCTCCGTCGTCTCAGCCCAGTCGCGGGTGAGGCGACCCCGCGCGAGCGGGCTCCACGGGATCGCGCCGATCTTCTCGTCGGCGCAGAGCGGCAGCATCTCGCGCTCCTCCTCCCGGTTGAGCAAGTTGTAGTGGTCCTGCATCGAGATGAAGCGCGACCAGCCGTTGACCGCCTGGAGGTGCAGCGCCTTGCTGAACTCCCAGGCGAACATCGAGGAGGCGCCGACATACCTGGCCTTGCCGGACTTCACGACGTCATCCAGCGCCTCAAGGGTCTCCTTGATCGGGACGGCGTGGTCCCAGCGATGGATCTGGTAGAGGTCGACGTAGTCCGTGCCGAGCCGGGTGAGGCTGGCGTCGATCTCGGCGAAGATCGCCTTGCGCGACAGCCCGCTCCCGTTCGGGCCCGGGCGCATGACACCCCGGACCTTCGTGGCGAGGACGATCTCGTCACGGTTCGCGAAGTCCTTCAGGGCGCGACCGACGATCTCCTCGCTGGAGCCGTCCGAGTAGACGTTCGCGGTGTCGAAGAAGTTGATGCCCGCTTCGATCGCCTGCCTGATCAGGAGCCTGCTCTCATCCTCCGGCAGGCTCCACGAGTGGTTGCCGCGGTTCGGGTCGCCGAAGGTCATGCAACCCAGGGCGATCGGTGAGATGTCGAGGCCGCTGTTGCCGAGCTTCACATATTTCATCGTTGGTTGTCCGTCTCCGTCTGCGTCAGTGCGCGTCGTCAGTGCACTGCCCTGAAGTCCATTGTGCGCGCGCGTTCCGGTGCCCGGGCACCCGGCCTCCGGGGCGGTCGGCGATCGGCACCCGGTCCAAGGACGCGCCGGGCGTGAATCGAGGAAGGTGGACCGGGGCGCAGGTCTGCCGGTCGGCGAGCCGCCGAGGCAGCTGGAGCGGGTGACGGGAATCGAACCCGCGCTATCAGCTTGGGAAGCTGAAGTTCTGCCACTGAACTACACCCGCGCGGCACCCGTCCGGGCACGTTGCAGCAGCCATCATAACGGGCCACAACCGCCCGGTGACTACCTGCTCTGGAGCACGTCGAGGGCGACTGCCATCGCGGCCAGCACCCGGAAGTCGTACCCGGCGTCGTACACCGTGACGTGGTACTTGTCCCGCAGTCCCCACTTCTTGACAACGCTCATCACCGGGCCTCCGTCGTCCTTGCCGAAGTCGAAGTGATACGGGATGAAGGAGATGTCGGTGAACCGGCGCACGATGGCGTTGGCCACGCTGCGCTCCTCACCGCGGGCCTCGGCCAAGCCGTTCTGACCCACGTAGTACGTCGAGCGCAGCAGCGAGGCCTTGAAGTCCTTGCGGAACTGGCCGATGACCTGCCCGTTGCCGTCGAAGATGTCGGTCACGCCGTGGATGTCGAGGATGTTGCGCGCCTTGAAGCTGAAGAACACCTGCGACTTCGACTCGTCCGTGTAGAAGATGACCTCCTCGCGGAGCTTCATCCTCTTCTGCTGGGCGAACGCGAGCATCCGGCCGACCTGGCCGGCCGCGTCGGACTCGCAGATCTCGTACCGGTTCACGATCGGCGTGAAGCGCTGCTTGATCCAGTAGTGCGCGACGGGCATGGCCTGCGTCGGTGCGGGTGTCATGACGCGAGCGTAGCGACAAGGGCGAACGCGGCCTCGCGGGTCTCACCCGGTTGCACGCGGAAGACGCCGACGCCGGGCACGCCGGAAGCTTCGAGCGTGAACGCGTCGTTCGCGTTCGTCACCGGTTCGACCGCGAAGAACGGCTTGTCGACCGGCAGGTAGACGACCACGTGGCTGAACAGGTGGTCGGCCTCGATGTCGACGTCCAGCACGCCCGGGTAGGAGATGTACGCCGCGACGTCGCCGGTGCGCCCGGTGAGGCAGTCGTCGACGAAGGCGCGACCCAGCGGGCGCAGGTCGACGAAGTCCGCGCGCTCCGGTATCGGGCCCGCCGCGCCGAGGGCCATCGCGTCCTCGAGCGCGTAGCCGCGTCGGCAGTTGATCTGCAGCAGCGCCTCGCCGCCCAGCGCCCGGCCCGCGGCGTCGGTCAGCCGGCGCACGAAGAACGGATGATGGCCGAAGCCCGCCGGGAATGCTTCGCGGTCGGTGTTCTCGAGCTCCGTCCGCCACCACAGGCGCTCGCCGTCCAGAACGTACGTGACCTGAGCGCGGAATCTCCATGGGAAGTTGACGCCGACGAACATGGTCGAGTCGAACCTGAGGACCAACCGGGAGCGCGACTTCTCGAGCACCGTCCACGGGTACTCGAACACCGCGCCGTGAAGGGCGGTGCCGTCGTCGTCGGTGATCCGGAGCTGCCACTCCCGGCCGTCGAACCTGAGCAGCCCGTCGCGTACCCGGTTCGACCAGGGCGCGAGGACGTACGACGAGCAGTCCGCGTGATGGCGCAGGCTCTCCGTCGGCGTCGGACGGAGCACGTCGCACCACTCGCCATCGACGCGCACCTGCCCGAAGGCCACCGAGGCGCCGGTCTCCGGCACCACCCCGACCCGCCAGTGCTCGTTCTCCAGGACGACGACGTCGGCTGCGGGCCTCATCGGTCAACCTCCAGTAGCGGGAAAGGGTGAGTCCCTCACCTCTCGCTGAATCGTATGACCAGGCCGGGCTCCCGCTTCGGACGTTCGATACCACGCTCCGACGCGGCCATCGCCGTCGGTTCTGGGTGCCGGTGCTGCGCGCCCTCACGATCCACTTCATGGTCGGCTACGACCACTACTTCGAGGACGGCAACGGACGCACAGCGCGAGCGCTCTTCTACTGGTCGATGCTGCGGCAGGGCTACTGGCTCGCGGAGTGTGGCGCAGCCGTGACGACGGACCGGTCGGTCAGCCGAGTGTCACGACGATCTCCGCGCCGTCGGCCAGCGCGCCGACCGGCACGAGTGCCCCGCGGGCGTCGTCGTCGGACAGGTCAACCGGGATCCCGTTCACCGTCACGCCGGCCACGCCGGTCGAGACGTGCGCGGGGTTGGTGACCTTGATGGTGAGGTTCAGCCCGCGGAACCGCCGGGCGACCTGGTAGCCGTCCCACGTCGTCGGCAGGCACGGGTCGATCCGCAGGCCCTCGAGCTCTGGGCGGATGCCGAGGATGTACTGGGTCACGCCGATGTAGCTCCAGCTGGCCGTCCCGGTCAGCCACGGGTTGCGCGCCTGGCCGAACCGCGGCGACGTCGGGCCATGGGTGAACTGGCAGTACACGTACGGCTCGACCTGGTGGATCTCGGCGTGGTCGTTGTAACGGGCCGGCAGGTAGGACCGGTAGTAGTCGTACGCGCGCTCGCCCCGGCCGAGGATGCCCTCGGCGACGATCGTCCACGAGTTCGCGTGGCAGAAGATGCCGCCGTTCTCCTTGTGGCCCGGCGGGAACACCAGCAGCGAGAGGCCGATGCCGGGAATCGGGTGGGTGTGCGGCGGGTCGCACAGCGCGACGCCGTGCTCGCTCGCCAGTCGCGCATGCACCGAGTCCATCGCGCCGACGGCGCGGTCCCGTGGGACGACGCCGGAGATGGCGGCCCAAACGTTCGGCTCGAGATAGATCTTGCCCTCGTCGGCGAGGTGCGACCCGAGCTTCGCGCCGGTCGCCGAGATGCCGCGGATGTACCACTCGCCGTCCCAGGCGCCCTCGAGCACCGGCTCGAGCGCCTCGAGCTCGGCGCCCGCCCACGCCGCGGCCTCCTCGCGGCCGGTGTGCTCGGCCAGCTCCCGGACCACCCGCAGACCGTTGGCCAGCAAGAAGGTGGAGAACATCGACTCCCCGGTGGTGCCGAACTGGATGCAGTCGTTCCAGTCGGCCTGCAGGCCCTGGACCAACCCGTTGGTGCCCCGGTGCGCGAGCGAGAAGGTCAGCGCTTGGGTCAGGTGCTCGAACACGGTCGCCGAGCCGTGGTCGGCGTACGGCAAGGTGGTGTCGAGGTAGTCGACGTCGCCGGTCTCGTAGACGAAGTTCGCCACCGTGATCGGCAGCCAGAGCGCGTCGTCGGACCGGTACTTCTCGATCGGCGGCGTCGGCTCGTGGCCCGGGTTGTGGGTGAGCGGCTTGACCAGGGGCAGCGCGCCGCCCTCGGCCGTCTGGCCGGTGAGGATCAGGTCGAGGCGCTCGCGGACGTGTTCGGGGATGGCGTGCGTGACGGCGAGCATGTCCTGCACGGTGTCCCGGTAGCCGAGGCCGTCGCGGTCGCCCGCCTCGATCAGGGAGACGCCACGGGACCAGTTGAAGGTCATGTGGGTCTGGTACGCGTGCCACACGTTGACCATCGAGTCGAGCTCGGCGTCCGGCGTGGCCACCTGCAGCGGTGCGAGGGCGCCGGCCCACTCCGACCGGATCTTCGCGAGCTCGGCCTCGAGCCGCTCCGGGTTGGCGAACTCGGCCATCACGTCGCGGCCCGGGCGCAGCGTCCCGAAGTCGTCGCTCCACGACTTGTCCGGCGCGCCGATGCCGAGGCAGAAGATGATCTCGCGGGTCTCACCCGGGGCGAGCTCGAGCCGGGTGTGCAGGGAGGAGCAGGAGTTGTCGCCGACGGTCTGGCTGCCCGAGCACTCGCCGCGCTCGACGGCGATCGGGTTCGCCTGGGTGCGGTAGGCGCCGAGGAAGGCGTCCCGGTCGGTGTCGAAGCTGACGACGTCGGCGCCGGCCAGGCCGAACCAGACGTCGGTGGACGCGTCGCGGGTCGAGTTGTAGCGGTGGATCATGCCGTTCTCGTACGTCGCGTGGACGACGTACTGGCTGTACTGGAGGTTCTCCAGGTCCATCCGGTAGTTCCACTCGTTCGCGAGCTCCGCGTAGGAGAAGGCCGAGATGGTGCGGGGCGCGTCGGTGGTGTTGGTGACCTTGAGGGCCCAGTACTCGAAGGCCTGGCCGTCCGGGATGAAGCACGCCATCTCGGAGTGGATCCCGGCGTAGTCGGCCTCGAAGATCGAGTAGCCGAGGCCGTGCCTGACCTTGGCGCTGTACTGGTCGAGCGGCTTGCCCACCGGCTGCCAAGACGCCGACCAGTAGTCACCGTTCGCGTCGTCGCGCAGGTACAGGTACCGGCCCGGCTCGTCGACCGGCATGCCGTTGAAGCGCATCCGCAGCACCCGGCCGGTGCCACCCGAGCGGTAGAAGGAGTACCCGCCGGCGTTCTGGGTGATGATGCCGCCGTACAGGCGCGAGCCGAGGTAGTTGCTCCACGACCGCGGGGTGTCCGGGCGCGTGATGACGTACTCGCGGGCCTCGTCGTCGAAGTGCCCAAAGCGCATCGGAGGGGATCCTCTCGGGGTGGGAGCGTGCGGAACCCCGCGGGCCCCGGTGCCTCGATCGCATCGATTCTAGAGGGTGGGCAAGGGGGCAAGCCGTGGCGTCCGGGGTGAAGGTCTAGAGCCCGCACCGGGGCTCCGACGCGAAGCGCGCTCGAACCCGTGGCAGGATCGCACCATGACCGAAGAGCCCACCGTGAACGCCATCGACAGCTACCTCGAGGTGCTGCCCGCACCGGAACGAGACGCCCTCTGGCGGGTGCGCCGCATCATTCGGGACGCCTACCCGCACGCCGAGGAGCGGATCAGCTACGGGATCATCGTCTTCCGCATCGATGGCCGGGACGTGGTCGGCGTCGGTCGACAGGCGAACCGCCTCGGCTTCTACACGATGAGCCCGATTCTGTTGAACGAGATGAGCGCGCGGCTCGACGGCCGTGAGGTCTCGGGCAAGAGCGTGCTCCGGTTCACCCCCGAGGACCCGATCGCAGGGGACCTCATCCTGCGCGTCGTGCGGGGCCGGCTGACGGAGAACGCCGCGCAGCTCGGCTCCTGAGGACAGTTCGCGCGGTCTGTCGTCGGCAGGTCACACCGTGCAGTGCACCTCGACGGTGCTGCCGGCCGGCGCGTACGGCACCTCGGAGCCGTCGATCGGCGTGCCGTCCACCACGAGGTGGGCGCCCTTGCCGCCGCCGTTCGCCACCGTGATCACGTACGTCGCGCCGCGGATGGTGCGCCGGACGGTGAACTCGGGGATCTCCGGGCCCAGGCATGGGTCCACGATCAGGCCGTCGTACCCCGGACGGACGCCGAGCAGGTGCTGGCTGACCGCCACGAAGTTCCAGGCCGCAGTGCCGGTGAGCCACGAGTTCTTCGCCTCGCCGTGCCGGACCGCGTCCTTGCCGGCGATCATCTGCGCATACACGTAGGGCTCGAGCTGGTGCACCTCGGAGATGTCCTCGCGGTAGGCCGGTGCGATCTTCTTGTAATACTCGAAGGCTTGCTCACCGCGCCCGATCACCGTCTCGGCGATGATGATCCACGGGTTGTTGTGGCAGAAGATGCCCGCGTTCTCCTTGTACCCCGGCGGGTACGTGGAGACCTCGCCGTACTCGACGTGGTACTTGGTGTACGCCGGGTTGAGCAGGACGATGCCGTGGGGGGTGTCGAGCCGCTCCTTCGTCGTGTCGAGTGCGCGCTGGGCCCGGCCGTCCTTGACGCCGATGCCGGCCATCACGCAGTATCCCTGCGGCTCGATCCAGATCTGGCCTTCCGCGTTCTCCTTCGAGCCGACCTTGTTGCCGAAGAAGTCGTAGGCACGCAAGAACCAGTCGCCGTCCCAGCCGTGCTCGAGGACGGTCTCGCGCATCTTGTCGATGTGCTCCTGAGCGGCGGTGGCCTCGTCGTGCAGACCGCGGCGCTGGGCCAGCTCGACGTACTCGGGGCCGATGTGCACGAACATGCCGGCGATGAGGACCGACTCGGCGGTGCTGCCCGTCTTGTTCTCCGTCGTCTGGAAGGACTCGCCGGGCTCCTCGGAGAAGCAGTTGAGGTTGAGGCAGTCGTTCCAGTCGGCCCGACCGATCAGCGGCAACCCGTGCGGGCCGACGTTGCCGACCACATGGAAGAAGGACCGCTTGAGGTGCTCGAACAGCGACTGCGCCTTGGACTCGTCGTTGTCGAACGCCACGTGCTCGTCCAGGATCCCGAAGTCGCCGGTCTCCTTGAGGTAGGCGGCCGTCCCCGCGATCAGCCAGAGCGGGTCGTCGTTGAAGCCGGAGCCGACCTCGAGGTTGCCGCGCTTGGTGAGCGGCTGGTACTGGTGGTACGCGCCGCCGTCCTCGAACTGCGTCGCGGCGATGTCGAGGATGCGCTCGCGGGCCCGCTCCGGGACCAGGTGGACGAAGCCGAGGAGGTCCTGGTTCGAGTCCCGGAAGCCCATCCCGCGTCCGATGCCGGTCTCGAAGTACGAGGCCGAGCGGGACATGTTGAAGGTCACCATGCACTGGTACTGGTTCCAGACGTTGACCATCCGGTTGAGCTTCTCGTCCGGCGACGTGACGGTGTAGCTGCCGAGCAGGTCGTCCCAGTACTGCTGGAGGGCCGAGAACGCGGCATCGGTCTGCTCCTCGGTGGCGAAGCGGGCCAACAGCTCCTTGGCGCCGGTCTTCTTCACGACGCCGGGAGACTCCCACTTGTCGTCCTTGGGGTTCTCCAGGTAGCCGAGCACGAAGGTGTACGACGTGGACTCACCGGGCGCGAGCGTGACGTCGAGGCTCTGCGAACCGATCGGGTACCAGCCGGAGGCCACCGAGTTCGCGGACTTGCCGGAGCGCGGGACGTCCGCCTCGCCGAACCCGTTGTACAGGCCCGTGAAGGTCGTCCGGTCGGTGTCGAAGCCCGCGATGGGAGCGTTCACACCATAGACGGCGTAGTGGTTGCGGCGCTCGCGGTACTCGGTCACGTGGTAGATCGCGCTGCCCTCGATCTCCACCTCGCCGATCGACAGGTTGCGCTGGTAGTTCGTCTGGTCGTCCTGCGCGTTCCACAGGCAGAACTCGATGAACGAGAACAGGGTGAACGACTTCTCGCGGTCGGACTCGTTGGTCAGGGTGACCTTCTGCACCTCGGCGTTCTCGCCGATCGGAACGAAGAAGAGCAGGTCCGCCTTGACCCCGCCGCGGGAGCCGGTGATCCGCGTGTAGCCGAGCCCGTGCCGGCACTCGTAGCTGTCGAGCTCCGCCTTGACCGGCAGGTACGACGGGGACCACACGTCGCCACCGTCATTGATGTAGAAGTAGCGGCCGCCGGCGTCGGTCGGGACGTTGTTGTAGCGGTAGCGGGTCAGGCGACGCATGCGCGCATCGCGGTAGAACGAGTACCCGCCGGCCTGGTGCGAGATCAGCGAGAAGAACTCTTGCGAGCCCAGGTAGTTGATCCACGGGTAGGGCGTGTGCGGCGTCGTGATGACGTATTCGCGTGCCTCGTCGTCGAAGTGGCCGAAACGCATGGTGATGCCCTTCCCAATGAGTGTCAGCTAGAGCCAGAGCTGGGGCTGGTCGGCCGCGGCACGTGTGCTGCGGTGGACGACAACCTCGGCATAAGTACGGCGCGAGAGCAGGTCAAGGCGCTCATCGCTTCGATATCGTACCGGGCGCCCGGCACGTGACGGGCGGGACCTTCGGGGCGGTCACGCTACGGTGGAGCCGTGCTGCTCTCCGACCGTGACATCCGCGCCGAGATCGACTCGGGCCGGGTGATCCTCGAGCCCTACGACCCGGAAATGATCCAGCCGTCCAGCATCGATGTCCGGCTCGACAAGTACTTCCGGCTCTTCGACAACCACAAGTACGGCGTGATCGACCCGGCCACCGAGCAGTCGGAGCTGACCCGGCTCGTCGAGGTGGAGGGCGACGACCCGTTCGTCCTGCACCCCGGCGAGTTCGTGCTCGGCTCGAGCTACGAGGCCGTCACCCTGCCGGACGACGTCGCCGCGCGGCTCGAGGGCAAGTCGTCGCTCGGCCGACTGGGACTGATGACCCACTCGACCGCCGGATTCATCGACGCCGGGTTCTCCGGCCACGTGACGCTCGAGCTGTCCAATGTCGCGACGCTGCCGATCAACCTGTGGCCGGGCATGAAGATCGGCCAGATGGCCTTCTTCCGGCTCAGCTCCGCCGCGGAGCACCCGTACGGCTCCGCGGAGTACGGCTCGCGCTACCAGGGTCAGCGCGGCCCGACGGCGTCCCGGTCCTGGCAGAACTTCCACCGCACCGACGTCTAGGCCGGGGCGCTCGATCCGGATCCGCCCAGGGCCCCCGCCGCGGGCCGACCTCGATTACGGTGCTTCCATGGCCGCGCCCGTCTTCCCCCTCGAGGATGCCGTCGCGCGCCGCCACCACGTTCTCGGACTCACCCGCAACGTCAACGAGGGCGAGCTGTGGGCGCTCGCCCGGACCCGGTTCCCGTCCGCTCGCTGGGTCGACGGCACGGAGCGAGTCCTGCGGGTCTCTCGGCACAGTGCCCTGCACGGCCCGTACGAGCCCGGGCCGGACGTGCTGCGCGAGGTCGGCTTCCCGCGCGGGGTGCGCTGCCTGATCCGGGTCGAGTGCCCGCGGGAGCGGGGTGAGCCTCCGTGGCCCGGCACCGAGGATCCGGCCGGCCTGTGGCGTGCCTTCCCGGAGGGGCTCCCGGTGCGCGACGAGGAACGGCTGGTGGACTGGGCCGTCGGAGTCGCTCGGTACGTGGGTGGGTCGGTGCGCATCGCGGATCGCGCTGTCACCCTCACGCCCGACCCGGACTCGTCGATCGACGTGACCGTGTACTCCGACGCGTGGCTCGAACCCGAGCGCGGCCTCGCGCTCGCCCGCGGCCTGTCCTCTCGGGCCCGTCTCACGACCGAGGGCGCAGCCTGGAACGGTCCACCGAGCGGAGTGGGTGAGCACGCCTTCCCCGGCACCGAGGTGATCGACGACAACCTTCGCCGACAGCTGCACGCCGAGGCGGCCGCGTTCGACACCTGGGCGCTCGCGATGCCGGACGTGCTGGACGGCTACGGCGTCGAGCTCGACCTGGGTATGGACGGACTCCTCTGCCTCGAGGCAACGAGCGACCGCGAGCTGCCGCTGCTCGTCGCGAACGAGCCATGGGCCAAGGAAGGCGTGATCGCCTACCGGGTGCGCTGGGTGCCGCCCGAGTTGGAGGAGCTGTACGTCGAGAAGCCCTCGATGCCGCACCGCGTAGCCCGGGGCCGCGCCAAGGAGATCGTGCACCGGCTCGCGCGCGCCGTGCATGAAGCCGTCGGGGGGATCGCCGCGAACGACGACGGGTTCCCGGTGCTGCTCTAGCTCGGCGTGGGTGGTTCGGGATCGCCGCGCCGCACCGCGCTGAGCACCAGCTGAGCCACGTCGGTCACCAGCACCGGCGTGCTCGAGCCGGACGCCGACCCAGCGACCCCGTCGGTCAGCATCGTCGTGCAGAACGGGCAGGCCGTGGCGATCGTGCCCGCGCCGGTGGCGATGGCCTCCTCGGCCCGGGCCGTACTGATCCGGGTCCCGGTCGTCTCGTTCATGAAGGCTCGGGCGCCGCCGCCTCCGCAGCAGAACGAGGACTCGCACGACCTAGGCATCTCGGCGACCTCGAGACCCGGGATCGCGGCGAGCAGCTCGCGCGGTGGTGAATAGACCTGGTTGTGCCGGCCCAGGTAGCACGGGTCGTGGTAGGTGACGCGGTCGGGCGACTGGCCGGGCGACCCCTCGGGCGACTGGCCGGGCGTCGACCCCCCGGTCGCCGAAGTGCCCGCCAGGGTGAGTCGTCCCGCCGCCACCAAGCGCGCGAGCAGCTCGGTGTGGTGCACCACGGTGTAGGTCCCGCCGAGCTGCGGGTACTCGTTCGAGAGTGAGTTCAAGCAGTGTGCGCACGTCGTGACGATCGCTTGCGGCTTCGCTGCGTCGAGCGCCTCGATGTTCTGGCTCGCGAGCAGCTGGAACAGGAACTCGTTGCCCGCGCGTCGGGCCGGGTCCCCGGTGCAGGTCTCGGCGTTGCCGAGCACCGCGAACGTGACTCCGGCACGGTGCAAGAGCTCGGCCACTGCCCGGGTGGTGGCGCGGGCCTTGTCGTCGTAGGCGCCCGCGCAGCCCACCCAGAAGAGGTAGTCGAGCTCCGCGGCGGTGTCCACGTCCACCCCCACCACGGGCACCTCGAACGGCAGACCCTTCGCCCAGTCCATCCGGTTCCGGGCCGGCAGGCCCCACGGGTTGCCACGCTGCTCGAGCTTCGCCAAGGTGCCGGCGAGCTCGGTGGGCACCTCGTTCGCCATCAGCACCTGGTGCCGTCGTAGCCCGCTGATCAGGTCGAGGTGCTCGATGTCGACCGGGCACTCCTGGACGCACGCCCCGCACATCGTGCAGGCCCACAGCTCCTCCGGGTCGACGATGCCGCCGACGAGCGCCTCGGTCCGGTCCGCCGAGCGGTCGTACGCGTGGTCGCGGACCTCGAGCAGCAGCTGTTTCGGCGAGAGCGGCTTGCCGGTCGCCCACGCCGGGCACACGTTCTGGCAGCGTCCGCACTCGGTGCACGTGGTGACGTCGAGGAGGTTGCGCCAGGTCAGGTCCTCGACGGTGCCGAGGCCGAGCCGGGCGTCGTCGGGCAGGGTGTCGAGAGCGGTCAGGTCGACCGGCTCGCCCGCGATCAGCAACGGCGGGAGAGCGCCCAGGGCCGGGCCGCCATCGGCGTCCCGCCTGGTGAAGATCGTCACGACGGCAAGGAACCGGTGCCACGCGACGCCCATCGCGGGCTGCAGGCCGACCGTGACGAACCACGCCATCGACACCAGGATCTTGGCCACCGACAGCAGCACGATCGTGTTCTCGAGGCCGGCCGTCGAGGCGCCCGAGAGCATCGACCCGAGCCAGGCCGTGAGCGGGAAGTGCCAGGCCGTCGCGAGATGAGCGAGCGACGGGTCACGGGCGAGCAGCGCGAACTCGGCCGCTCGCAGCGCGATGATGCACGCACCGACGACAGCGACCGTCGCCTCGACGTAGTACGCCTGCCAGAAGGTCGAGCCGGAGAAGCGCGAGGCGCGACCCAGCCGCCCCGGGTGCTCCCGCAACCGGACGACGACGAGCGCCGCGATGGCCAGCGTCGCGAGCCACGCGAAGGTCTCCACGATCCACTCGACCGGTGGCAGGTGGCCGAGCACCGGGAGGGAGTAGCGCGGGTCGCCGACCTGGCCGTACGCCCCGACCAGGGTGATCACCAGGAGCGGGAACGACAGCATCACGAACCAGTGCGCCGCGCGGACGACCGGGCGGTGCCGGAACCGTGCGTGCCCGAGGACCTCTGCGAGCACCCGCGCCAGGCGGGTCCCGGCCGGCGTCGTGCGCCCGGGCGCCGGTCGGCCGGCACTGACGGTTCGGTAGATGACCAGGACTCCGCGGACGAACACCGAGACACCGACCACGGTCGCCACCAGTACGACGGCGGTCAGCACCGTTCGCATCCGGCTCTCCTCGCTCGTGGGCCCGTTGGCTCGGCTCACGCTAGCGCGCCACGGCGATCGCTAGGCTCGGCGCGACGACGGAGGCTCACATGGCGGACGCCAAGCGCACCTACACCCGAGCGCTGCGGCTCGCCCTGTACACGCCGCTCGCGGTCGGGATGGCGGGTGGCCTCCTGATCGTCGCCGCGCGATCCGATCTGCCGGAGCCGGTGGCGACGCACTGGTCGGGAAGCGGGGTGGCGAACGGGTTCACCTCGGTGCTCGGCACCGCCCTCTTGACGGTGGTGCTCTCCGCGGGCGTCGGCGGTGCCGTGGCGATGGGTGCGGCGTTCGCCACGATCCCCGCCTGGCAGCGCCGCCTGATGCTCGGGCTCGGCATCGGGGTGTCGGTCGTCGTCGCAACGGCCTTCGTGCTCCTGACCCTTGGCCAGGCCGGTCTCGCGGACGCGCACGAGGCCGTGTTCCGCCCCGTCGCACTCATCGCTGCCGCCCTCGGCGGCGTCGCCACCGGTGTGCTCGGCGCGCGGCTGCTGCGCGACGTCTGAGGGCTGTCCCGACCGGCCCCGCGGGTGCCCGCGGCGCGGGTAGAGTGAGCGCCGAACGACAGGGGAGCGCCTCCGGGGAACCGGGAGCCAGGCGCTGAGAGTGCGGGCCACCGCAGACCCTCGAACCTGATCCGGTTAGCACCGGCGAAGGGAGTCGGGAATCTCAGTCGCGGTCCGTCGTCGTCGGCGCAGGTGTGCCCGACGACGCAGGGCGGCGACCCCCTCCTGACCATCTGGGAGGAAGCATGGCGAGGAGACTCGCATCTCTGGCCGCGGTTGCGGCCCTGGCACTGACCTTGAGCGCGTGCACGTCGGGCGGACAAGCGAAGCCGAGCTCGACCGGGGGAGCCTCCGGCTCGATCTCGGCGGGCGCCCGCGGGACGGTCGTGCTCGTCACGCACGACTCGTTCGTGATCAGCGACGCGCTGATCGCCGAGTTCAAGCTGAAGACCGGGTACACCCTCGAGCAGCGCGCGCCGGGAGACGTCGGTGTCCTGGTCAACCAGCTCGTGCTGACCAAGGACGCGCCGATCGGCGACGTCACGTTCGGCATCGACAACACCTTCGCCTCGCGCGCGGTCAGCAACGGCGTGCTCGCCGCGTACCGGTCGCCGGCCGAGGGGACGAGTGCTGCCAAGTTCGACCTGGACAGCTCGAACAACCTCACCCCGATCGACTACGGCGACGTGTGCGTCAACGTCGACCACGGGTGGTTCAGCGCGAAGGGGATCCCCGAGCCGGTCACGCTCGCCGACCTGGCCAAGCCGGCCTACAAGGACCTGCTCGCGGTCGAGAACCCGGCGACGTCGTCGCCCGGCCTGGCCTTCATGCTCGCCACCGTCAGCGCCTTCGGAGCGGACGGCTGGCAGGGCTACTGGTCTCAGCTCAAGACCAACGGCGTGAAGATCGACGCCGGCTGGACCGACGCGTACACCGTCGACTTCTCCGGCTCGTCCGGGAAGGGTTCCCGCCCGCTCGTGGTGTCCTACGCCAGCTCGCCGCCCGACGAGGTTCCGGCCGGCGGAACGACGGCTCCGACCGGCGCACTGCTCGACACGTGCTTCCGGCAGGTCGAGTACGCGGGGGTGCTGGCCGGCGCGAAGAACCCGGCCGGCGCCAAGGCGTTCATCGACTTCATGCTCGGCGACTCGTTCCAGGCCGCCCTGCCGGGCGCGATGTACGTCTACCCGGTGTCTTCCTCGGTCAAGGTGCCCGACACCTGGGCGACCTTCGCACCCATCCCGAGCTCGCCGTTCTCGATGGATCCGGCGCAGATCGACAAGAACCGCGACGGTTGGATCCAGAAGTGGACGGACACCGTGATCGGATGACCGCTCGCCGGTGGGTGGGGTGGGGCCTGGTCGCGGCGGTGCCGCTGGCCTTTCTCGGCCTGTTCTTCGTCCTGCCCACCGGCACGCTCATCGCTCGCGGCTTCAGCACCGGGGGCTCGCTCGACCTGAGCGGGTTCGGTGAGGTCTTCTCCCGGCCGCGGACCTGGCGGATCGTCGGGCTGACCTTCCTCCAGGCCACCCTGGGGACCGTGTTCGCGGTGGGGCTCGGGATCCCGGGCGCGTACGTGCTCTACCGCCGGCGATTCCGCGGCCAGTGGCTCGCCCGGGCCCTGGTGACGGTCCCGTTCGTGCTGCCGACCGTCGTCGTCGGCGTCGCGTTCCGTTCTCTCCTGGCCGAGGGCGGGCCGCTCGGTGCTCTGCACCTGGACGGGACGCTCGCCGCGATCGTGGCGGCCCTCGTGTTCTTCAACTACTCGGTCGTGGTGCGGACGGTCGGCGGCTTCTGGGCCCACCTCGACCCGCGCGCCGAGCAGGCCGCCCGGGTCCTCGGGGCGCCGCCGTGGCGCGCCTTCCTCTCGGTCACCCTGCCCGCGCTCGTCCCGGCGATCACCGCCGCGGCATCCATCGTGTTCCTGTTCTGCGCGACCGCCTTCGGGATCGTCCTCATCCTCGGCGGGATCCGGTTCGGCACGATCGAGACCGAGATCTGGATCCAGACGACGCAGTTCCTCAACCTGAGGGCCGCGTCGGTCCTCTCGGTCGTCCAGCTCGTGGTGGTCGGGGCGGTCCTTGGTGTCTCGGGTGCAGCGCGGCGTCGTCGCGAGCGGGCGTTGCACCTCACGGCGGTCGATGCGGCGCGCGAGCGGCTCGGCCGCGCGGACTGGGCTCCGGCCGTCGTCACCGGACTCGTCGGCGCCGTCCTGATCGCGTTGCCGATGCTCTCGCTCGTGCTGCGGTCGTTGCAGACCTCTCACGGCTGGAGCCTGCAGAACTACGCCAACCTCGCGACCACCGGCGGCCGCGGGGTGCTGACCGGGACGGTGTGGGCCGCCCTCGGCAACTCGGTCCGGACGGCCTTCGTCGCGACGGCGATCGCCGTCGTGGTCGGAGCGCTGGTGGCCCTGGTCGTCTCGCGGCGGCCGCACTCCCGGTCCGGACGGCGTGCCATCGAGACGCTCGACGCGGTGTTCATGCTGCCGCTCGGGGTGTCCGCGGTGACGGTCGGCTTCGGATTCCTGATCGCCCTGCACCGGCCGCTCGGCCTCGACATCGACCTGCGCACCTGGTGGGGTCTCGTCCCGGTGGCCCAAGCGGTCGTCGCCGTGCCGCTCGTCGTGCGGTCCTTGCTCCCGGTGCTCCGGGCGATCGATCCGCGGTTGCGCCAGGCCGCCGCCATGCTTGGGGCGAGCCCGTGGCGGGTGTTCCAGGCGGTCGACCTCCCGATGGTCCGGCGCGCCCTCGGGCTGGCGATCGGCTTCGCCTTCGCGGTCTCGCTCGGCGAGTTCGGCGCGACGTCGTTCTTGGTCCGTCCGGACCGGCCGACGCTGCCGATCGTCATCTACCGGCTGATCGGGCGCCCGGGGGCGGAGAATCTCGGCATGGCGCTCGCGGCGTCGGTGGTGCTCGCGGCACTGACCGCGGCGGTCATGATGCTGGCCGAGCGCTGGCGTCCGGCCTCGGCGATGGGAGAGCTGTGATGACGGCCCGCGGGCTCGAGGTGAGTGATGTCGTCGTGGAGTACGAGGCCGCTGGCCGCTGGCTGCCGGCGGTCGCCGGCGTCTCGTTCGACGTCGTCCCGGGCGAGGTGCTCGGGCTGCTCGGCCCGTCCGGGTGCGGCAAGTCCACCCTGCTGCGGGCGATCGCGGGGCTCGAGCGCTTGGTCCGCGGTGCGGTCTCCTGGGATGGCGCGGATCTGGCGCCGGTGCCGGTGCACCGGCGTGGCTTCGGTCTGATGTTCCAGGACGGTCAGCTCTTCCCACACCGCGACGTCGCGGGGAACGTCGCCTTCGGGCTGCAGATGGCGGGCCTGGGCCCGGCGGAGCGGGCGCCACGGGTGCACGAGCTGCTCGCGATGGTCGGTCTCGAGGGGTTCGAGCGGCGGCAGGTGGAGACCCTGTCCGGCGGCGAGCGGCAACGGGTCGCGCTGGCACGTTCCCTCGCGCCGACGCCGAGGCTGCTGCTGCTCGACGAGCCGCTCTCGGCTCTCGACCGAGCGTTGCGGGAGCAGCTCGCGGAGGACCTCGCCCGGGTGCTGCACGAGACGAGGACCACCGCCGTCTTCGTCACTCACGACCAGGACGAGGCGTTCGCCGTCGCGGACCGGATCGGCGTGATGTTCAGCGGCAAGCTGGTACAGGTCGGGACCGCGGCGGAGCTGCGCGCCGAGGGCATCGACCGCTCGGTACGCGCGTTTCTTGGTAACTGATTCTCCGCGCGGGGTGAACCGGGTGAAATGTTGCATGAGAGACATCCGAGCCTCTGCTTCGGCTCCGCGACGCCGCCGCTGCAGCTAGCGTTCGAGGGTCGATCTCGAGAGGACCACCGTGGACCAGCAGCCTGCCGCAGGGTGGTATCCGGATCCCTCGACGCCCGGACAGCAGAGGTGGTGGGACGGCGTCTCGTGGGCCCAGGTGACTCGACCCGCGACGCCGAGCCACGGAGCGGGCACTGCGTCGGGGTACGGCGCGGGTGCTGCGTCGAGCTATGGAACTGCGTCGGGGTACGGCGCCGCGTCTGCCTACGGAACTGCACCGGGCTACGGCGCCAGCTCTCCGTCGAGCTACCGGACTGCGTCGGGGTACGGCGCCGCGTCTGCCTACGGAACTGCACCGGGCTACGGAACCACTCCGGGCTACGGAACCACTCCGGGCTACACCCTCGTCGATCCTCCGCGGCACCGTGGCCGGATCGTGCTCTTCTCCCTTCTCGGGCTGCTGGTTGTCGCCGGTCTCGTGGCCGGCGGCGCGCGGCTGTTCAGCAGACTCGGTTCCAGCCTGTCCTCGGCCGGGAGCGGTGCGAAGTCAACGGCTCCCGCGGGCCCGTCGACCGCGCAGAAGGAAGCCATGGCAAAGGAGCTCGGCGGCACGAGCTTTGTGTCCCCCGACGGCGCCGCGAGCATCGTCGTGTCGCCCACCTGGACCGCCGCTAAGTACTCCGCCGATTCCAGCAATCCCCGGGTGACATCGGAAGGCATGTGGTACCTGGGCTC
>JADGOR010000198.1 GCA_017882855.1 Cellulomonas sp. | reverse complement strand
CCTCGGCGGACGTCGGGTGCCGGCGCACTGTCGGCGGATCCGCGCGGTCGACGGCGGTGGCGAGCTGGCGGTGCCGGCGTACGGGCTGTTCTCCTGAACCGAGATCCTCGGGCGGATGGCGTTGAGCAGGATGCTGGCCGGTCTCGTGCCGGCCGTACCCGACCGGGTTGGAACCGGTGGGCGGGAGGGTCGAACGGGTCGCGACCGGGACGCGCAGATCGGTGGTCTCGCGACGGTTCGTTGCCGCGAGACAGACCGCCCTGGCCGAGTTGCTCGCCGCGCCGCCGGGCGGGCTGGACGCGGCCCGAGTTGATTCTCGACGGGGTCCACTTCGGTGACCACCCCTGTGTTCTCGCTCGGCATCGGGATCGACGGCACCAAGGTCCCGCTCGCGCTGGTCGAGGGATCGACCGAGAAAACCACCACGGTGAGCGATCTGCTGGTCGGCCTGCGGGAACGCGGGCTGGACCCCAGCACGCCGATCCTGGTCGGTATCGACGGCGCGAAACCGCTCGCGGCGGCGGTGAAGCGGTGTTCGACCATCCGCGTGAACGGTCACCCCCGGCTGGCAACGTTGCGACCCGGCCGCGCCCGGGTGCGTTCGCTCGAGCTCGCGGGCGAGGGATGAGCATGTCGCCGTCGGGATTGTCGGCGCTGTGAGCCATGAGGGGCCCGTGATCGCTGCCCAAACGACCAAGGACCGCCACCGAAATGCAACTCCTCGTGCCGGTGACAAGGCGGGTACTGCCCGAGAGGTTGTCCCGCCGTTCGCCGTGATCGAGGAATACATGTCCGCCCACGACGACGACCCCAAGCCCTTCGTCCGGACCGCGACCACGACTCCATCCTGCCAAAGTCCGCCGCGGCCGGGTCGCCATCCAGCAAGCCATCAACCATGACGAGGCACCCCGTCAGCGGAGGCTGTGTAGGAGTGCCAAGCTTTGTGTCCGCGGGCGGCGGTGACCGCTGCTGTGGCGGTCACCGCGACCAGCGCGACTGCGACGGCGAGCCCCTCGCTACGTCCGAGGTGGATGACCAGTAGCGCGCCGACGATGGCGCCGACGAGCATCGTTACGACTGCAGCGGCTCGACGGACGATCGTCGGGCCGCGATCACCTGCGGGTACGTCGGCGGCGATGCCGGTCAACGTCATGGTGAGCACGGTGGTGGTCAGGTCTGGCACCGCCAGCCTGCGCACGATCGCGTTCTGCAAACCGAGGCCGATCGCCACGCCAGCGGCGATGATGTCGTCCTCGACCATCGACAGGGTGCGTCCGGCGGCGATGCTGACGATCAGCGCCCCGCCGAGCATGAGTGTCTCGACGAGCAGGGCGACCGCAAAAAGGTTGCCGCGATGACTGCCGATGCTGCTGCGGATGAGCAGCCCGCCGGCGTATGCCCCGGCGACGAAGCCAGCCAGCGCCCACAGGGATGCGCTCAGCGAAAATCCCGGCGCCCCCGCTACGGCGAAGCCCACGAATACGACGTTGCCGGTCATGTTGGCGACGAACACCCGTCCCAGGCTGAGGATGCTGACTGCGTCGACGACACCCGTGTTCGCGGTGAGCAGGAGCAGCAGCACAGGTAACGGACCATGTCGTGGGTCAGCAAACCACCGGCGCGCTAAGGGGGTCCGTGCCGCCGCGCCATTCATGTCCGGGACGTCTCCCGGCACAGAGCCGTCGGCGGTCAACTGCTTTGGCCCATGCTCCACAGTTGCCATTGGGTGGTGCGCACGCGTCGCGGTTGCCGCAGCACGGTGGTGATTGCTTGCGCCACGTCTTCGGGCAGTAGATAGTCGTCGAGTGCGGGGTCGCCTTCGGTGCGACCGGCGCCGATGGCGAATTCGGTGTGCACCCCTGCGGGGCAGATTGCGGTGACCCGGACGCCTTCGGGGCGGACCTCACGATCGAGCGCCCCGGACAGGCCGACCTGAGCGAACTTGGTCGCGGCGTAGACGGCTTCGTCGGCGCCGCCGCGAAGGCCGGCCACCGAGCTGACGATGACGATGTCGCCGCCAGCCTGCGGGACGCGTCGGAATTGAGCCACGGCCGCGCGCGAGGCGCATACGGTGCCTTCGACGTTCGTCCGCATCATCGCCTTGAGGTCATCGTCGCTGCGGTCGAGGATGCCGCCATACATGCCGATGCCAGCTTGACCACGATGCTGTCCAACTGGCCGAAGCGCTCGACGGCCCGGTCGACCAACTCAGTGGCACTCCGCGGATCACGAACGTCACCGGTCACCACGAGCAGGTTGTCGCCGCCGAACTTGTCAGCAATTGCGTCGAGGCGCTCGCGCCGCCGCGCCTGCACCGTGACTCTGGCCCCGGCTTCCAACAGCAGCCGGGCGGTGGCGGCGCCGATTCCGGAGCTGGCGCCGGTCACGGCGACGACAGTATTGGCTAGCTGACGAGATTCTGCGGGCATGGAGGCTTCTCCAGTGGTCCGTTAGTTCTGGCTGTGTTGATAGTCGATGGCAGCGAGGTCATCGTGACCGTGACCGTCACTGATGGCTTCGTCTAGCCGCTGCTGCACAGCGCGCAATAG
>JADGOR010000197.1 GCA_017882855.1 Cellulomonas sp. | reverse complement strand
GGCGCGCGGCGAAGATGGTCATCCTCGACGTCGGCCACCCGGACATCCTCGACTTCATCGACAGCAAGAAGCTCGAGGAGCGGAAGGCCTGGGCGCTCATCGAGCAGGGATACGACGCGTCGTTCACCGGTGAGGCCTACGGGAGCGTCGGGTTCCAGAACGCGAACCACTCGGTCCGCGTGACGGACGAGTTCATGCGCGCCGTGGAGGGCGACGAGGACTGGACCACGCACGCGGTGGTCGGTGGCGCTCCGATGGGTACCCACAGGGCCCGCGAGATCTTTCGCCGGATGGCCGATGCCGCGCATCTCTGCGGCGACCCCGGGATCCAGTACGACACCACGATCAACGAGTGGAACCCGGTCTCCAACACGGACCGCCAGTACGCCACAAATCCTTGCAGTGAGTTCAGCTTCCTGAACGACACCAGCTGCAATCTGGCCTCGCTCAACCTGATGACGTTCGTCGGTGAGGACGGCGAGCTGGACGTGGACGCGTTCCGCTATGGCTGCCAGGTCACGATCACGGCCCAGGAGATCCTCGTCGACAACGCGAGCTATCCCACGCCGAAGATCGAGGAGAACAGCCACCGCTTCCGGCCGCTCGGCCTGGGCTACGCGAACCTGGGCGCGCTGCTGATGAGCCGCGGCCTGGCATACGACTCGGCCGCCGGGCAGGCGTATGCGGGCGCGATCACCTCGGTCATGACCGCGGAGGCCTACCGGCAGAGCGCCGTCATCGCCCGCGACCACGGCGGGCCGTTCATCGAGTTCGAGAAGAACCGCGAGCCGTTCATGCACGTCATCGACATGCACCGCGACGCCGCCCAACGGATCCCGACCGAGGGTGTCCCGGCCGGCCTGGGCGCCGCCGCCCGGTCCCTCTGGGACGAGACGTACGAGCTCGGCGAGCGCCACGGCTACCGCAACGCGCAGACCACCCTGCTCGCGCCAACCGGGACCATCGCGTTCATGATGGACTGTGATACCACCGGCATCGAGCCGGACATCGCGCTCATCAAGTACAAGAAGCTCGTCGGCGAGGGCTACCTCAAGATCGTCAACGGGACCGTGCCCGGCGCCCTCCGCAAGCTCGGGTACACGCCGGACCAGGTCGAGGAGATCGTCGCCTACGTCAACGAGCGCGAGACGATCGAGGGCGCACCGGGCCTGAAGCCCGAGCACCTCACCGTCTTCGACTGCGCGTTCAAGCCCCGAAACGGCGTCCGCTCCATCCTCCCGATGGGCCACGTCCGGATGATGGCGGCCGTCCAGCCGTTCCTCTCAGGCGCGATCAGCAAGACCGTCAACATGCCGGAGGCCGCGACGGCCGAGGAGATCGAGCAGATCTACCGCGAGGGGTGGAAGCGCGGCCTCAAGGCGATCGCGATCTACCGCGACAACAGCAAGCGGAGCCAGCCGCTCAGCACCAGCAAGCTCAAGAGCGACGACGAGACGAAGGCGGCCTCCGACGTCGTCGACGAGCTGCGCCGCAAGCTCGCTGCCGCGCAGGTCGAGGCGCTCAAGCCGCATCGCCGGCGCCTCCCGGCCGAGCGCGCCGCGCTCACCCACAAGTTCGACATCACCGGCCACGAGGGCTACATCACGGTGGGCCTCTACCCGGACGGGCAGCCCGGCGAGATCTTCCTGAAGATGGCGAAGGAAGGCTCCACGGTCTCGGGCCTGATGGACACGTTCGCCACCGCGATCAGCCTCTCGCTCCAGTACGGGGTTCCGCTGCGCGACCTGATCAACAAGTTCGCCCACGTCCGGTTCGAGCCGTCCGGCTTCACCGGAAACCCGGAGATCCCGATCGCGAAGTCCGTGATCGACTACATCTTCCGCTGGCTCGGGAGCCGCTTCCTCGTCGGCGACGACAGGGCGGCGCTCGGGCTCCAGGAGCGGGGTTCCATCGTCGGGGCGACGCCGTTCGCCTTCGGCGGGGCGCTCGCCCCCCTGCCCGAGGAAGGCCCGTCAGCGATCGACGAGGCGAAGGAGCCGCCGGCCCCGACGGCGGTTGCGACCTCCACCACCACGGCCACGACCGGCCCGAACACGACCGGCCGATCGGAAGCGCCCGCGGTCTCCGCGAAGGCGGACCTGGGCACCGTCGAGGCGAGGAACGGCCACACGAACGGCAACGGCAAGGCCGGCGCGGTGTCGGCCCTGACGGCCTCGCTGAGCGCGGAGCGAACCGCGTTCAAGATCCAGGAGGACGCGCCCAGCTGCGCCGACTGCGGCTCGATCATGGTCCGCAACGGCAGCTGCTACAAGTGCCTCAACTGCGGCTCCACGAGCGGCTGCAGCTGAGCAGCGCACCAGCACGAGGCTGAACTGGAGGCCGGGCCGCGAGGTCCGGCCTCTCCACGTCCGGAGTCCGCGGCCCATGGCGCCACGACGACATTGCCCGGTGTCGCTCTCAGCTTCGCGCCCTCCGTTCGTGGCCTCCTGCGCGGCGTCGCCCGTGGCGAACAGATCACGCGGATGCGGTACCTCCGCCCCGCCGCAGGAAGCGGCGCGCCCGGACTGGTCGTCTTGGGAGACCAATCGGTAGGAGCG
>JADGOR010000009.1 GCA_017882855.1 Cellulomonas sp. | reverse complement strand
GCTCACCCCGGAGGTGGCTCTGTTCGAAGGATCCTCGAGCCAGGCTCGTGTTCAGCACCAGGACTCCGAGCAACGCCGCCGAGACGATCGCGATGCAGAAGATGACGAACGGCACTCGGGCTCGAGCCTGCGCAGGCGCGGCGACGACCCGAAGCCGCGGCGCCGCGGCCGCGGCGCGACGTGCGGGTGCGTGTTGGACACCCGGCCGACCGGCCGGGACCGGCGCGCGAACCGGCAGCGCGCTCATGCCGCTCGCCCCCGACGGTCGACCGAGCGCAAGTGTTCGGGCGTCGGCCGGATCCGTTCCGCGGCACGCAGCCGGACCGACGCGGAGCGCGGATTCGCAGCCCGCTCCGACTCGGAGGCCTCCTCTGCCCCACGAGTGAGGAGCCGGAGGTAGGGACGGTGGCTCTCGGGCTCGACCGGCAGCCCGGCCGGCGCGCTCGACGTCGCGCCGCGGGCGAGGGTGCGCTTGACCAAGCGGTCCTCGAGCGAGTGGTACGCCAGCACCGCGATGCGGCCTCCGACGGCAAGCGCCTCGACGGCTGCGGGAGCGGCCCGTCCGAGGACCTCGATCTCGGCATTGACCTCGATCCGAAGAGCCTGGAACGTCCGCTTGGCCGGGTTGCCGCCGGCCCAGCGCGCGGCCGCCGGGATGTTCCCGAGCACCAGCTCGACGAGCTCGGCGCTCCGCTCGATCGGACGGACCTCTCGAGCGGTCACGATCGCCCGCGCGATCCGGGCGGCGAACCTTTCCTCTCCGTACGCCCGCAGCACGCGCGTCAGGTCGCGCTCGGAATAGCTCGCGAGGACCTCCGCCGCCGTCGTCCCGGTGGTCGGGTCCATCCTCATGTCCAACGGCGCGTCCTGCGCATACGAGAAGCCGCGCTCCGGCTGGTCGATCTGGAGCGAGGACACGCCCAGGTCCATCAGCACCGCCTGCACCTTGTCGTGACCGCTCGCCCCGATCACGGTGAGGATCGCGTCGTACACCGCATGCACCGCCTCGAACCGCGAGCCGAACTCGGCGAGCCGACGCCCGGCCAGCGCGAGAGCTTGCGGATCGCGGTCCAGGCCGATGACCGTCGCGTTCGGGCACCGTCGCAGCACGGCCTCGGTGTGACCACCCATCCCGAGCGTCGCGTCGACCATCACCGAGCCCGGCTCGGCGAGTACTGGCGCGAGCAGCTCGACGCATCGACCGAGCATCACGGGGGTGTGGTGGCGGGCGGCGCCGTCGGTGTCGACGTCTGTCATCACGCCTCCCTTCCCGGTGCCTCGGTCATTTCCGTCCCGGTCGGTCCGTGCCTCCCGTTGGTGGTCAAGCGGCCCTCCGCCGCCTGACCAGGTCTCCCTCCGCGTCCGTCTGGCACCGGGGAAGTGCGCCAGAGTAGGCGGGAGGAGACCTCGTCCTGCGGGGTCGGTCCGTCGGTTCAGAACATCGCTTCCGGGAACACCTCCTCCGCCGTGTCGGCATAGCCGGTCTCCTGCTCCGCGAGATACGTGTCCCAGGCCGTCGCGTCCCAGATCTCCATCCGCGTCCCAGCTCCGATGACGGCGACATCGCGGTCCAGGCCGGCGTAGGCGCGAAGGTTCGCGGGGATGGACACGCGGCCCTGCTTGTCGGGCAGCTCGTCGCTCGCGCCGCTCAGGAACACCCGTAGGTAGTCGCGCGCCTGCTTGCTCGTGAGCGGGGCGCGTCGCAGCTGGTCGTGCATCCGGCGGAACTCGTCCATCGGGAAGACGAAGAGGCATCGTTCCTGGCCGCGGGTCATCACGAGTCCGGGCGCGAGCTGGCCGCGGAACTTCGCCGGCAGGATCAGCCGCCCCTTGTCGTCGAGGCGCGGCTTGTAGGTGCCGAGGAACGGTTGGTATGCGCTGACATCGCTCAGCGGTGCCGAGTTCATCACGTCGCCCCCTCCCCTCAGCCAAGTCCCAGCACACCGACAACCCCACAGGTCACCGGGTGGCCCCACATTACTCCAAATCTCTCCACCGTCAACGGATCCGGGCCCTGCGGCGATCGGAATCTGAGGCAGATCCCCAGATCAGTGGCAGTGGGGCGGGGTGGAGGGGATTTCACCCGTTCGGATGCAGGTGGCCGCGCCGGACGCGCCCAGGGAAGGCCCACCCCGCGTCATCCGGGTGGTCATGAGGACGCCAAGTGGCTCGATCTGCCGGTGGTGGAGCAAAGTGGCGACATCGTGACCTGATCGGGGTACCACGCTTCTCGGAGGTCACTTAGGCTCGTGGGACGTTCAGACAAGGGAGTCGACCGTGATTCACGCCATTCCGCAGCAGGCGGAGCTCGAGAAGCTCGCCGTGGTTACCGACAGCATTCGCGCAGCGGTGGAGACGGTCATGTCCGGTCGGCCCGACGCGGTCCATCAAACCGTCGCGTGTCTCCTCGCCGAGGGACACATCCTGCTCGAGGACGTCCCCGGCGTAGGCAAGACCACTCTCGCCAAGGCGCTCGGCCGGACCATCGACTGCACCGTCGGCCGGATCCAGTTCACTCCCGACCTGCTGCCGAGCGACCTGACCGGAGTCAACATCTTCCGGGCCGCTCAGCACGAGTTCGAGTTCCGACCCGGGCCCGTCTTCGCGAACATCGTCATCGGCGACGAGATCAACCGAGCTTCTCCAAAGACGCAGTCGGCCCTGCTCGAGTGCATGCAGGAAGCCCAGACCACGATCGACGGCAAGACCTACCACCTGCCGCGGCCCTTCTTGGTGATCGCGACGCAGAACCCGGTCGAGATGGAAGGCACCTACCCCCTGCCCGAGGCGCAGCGCGACCGCTTCATGGCGCGCCTCGCGATCGGGTATCCGTCGGAGAGCGCCGAGATCGAGATGCTCGATCGCCAGGAGGTGGCCGACCCGGTGGCGGCGCTGACCACCGTCACGGACGCGGCAACTGTCACGGCGCTGATCTCCTTGACCCGCCGGCTCTACGCCGCCCCGGCCGTCAAGCAGTACATCGTCGACCTCGTCGGTGCGACCCGGGTCGACCCGGGCCTCCGCCTGGGCGCCTCACCGCGCGCGGCGATCCAGCTGCTGCGGGCCGCGAAGGCCTGGGCCGCGATGGATGGACGCGACCACGTTCTCCCCGACGACGTCCAGACTCTCGCCGAGCCGGTCCTCGCACACCGACTCCTGCCGAGCACCGAGGCTCGACTCTCCGGTCGGGACGTCATGACCACCCTCAAGGCGATCGTCGCCAGCACGCCGGTGCCGGCCGCGACCCACGCGACGGCACACAGCGAGCGCCGCGCCTTCGGCTGACCCTCATGCTCACCTTCCTCAGGGACCGCGCCGCCGTGACTGCGGCGGCTCTCCGTCGAACCCGGCTGACCCTCCGCGGATACGCCTTGCTCACGGTCGGCGCCGCGCTCGTGGTGCTCGGTGTCGGCTTCGCGACCCCGGACCTGGTGAGCGCGGGCTGGTTGCTGGTCTTCGCCGTCGGCGGCAGTGTCCTCTTGCTGTCCCTCACGGATCCCGCGCGCGCCGGCGGCAAGATCCGGGTGACGCGGATCGTGAGCCCGAATCCGCTCACGGCCGGATCACGCGCCCGCGTCTCGCTCGTGGTCGAGGCGACCGACGATCGGGAGCGGGCTCTGGTCGAGGCACTCCAGGTCAGCGAGCAGGTCGCGGGCGAGCTGTCCGCCCTCCGCGCGTTGCGTGCGGACGTCACCCGGCGGCCGGGTCGGCTCAGCCTCTCGTATGAGATCGAGCCGAGTCGGCGCGGCAGGTGGGGCCTCGGGCCACTGCTCAGCCGACGGACCGACCCACCCGGCCTCGCGCGTACCCAGGGCCCGATGGGACCGAGCGAGAGCGTCGCCGTCTGGCCGGCCACGGCCGACCTGGTCATCCCGATGAGCGGTCTCGCGGCCGAGGCGAACCGCGCGGTGCTGGGAACCCGCTCGCCGTCGGCCGACGACGCGGCGCTGCGCGACTACCGCGACGGCGACGACCTCCGGCGCGTCCACTGGCGATCGACGGCGAGACGCGGTGAGCTCGTGGTCCGAACTGACGAGCATGCCGGTCGCCGCCTTGCCACCGTGCTTTCGGACCTACCGGTCGACGCAGCCGAGACCGAGTGGACGATCTCGATGGCGGCGTCGATCGCCCTTGCCCTGCTCAGGGCCGGACATCCGGTCCGGTTGTTGACCGGCCAGTCCACTGGGCGCGGAATCACCAACGGGGGCGGAGCCGCGAGTGGCAGTGAGGGCGACCACCACGTGCGCGAGGACGCGTCCGGTGCGGCCCGGTCCGGGCTTCTCAACATGACGGTGGACCTCGAACCGTCCGAGACGGTCGAACAAGCCGAACAGGACGTGATGGCCGCGGCGCGGGCTCTGGTCGCCGACACCTACGGCGGTGAGCTGATCTTCGCCGTGATCGGCCCGTTGTCCCAGGAAGCGCGGACAGCGGTGGCGCAGATCGAGCAGGCCGGGCACTGCTGGGCGCTGGTACGCACACCCCACGGCGACGTGGTCGAGGCCGTCGAGGCACGACTCACGGCCGCCGCCCTGGTGCGAGCGGGTTGGCACGTGTGCCAGGTCCACGCAGACGAGGCACTCGAGCGTGCCTGGGCGCGGTTGATCGGTCTCACCGAGGGCAAGCCCGGGTCGGAGTTCGCAGGCTTGCTCGACCCAGAGGTGGCGACGACGCCGTGAGCGAGCTGCGCGGGCCCCGCTCTTTGCTCACCTCCGCGCTCGCCGCGGCGGCCACTGCCGCGAGCGTTGTCGGTCTGACGCCGGTGCTCGAACCGGGCCGCTGGATCGTGGTCGCCTTCGGCATGATCGCCGCGCTGTTCCTGCTCACTTCCGCGTTGCGCAGCGTGAGCCGATCCGCGCTCCTTCCCACGGTCGTGAGCTTGGTCCTGACCGGCTGGGCCCTGGTGGTCCTGTACGCGGGCGACGCCGCCGGTTCGACCGTCGTCCCCTCCCTGCAGGCGGTCCGCGATCTTCGCGGCCTGGTGCGCGACGCGATCACCTTCGCGAACGACGCCAGCGCGCCCGCGCCGGCGGTTCGACCGATCGAGATGCTCGTCGTCGCTGGTGCTTGCGCCGTCTACATCGCGATGGAGGCACTAGCGGTGGGCTGGACGATGGGCGCACTCGCCGGGCTGCCTCTGCTCGCGATGTGGGGCCCAATCATGATCGTCGGCTTCCCGATCCCGTGGTGGGCCTTCTTGGCCACGGGGGTGTGCTGGCTGCTCATCCTCGCGACGGCCCGCGAGCGCGGACCGACCGAGCCGCGGTTCGAGCGTCGTAGCCTTCGGCGGCTCATCGTGCCCGCGGCCGCCGTCGCAGTGGCGGCGCTCGCCGTCGGCCCGATCGCGGCGGCTGCGCCCGGCTGGGGTGTCCTGCCGCGTCCGGGCGGTGGCGTCGGAGCATCCAACAGCGCGACTCTCCGGCTCGCGCTCGGCCTTGATCTTCGCGACAACCTGCGATCGCGTTCGAACGTCACCCTGATCACCTATCACACCCGCTTGCGCTCGATCGGCACATTCCGGCTCTACACGTTGAACACCTTCGACGGCCACGTCTGGCAGCGCGAGAGTGACGCGGGCCTCGACGCAACCCCGGTGACCGACACCACGCTGTGGCCGGAGGCACTGCCGTACCTCGTTCCCGGCGAGCTCCAGTCGAACACCACCATCGACATGACGATCGGCCCTCTGGACGAGTCGCGGCTGCCGATTCCCGGTGAACCGCGGACGGTGAACGTCCCCGGAAGCTGGGCATACGACCCCGTTCGCGATGAAGTGATCGGCCTGGACCGCGGCACCAAGGGCCTGAGCTACTCGATCAACTACCAGGCGCGCTACCTGACGGCCGACGCGCTCAGGGCGGCGGAGGGCCCCGGTCCGGCGAACGAGGCCTCGTACCTCCAGATGCCCGTCACGACGAACCAAGGCAAGATCGTCGATCTCGCGCGCCAGTTGGCTGCTGGTGCGGCCACCCGGTACGACGCGGCGATGGCCCTGCAGACGTACCTCCGCAACACCGACATGTTCACCTATGACACCCAGGTGCCGCCATCCACGTCCGACGACGCGGTCTGGGACTTCCTGCAGAGCCGCCGCGGGTACTGCGTCCAGTTCTCAACGGCCATGGTCATGATGGCCCGGGCCCTCTTCATCCCTGCACGGCTCGGCGTCGGGTTCCTGGAGGGCGCCCCTGGCCGGGATCTCGACACGTTCGTCATCACCGGTCGGCATGCCCACTCGTGGCCGGAGCTGTACTTCCCCGGAACTGGCTGGGTGCGGTTCGAACCGACGCCCGCCGAGCAGACCGGCGCTCCCCCGAGCTATGCGAACCCGTACGGCGAGAACGTTCCGATACCCGACAACCAGGCCACGGCGAGCTCGAACCCGTCGCGCTCGGCTGTGATCCCGGTCGTCGCTCCAACGGCGCGCCCGGTGCCAGCGCACTTCACCATCGGCGGGGCCGAGATTCCTCTTGGCGTCGTCATCGGCGTCGGGGCGGCGTTGCTAGCGCTCGCGTCGCTGCTCGTGCGTCAGCTGATCCGGGCCGCGCGCACCCGCCGGGTGGTGCGTGGGTTGACCCCCGAGATCGCGTGGAACCGCTTGAGAGACCGATTGCGGGTGCGCGGGATCACCTGGCGCGACTCCACCACACCACGACAGGCCGCGGCATTCGTCGAGCGGACGATCACCGCACGCGAGGGGGCGACGTGGGGGCCGTCGGCTTCACGAGCGCTGCACGAACTCGCTCGGGCCGTTCAGGAAGCACGCTACGCACCGCGCCAGACCGAATGGCCGGCCGGGGAGCTGGAGAACAGGATCGCGGCGGTGCTGCGGACGCTCGAGGTCAGGAACCGTGTTCCTGCCGACGCTGGTCCCAGCGCTCCTCAAGTCGACGCATGAGGCCAGGGCCGCGTCGGGGCTGCCGACGCGCCCCGACCGTACCGTCCGTCTGGACCACTCCCGTAGGTCCGTGACGGCGCGGCCGAGCCAGCGCAAAAGCCACTCCGGAAAACATCGTGACGAACCCGACCACGCCGAGCCACGGTGCTCTGGCCCACACGCCCGCGATCAGGAGGAGCAGACCGACGACGAGGCTGGCGCCCGCGATCAGCCAGCGGAAACCTGGGCGAATCGGCCGCGACTGGAGCGACGTCGCGAACTTGGGGTCCTCGGACGTGAGCTGACGCTCCATCTGCTCCAGTACGCGTTGCTCGTACTCTGACAGAGGCATGGCAACCTCCGTACGTCTCGTCGTCGCTACCTGCCATCAGGATAGATCCCGCTGCGCCGGTGCGGTAGTTGCCCCGACCGGCCGCGACGAGGCGACAAGCGCCGCGGGGCCCAGAGCGCTCCGGCCGAACCGGTGGCGAACCTCGTCAAGAGCCCGCTCCGCCTCGCGCCGCGCCCCGTGATCCTCGAGAACGGCCTCCTCGAGGGTGAGCTGGCGCGGTGAGTCCTCCGTGACCTCCAGATTCTCGGCCCGCACTCCGATGAGTCGAACCCGGAGCCCGTGGAGGTCCGTACCGGCGACGAGTGTTCGCGCGGTGAGGTAGATCTCGCGGCTGACGTCGGTCGGGGAATCGAGGGTTGCCGCCCTGCTCAGGGTCCGAAAGTCCTCGGTCCGGATCTTGACCGCGACCGTGCGCGCCGAGAAGCCCCGCTCGCGAAGCCGCGAGCCGCACTGATCCGCCAGCGCAAGGATTCGCGCGTCGATCAGTGCCGAGTCCGCCGTGTCCTCGACGAAGGTCGTCTCCGCTCCGATCGACTTCTCCTCGTGCCGTGGCTCGACCGGTCGTGGGTCGCGACCCCAGGCGAGGTCCATCAGGTGTCTGCCGCCGGCCACGCCGACGGCGCGCTGCAGCGTCATGGGATCAGTTCGCGCGAGGTCCTCGACCGTTCGGATGCCCCAGCGGGCGAGCGTGTCCGCGGTCTTCTCGCCTACCCCCCACAGCGCGCCGACCGGGAGGGAGTGCAGGAAGTCGACCGTGGCGGCCCGCGGGACCAGAAGGACGCCGTTGGGCTTCGCGTGACTCGAGGCCAGCTTGGCCACGCTCTTGCTGGCAGCGATCCCGACCGACGCGGTGATGCCGAACCGCGACTCGATCCGGCGGCGCAGCTCGGCCGCGATGACACTGGGTGGACCGCTGCGCCGACGCGCCCCGGACACATCGAGGAAGGCCTCGTCGACACTGACCTGCTCCACCAAGGGCGTGACGTCCCGCAGCACCTCCATCACGCCCGCCGAGACGCGACGGTACTCGTGGTGGTTCGGGCGGATCACAATCGCATGCGGGCACATCCGAAGCGCGGCACCCATCGGCATCGCCGAGTGGACGCCGAACGCGCGAGCCTCATAGCTGGCCGCCAGCACCACGGCACGCTCGGAGCCGCCGACGATGATGGGCCGACCCCGAAGATCGGGTCGACCCACAAGCTCGACAGACGCGAAGAAAGCGTCCATGTCGATGTGCATGATCGAGCAGCCGGACTCGTCCGATCCCCAGTCCCGGTACGCGGTCGACGAACGCGGCGCACGACTCATGTCGACCCGCTCACGACGCGCGGACGGAGAGCACTGGCCGGCGACTCGGCCGGTGCATTCCCACCGTCCCGCCGCCGAGGACCTCCTCGACCGTGTCACGGAAGTCCTCCGCGGCCGCGAGCGCACACTCGGCGCGGTCGTCGGTGACGAGGTCGCGCCGCCCAGCCTCGACCCTGGACCGAAGCGGTGCCGCACCGGCGAAGTAGACGGCCCAGGTCTCAAGCTCGGGCGCGACGCGCGTGAGCATCTCCCACACGGTTCGAGCGGCCGAACGCCGCCCGGGCCGCCCGCGAACGGCGAGCACGGCGGCCGCGGCGCGGATCGCAGCGAGGTGCGCGTGGATGAACCGGTCACCCGACTCGGGAGCGAACTGGCCTGCCAACAGCTCGGCGTCGGCCCGCGCAAGCAGGGCCAGCGCCTCGGCGCTCACCGGTGCCGCTGCTGCCGCCGACGCCCTGGTGGCTGCCAGCCCACGCGCATGATCACCAAGCATGGACCCCACCTCCACACACCATGATCGAACACCTGTTCGAACAAGTCAATCCAGCCACGCCGTACTGTCGTCACCATGGCAGATCACGGGCGAGGCAAGAACCGGCCGACGGTGCGCGACAGCCCGCGCGCGATGCTCGACGCACTCCCCCACGATCCGGTCGAGTCGAGCACGGGCACGGTCGAGCTGCGCCGAGAGCGCGACGATCCCACCGGCGTGACGGTTGTCGTCAACGGCGTTCCGAGCTCTCACCTCGACCTCGCGGACCCTCGCCGGCTCGAGTTCGAGTACATGCAGCAGATGGCCGCGATCCTCGACACGTGGGACGTGCCCGGCGGCCCGACGGCGCCACTGCGCGCGGTCCACCTCGGCGCCGCCGGTTGCTCGATGGTTCGGTACCTCGATGCCACCCGGCCGAAATCCAGGAACATCGCGGTCGAGATCGATGCTCGGCTCGCCGAGCTGGTGCGGGCCTGGTTCCAGCTGCCACGTGCCCCGGCCCTCCGGCTGAGAACCGGTGACGCGCGCGTCGAGCTGTCCGCATTGCCGACGGGGAGTGCAGACGTCGTGATCCGGGATGTCTTCGCGGGGAACGCGACACCGCTACACGTCCGGACGACCGAGTTCGTCGCCGACGTGCACCGTGTGCTCCGGCCGCGCGGGTTCTACCTCGCAAACGTCGCGGACCGACCGCCGCTGACCGAGGCTCGCCGAGAGGTGGCCACGATCGCGACGGCATTCGCCTCGGTCGGCGTCATCGCCGAACCCGGTCAGCTGCGCTCTCGCCGCTACGGCAACCTCGTCGTCGTCGGGACGGACGACGCCGCCGCGCTCGGGTCGGCGACGCTCGCGCGCACGCTGCGTAGCCTGCCCGCTCCCGCGCGGCTCCTCAGCGGGGCCGACGCCGCCGCATTTGCGATCGGAGCGGCACCGTGGCGGGACGACTGAGGCCGCGCCCCCAGACGGGGACGCGGCCTCATGCTCGATGCCGATCAGTGACCGGCGCCGGCGTTCAGATCAGATCGGGCGAACCGACTCTGCCTGGGGGCCCTTCGGACCCTGGGTGATTTCGAACTCGACCCGCTGTGCCTCTTCGAGGCTGCGGTAGCCCTGGCTCTCAATCGCGGAGTAGTGCACGAAGACGTCGGCGCCGCCGCCGTCCTGAGCAATGAAGCCGTAGCCCTTCTCAGCGTTGAACCACTTCACAGAACCCTGTGCCATGCGTATTCCTGTTCCTTCTGTCCAACCGGGGACATTCTTGGTCAAGCCTTCTGCTCGACCGTCGTGCCGCAATGCCTTGTCCCACGTCCTGCACCGGATGGACCAGCCAGGTCTGACAATGGCCACAGCACGAAGCTGAGACCGGGTCATGCGTAAGTACGTCACTGCAACACACCACAGTCTGACACGAGTAGAGCCCTCCGCGCTATGTGGCGATCGTCTCGATCGTCGCGGGGGGGTCCCGTCGGCCCTAGAAGGAGGCCTCGCCACCGTGCTGCTGAGCGAGGAACCGCTCGAACTCGTCGCCGAGCTCGTCGGCCGTCGGCAGCTGAGCGTCGTCGGCGAGAAGTCCCTGTCCGGCCGCGCGGGCAAAGGAGTCGTACTGCTCCTCCATCGCGTGGACGATCGCACCGACCTCGTCCGACTCGGCGATCTGTCGCGCGATCTCCGACTCCGCCTCGCGGATGGCGGGATCGAGGCCGGCGACCCGCAGGTCGAGACCGGTCGCGCGCTCGACGTGGGTGAGCGCGGCGGCGGCGGCTTGCGGATAGGAGGACTGGGTCAGGTAGTGCGGCACATGCACCGCGAAGCCGAGAGCGTCGTGCCCGTTCTGGCCCAGGCGGAGCTCCATCAGCGCACTGGCACTCGCAGGCACCTGGACCGAGCCGAACCAGTTCTGGTGCTGCGCCACCAGCTCGGGACGGGTCCCGTGAGCGGTGACGGTGAGCGGCCGTGTGTGCGGGACACCCATCGGTATCCCGTGCACGCCGACGAGCCGAGAGACGTCGAACCGCTCGACGAGCTGCCTGACGGCGGCCACGTACCGCTCCCACTGCACGTCGGGCTCCGCCCCGTGCAGGAGCAGGAAGGGCTCGGCGTGGGCGTCGCGAAGCAGATCGATCGCGAGGACCGGATCGGCATAGCTGCTCCACGAGCTGAGTTCGAAGGTCATCACCGGTCGGCGCGAACGGTAGTCGAGGAGCTGGTCCACGTCGAACGTCACCAGGCGCTTCGGATCACCAGTTCTGAGCAGGTGCTCGGTCGCCAGCTGACCAGCGCTTCCGGCGTCGACGAACCCCCGCACCACGTGAACCATCGAGTGCGGTCCCGGGATGCGATCGAACTCATCCGCAGTCTGCGGGTCGATCTCGTAGATCTCGCTCGGGTCGAGCATCACGGCACCCCCTTCGGGCTGCACGGCGTCGGCCTGTCGGGTCGAGTCTGACGCACCCGGATAACGCCGCGTACAACCTGTCTCATCGAGCACAACGACCGGCGGACGCCGGGCATTCCATGCGGCGCCGGCTTCGCGGCTGACGGCGGGCGCGAGGCGCCCCGCATCCCACGGATCGGTCGTGAAGTTCCCACCGGAGGGCTAGATCACAGATAATGGACGGCCGCTTCGTCGTCGTGCCGACCATGACGACGCGAACCGGCTCCGACCCGGAACTGCGCGCCAAGGCGCGGCCCTTGATCGCACAGGGAGAGAACGTGACGCACGGGGACGACGAGCTGCACGACGAGCTGCACGTCGAGCAGCACACCGTCGACCGCCTGTACCGCCGTCTCGACCAGCTGCGAGCGCAGGCGACCGAGCGACTCTCTCGGGTAAAGCGGGTCGGCCCCTCCGGCTCACCCCAGAACCGATCGGAGCGCGACGCGTTCGCGAGCATGTACGAGGACCGGTTGGCCCAGCTCGAGGCCGTCGAGGACCGACTCTGCTTCGGACGGCTGGACCTGACCGACAGCGAGGTGCGCTACATCGGTCGGATCGGACTTACCGATACCGAGCACGTGCCGATCCTGACCGATTGGCGGGCACCGGCGGCCCAAGCCTTCTACCGGGCGACCGCGGCGCAGCCCGACGGCGTCGTCCGGCGCCGCCACCTGCTCACCCGCGGGCGCGCCGTGATGGGGCTCGAGGACGAGGTGCTCGACCTCGAGGGCCTCGACCGTAACGATGCGGTGGACGTCGCGCACCTTTCGGGAGAGGGTGCTCTCTTCGCGGCGCTGAACGAGCACCGCACCGGCCACATGGGCGACATCGTCGCGACGATCCAGGCCGAGCAGGACGCGATCATCCGGTCCGAGCTCGCCGGCGTCCTCGTCGTCCAGGGCGGCCCGGGTACCGGGAAGACCGCGGTCGCCCTGCACCGCGCCGCGTACCTGCTGTACGCGCACCGCCGGCTGCTCGAGCGTTCGGGGGCGCTCCTGATCGGGCCGAGCCGCACCTTCCTGACCTACATCGAGCGCGTCCTGCCCTCGCTCGGCGAGACCGGTGTGGTCACGTCCACGATGGCTGAGCTGGTCCCGGGCATCGAGGCTCGAGGGACCGAGACGGACGAGGTGGCCGAGATCAAGGGCCGGGCGGTGATGGCCACCGTCGTCCAACGGGCCGTCCGGGACCGGCAACGTCTTCCGGCCGGTGACCAGGAGTTCAAGGTCGACGGGCGGACCCTCGTCATCAGCCGCAGCGACGTCGCCACAGCACAAGCGAGGGCGCGCCGCAACAGTCGGCCGCACAACCAGGCACGAGTGACGTTCGTGCGCGAGATGCTCGCGCGCCTTGCCGAGCAGTACGTCGAGCAGCTGAGCTACCCGCTCGCCGACGACGAGCGCGGCGAGGTGATCGAAGAGATGCGGACCACCCGGGAGGTCCGGATCGCCCTGAACCTCGCGTGGATGCCGCTGACTCCCGAGCACTTGGTCGAGGACCTGTTCGCCCGACCCGAGGACCTGGCCCGGACGGCTCCCGAGCTCTCGCCGCGCGAACGTCGGCTCCTGGTGCGCGCCCGGGGCTCGGCGTGGACCCCGGCCGACATCCCCCTTCTCGACGAGGCTGCCGAGGAGCTCGGCGAGGACGACCAGGCGCGCCGGGCCCACGAACGGGCCGAGGCGGAGCGCCGCGAGGCCGATCTCGAGTTTGCGCAGCGCGTCGCATCGACCTCGGGCAGCGGCATGGTGACGGCCGAGATGATCGCAGAGCGCTTCGCGGACTCGGGACCGCGCCTGACCACCGCCGAACGCGCCGCACGGGACCGCACCTGGGCCTACGGCCACATCGTCGTGGACGAGGCACAGGAGCTGTCCGCGATGGCCTGGCGGATGCTCGTCCGACGCTGCCCGACGAGGTCGATGACCGTAGTCGGGGATCTCGCCCAGACCTCGAGCCCGGCCGGGGCCCGGAACTGGGCAACAGTCCTGGACCCGATCCTGCACGGTCGCTGGCGGCGCGCGGACCTGACGGTCAACTACCGCACCCCGGCCGCGGTCGCCGAGCTCGCGCAGCAGGTGGTGCGCGCCGCAGGACTCGTCCCTGGTCAGCTCACCTCCGCCCGGAGTGTTCCCGATGCCGTGCGGGTCACCGTCGCACCGGACCCGGAGCACCTGGCCGCAACGGCCGTGGCCGAGACGCGCGCGCTCTGGGCCGAGCACACGGCAGCCGGGACCGAGCCCGGTCAGGTTGCCGTCCTGGTGCATCCCGACCGACTCGACGGTGTTCACGATGCGCTGGCTGCGTCCCCGCTGGCCGCCCTGCTCGCGCCGCACGGGGCGTCAGGTTCGGTGAGCGCGCCGCTGAGCGTGCTCACCGCGCGGACGTGCAAGGGGCTGGAGTTCGACGTCGTCGTGCTGCTCGGGCCCACGGAGATCCTCCAGGGCGGACCGGGTGACCTCTACGTCGCGATGACGCGGCCGACGCGGCAGCTGCGCATTGTGCACGCGCGGGAGCTTCCACCTGGCATGGAGGTCGCCGCTTCTTCCGAGCCCATCCGTCAGCCGCGCTCGCAGGACACCTGACCGACCAGAGCGAGGCCTTCACGGTCCCCCGGACCGAAGTCAGTGAGCGTGGCCGTCTCCGGGAACATGAGCTCCGCGCGGTCCTGCACGTGGTCCAGACCGACGACGTGCCCGAGCTCGTGCAGCACCACCGCCTTCGCCTGCGAGTACCCGTCGCGACCGGCCAGGATCCGGGTGATGTCCTGGGTGTCCAGCGCGAGCCGCCCGGCCGCAAGCCACTCCCCCGAACCACTCGCTCCAGGCACTTCCGCCGAGCCGCCGATGCCCGCGACCGACCCGGCAAGGTCCGGCACCTCCGCCGGCGAGGTCCATGCGATCAGGACGGGGGCCCAGTCCTCGCCGTAGCGGCTCGGCTGGATGACCGCTCGACTTGACGCGGGCTGCTCCGTCGTCGGGCCGGCGTACTCGAACTTCAGCCCGCTCAACGCGGAGACCTCCGCGATCGACTCGGTGATCAGCCGCTCGCCCAGCGGGGGCATGCCGTCCGGGCGGATCACATAGCGCACCGGTCGGCACGGGTCGTACCCGGTCGGCTTGCCGCCGGGAAGCGCGAAGAGGAACGCGTGCGCACCTTGGGTGCTCACCTGCACCGGTGGAAGCAGTCGCGTGGAGTTCTTCGGCGGGAACGGGACCGCGATCCGGCTGCCGTTGACGGTCACGTACGTCGGCGGCCGGCCGAAGTCGCCCAACGGGGCGAGCAGGCCGAATCGCCAGGCCCCGAACAGACCGACGATCACGAGGAGCACCAAGAGGCTCGGCAGAGCACTCCGGCTGCGGGCCACGACATGCGTGCCGGACGCGGGGTCGGACAGGTCGACCGCTCGACCGTCCAGGCGTTCCATCCGCTCGAGCAGCTCCTGCAGCTCCCGCTCGCGCCGTCGACGTCCGAATCCCATGGCGGAATTCTCGCAGAGTCGTTCGAGAGGCCGGACCCATCGGCGCCGGGGGGGCTGGTCCGACATGCGGTATCGACTTGGCCTGGCGCCCCTGGTCCGGGACCATGGGTGCGTGCTGAAAGCCCTGTTGCTGGAAAACCTCCATCCGTTGGCCTCGAGTGTCCTGGCGGCGCAGGGAGTCGAGGTCGAGACGCGCCCCGGTGCGCTCGACGAAGCTGAGCTGGTCGAGGCACTGCAGGGTGTCCAGCTGCTCGGAATCCGTTCGAAGACCCAGGTCACGAAGCGCGTGATCGCGGAGGCTCGCGACCTCCTCGCGATCGGCGCTTACTGCATCGGCACCAACCAGATCGACCTGGGCGCCGCCTCGCGCCACGGGATCGCAGCCTTCAATGCGCCCTTCTCGAACACCCGATCCGTGGTCGAGCTCGCCCTGGCGGAGGTCATCGCCCTCACCCGTCGCCTGACCGAGCGTGACCGCGCCCTGCACGGTGGCATCTGGGACAAGTCCGCGGAAGGCGCACACGAGGTTCGGGGTCGCACCCTCGGCATCGTCGGCTACGGCAACATCGGCTCGCAGCTGTCCGTCCTGGCCGAGGCGCTGGGCATGACCGTCGTCTTCTACGACAGCAGCGAGAAGCTCTCGCTCGGCAATGCGCGACGTCTAGACAGCCTCGACGAGCTGCTCGACCTTGCCGACGCGGTGACCCTGCACGTGGACGGTCGGGCCGGGAACGCGGGCCTGTTCGGTGCGCCGCAGTTCGCCAGGATGAAGCCGGGGGCGCTCTTCCTCAATCTCTCCCGCGGCTTCGTCGTCGACTACTGGGCGCTGCGCGAGGCGATCGGCTCGGGTCACGTCGGCGGTGCCGCGGTCGACGTATTCCCGATCGAACCCAAGAACCGCGGCGACCATTTCGACTCGGAGCTGCGTGGCCTGCCGAACGTCATCCTCACCCCGCACGTCGGCGGTTCGACCGAGGAGGCGCAGCGGGACATCGGCCAGTTCGTTTCCGGCAAGCTCCGCGACTACGTCAACACCGGCTCGACCACTCTGAGCGTCAACCTTCCGAACCTCGCGCTCGATCAGAACACCGGCTACCACCGCCTGGCCCATCTGCACCACAACACGCCTGGAGTCCTGGCCGCGGTCAACCGGACGTTCGCGGAGCACGGCGTGAACATCGAGGGTCAACTGCTCGCGACTCGCGGGGAGATCGGCTACGTGGTCACGGATGTCGGGACCGAGATCGACCAGGCCGTCATCAACCAGATGGCGCAGATGGAGCAGACCATCCGGCTCCGCTTGCTCTCGTAGCACCTGGTTCGCACGACGCCCCGGGTGACCGAGGTCACCCGGGGCGTCGGACCGACCGGCCACGTCGGTGCCGTAGACTGAGCGCCTACGCGCCGCACCGCGCTCGAGTCGAGCCACGCAGCGCCATGCAGCGCTCGTCCTCGCACAGCAATCCGCCGTCCGGCGGCTTCCGGTGACGTGTGCGTCCACCGGAGGAATCATGACTGCTTCATCGAGTATGCCCGCGCGCCCTGATGAGGGCCCGCACCACCGCGATGAGACGATCGCCGTCGCACCCGAGACCACGAATCGTGGCGACGGCCCCTCCTTTGCCGAGCTCGGCCTGCCGAAGCCGCTGACGAGCGCGCTGGCCCGGACCGGGATCACCGCGCCATTCGCCATCCAGACCGCCACCATCCCGGACGCCCTCGCGGGGCGGGACGTGCTCGCCCGGGCCCGCACCGGTTCCGGCAAGACCCTTGCCTTCGGCCTACCGATGCTCGCCCGGCTCGCCGACGCCGGCCCGGCCCGGTCGCGCCGCCCGCTCGCCCTCGTCCTGGTGCCGACCCGGGAGCTCGCCATGCAGGTCCACGACGCGCTCGAGCCGCTCGCACACAGCCTCCAGCTCAAGCTCAAGCTTGTGGCCGGCGGCCTGTCGATGTCACACCAGATGTCGGCGCTGCAAGCCGGTGTCCACCTCGTCGTCGCGACCCCCGGCCGGCTCGCTGATCTTGTCCGGCGAGGGAACTGCGATCTCCACGACGTCCGGATCACCGTCGTCGACGAGGCCGACCACATGGCCGACATGGGCTTCCTGCCTGAGGTGAGCGCGATTCTCGCGGACACCGTTCCGACCGGTCAGCGGTTGCTCTTCTCGGCCACTCTCGACGGCGACGTCGACACGCTGATCCGCCGCTTCATGCACAACCCTGTCCGCCACTTGGTCGTGGCGAGCGAAGAGGCCGTCGCGACGATGGAGCACCTGGTCCTCCAGGTGCCGCCGAACGCGAAGTACCAGACGGCAGCCCGGATCGCGGCCCGCGACGGTCGAACCCTCGTCTTCGTGCGCACCAAGCTCGCGGCCGACCGAGTGGCGGCGCAGCTCCGCGAGGCCGGGGTGCTGGCCTGCTCGTTGCACGGCGGGAAGTCGCAGCACGAACGGAACAGCGTTCTCGAAGGCTTCAAGAACGGCACGGTCCCGGTCCTGGTGGCCACCGATGTCGCCGCGCGCGGCATCCACGTCGACGACATCAACCTGGTCCTCCAGGTCGACCCGGCCGGCGACTCGAAGGACTATCTGCACCGGTCCGGGCGCACCGCGCGCGCCGGGGGCCGAGGCACCGTGCTCACGCTCGTCCTCCCGCACCAGCGCCGCGAGGTCGAGCGCCTCACCACGGGTGCAGGGGTGACCGCAGCCTGGCACCAGATGGTGCGCGACGACGCATCCGGGCGCCAGATGGTCGATGCGCTGACCGGTGGCCGTGAGCCGAGCGGCATCGGCGTGGCCGAACCGCGATTTCGCACCGAGCGTCGTAGCGCCCCGAACCGGGGCCCGCGCCGGCCGGCAGCGGCTGGCGGTGGGTACCGCGGTACCCGCGACGCCGAGCACGGCCGTCCGGCTGCACACGGGCAGCACCGCCGCGGCTCGTCCGACCGGGCGCGGCAGGGCGACCGTCAGTACTGACTCGCGAAGGCGCGGGCTCGTTCGAGAACGACGACGCCTCGGCGGTGAGGAGACTCACCGCCGAGGCGTCGTGCTGTTCGGCAACCCGCGTCAGCAATGCCCGTTCGACCGTCCGCCGACCGCACCGCCACGCCCAAGGGCCCGTCCTACTACCCACCCGCGCGGCGGCGGAATACGCGGTGACCACCACCGGGGATGTCGCCACCGTGCACGGAACCAGTGTTCTGACGGCCGGTCTCCGAGCGGTGCTGGGCTTCCCTCTTGGCTTCCAGGGCGGCGCGGAACCGCTCCTTGGGATCGTCGGACTCGGTCGTGCCCTGCTCGGGTTCGGTACCGCTCTGTTCGGACTCGGTCGTGCCCTGCTCGGGTTCGGTACCGCTCTGCTCGGACTCGGTCGTGCCCTGTTCGGCTTCGCCGTCGGTATCTGTCATCGCCGAACCTCCCCGTTCACGTGTCGTCCTGCTTCAGTGTCGATCACGCCAGCCACCGGCGCCACCAAGTCCTGGTGACCCTACCGCGACCCGAGAACATCGCCCGGGCCTCGCGCGCCCGCGGACGCGTCCTGCCGTGATGTCGATGGCTAGGACTCCTGCTCGAGCGAATGGTCGGCTCGAAGCACAGTGATCGCGGCTTCGAAGTCGTCCAGCGAGTCGAAGGCCTGGTAGACGCTCGCGAACCGGAGGTACGCCACCTCGTCGAGCTCCCGGAGAGGTCCGAGGATTGCCAAGCCGATCTCGTACGCGTCAACCTCCGCGCTCCCGCTCGCGCGGATCGTCTCCTCGACCCGCTGGGCCAGCAGAGCAAGGTCGTCCTCGCTGACCGGCCTGCCCTGGCACGCCTTGCGCACGCCGGTGACGACTTTGTCCCGACTGAAGGGCTCGCTCACACCGGAGCGCTTCACGACCGACAGGCTCGCTGTCTCGATCGTCGTGAATCGGCGGTTGCACGCCGGGCACTGCCGGCGGCGACGAATAGTCGCGCCGTCATCAGAAGTCCGGGAGTCGACGACGCGCGAGTCGCCGTGCCGACAGAAGGGACAATGCACCGAGCACCTCCGAAGGCGGCCCGACACGTGACTCCCACTACATATGGAGAGCGCACTCCGGCCAGACCACTACATGTAGTGACAACGGTAGAGCGAACACCGTGCGCACGCAACCACGGCCGACGTCGAGGCGACGAGGGAGGAGCCGCGCCTCAGCCCGCCGCAGGGACCAGGATCTGCTGGCCGGCGCGCAGCCCGGCGTTCGGCAGCGAGTTGAGCTGCACGAGGTCGTCGACGATCGCACGGATGTCGTCAGCGGGCGTTGCGATGGCGGCCGCGATGCTCCACAGGGTTTCGCCCGGAACCACAGTGTGGGTCGCGACTGCCGTCGCATCGCGCGGTTCGTGGGCGCTCGCCCATCCGCCACCGACGACAACCGAGCCGGCCAACACCGCACCGATGGCGAGGAAGGCAAGGCGCCCGCGCCGCGTCAAACGCAGGGTGCTCCGCGAGCCGGTCGGCACCGAGCTCCGCGAGCCGGTCGGCACCGAGCTCCGCGAGCCGGTCGGCACCGAGCTCCGCGAGCCGGCGGGCGGCGAGCCGAAATTGCGCGCTCGCACAATGCCGATCAGTGCCGCATCTGCTGTCATCGCGCTCATCTGTGCCTCCCTGCCCCGAGCCGGCTGCTTCTCGACCTTGCTCGTTCCCAGAATCGAACACCTGTTCGTCGAACGTCTGTACGATGTCTATCACGTCCGGGCCAGAAAAGTCGAGACACGCTCGAACACATGTTTGATTGCATCGTCCGCCTGCCCTAGCCTCGAGCCATGACGACAGTGCATCACCGTGCACTGACACCCCCGACGGGGAAACGATCGAGGAGGCAGGCGTGAGGCGCGACGAGCCCGGCACGGACAGCATCGAAGGCGGCGCCACGGGCCGTCTTGCCTCCGTTCATCCGCTGCCGGGGGTGGCGGACGGCAGCGGCGAGCTCACCGCTCGCCAGCGCCTCGTCCTCGGCACCATCCGCGACTCGGTCGAGCACCGCGGCTACCCGCCGAGCATGCGTGAGATCGGCGAGGCCGTCGGCCTGACGAGTCCGTCGAGCGTCAAGCACCAGCTGTCTGCGCTCGAGCGCAAGGGCTACCTCCGGCGCGACCCGAACAGGCCTCGGGCGATCGAGGTCGTCCACCCGGACGACGCGCGCTCGATCTCCGCGTGGAGCGGGCGGGCCGAGGCCGGCCGAGGGTTCGGCGAGGAGCACCTGGCCGAGGGAGACTCGGTGCCGAAGCCCTCGTACGTCCCGGTGGTCGGTCGGATCGCCGCGGGCGGTCCGATCCTCGCGGACCAGGTGGTCGAGGACGTGTTCCCGCTCCCCCGGCAGCTTGTCGGCGACGGCGACCTGTTCTTGCTCCGAGTGGTCGGTGACTCGATGATCGAGGCCGCCATCTGCGACGGCGACTGGGTGGTCATCCGGCGTCAGCCTGTCGCCGAGAACGGCGAGATCGTCGCGGCGATGATCGACGGCGAGGCCACGGTCAAGACATTCAGCCGCCGCGAGGGCCATGTCTGGCTCTTGCCGCAGAACAGCTCGTACGCTCCCATCCCCGGCGACATGTCGCAGATCCTGGGTCGCGTCGTCAGCGTGCTGCGCAGCCTGTGAGGACGGCGCCCCAGCGCCGCTAGAGCCCGAACCTCTTCGCAGTCGCGGTGAGAGCTTCCGCGGAGCGGCGCAGGCCTGCGAGCTCGTCGTGCGACATCGGCACCTCGAGCCGGTCGATCACACCATCACGGCCGAGGACCGCGGGCACCGAGAGGCACACGTCCGAGATCCCGTGGTAGTCCGTGAGCAGGGACGACACGGGCAGGACACTGTTCTCGTCGCCCAGGACCGCTTCGATGATTCGGGACGCGGCAAGCGCGACGGCGTAGTTCGTCGCTCCCTTGCCCGCGATGATCTTGTACGCGGAGTTCACCACCTCGAAGGCGATCCGCTCGCGAGCGGCCCGGTCGAGGCTCCCTCGCCCGTCGCGCAGGCCCGGCCAGTCCAGCAGCGGGATCGAGCCGATGCTCGCACTGCTCCACAGCGGGATCTCGGAGTCCCCGTGCTCCCCCGCGATGTACGCGTGCACGTTGTGCACCGCGACCCCGCAGTGCTGCGCGACGAGGTAGCGGAGCCGGGAGGAGTCCAGCACCGTTCCCGAGCCGAACAGCTGGTTCGCGGGCAGGCCGGAGTGCTTGAGGGCGGCGTAGGTGACGATGTCGACCGGGTTGGTCACCATGATGAAGATGGCGTCCGGAGCGGTGTCGACCAGCCCGGGCATGATCGAGCGCATCAGCGCGATCGTGGCTTCGGCAAGGTCGAGCCGGGTCTGCCCGGGCCGCTGCTTCGCACCGGCGGTCACCACGACGACGTCGGCGTCCTCGCACACGGCGATGTCGTCCGATCCGATCACCTCGCCCATCGGCATGAACTGGATGCCGTGGCCGATGTCGAGCGCCTCGGCCTCGACCTTCTCCTTGTTGATGTCGTACAGCGCCACTGTCCGAGCGACACCGCGCATCAGCGCGGCGTAGGCCAAGGTCGCGCCGACCGTGCCCGCGCCGACGATCGCGACCTTCGTGGTGCGCCGGGTGCTCCGCGGGACGGAGCGCGGCGTCTCGTCGCTGACGTCGGTCATGGGTCCTCCTGGGTCGAGCGGGTCGGCGTCAGCCTAGAGCCGCCAGGCGAACCAGCGCCGAGCGGACCACCTCGCGGTCGGTGGTTCGCCAGAAGTCGGGCATCGAGCGCAGCAGGAACTCGGAGTAGCGCGCCGTCGCGAGGCGCGAGTCGAGGACCGCGACGACGCCGCGATCGTTGACGGTCCGGATCAGCCGCCCGGCACCCTGGGCGAGCAGCAGCGCGGCATGCGTGGCGGCCACGGACATGAAGCCGTTGCCGCCCGACGCCGCAACGGCCTCCGAGCGCGCCGAGCGGATCGGGTCGTCGGGCCGCGGGAACGGGATCCGGTCGATCACCACCAGCCGGCACGTGTCGCCCGGGATGTCCACGCCCTGCCAGAGCGAGAGGGTGCCGAACAGCGACGCCGAACGATCGGCCATGAAGGCGTCGACGAGAGCGAGCAGCTGGTCGTCGCCCTGGCAGAGCACGGGAGTGTCGAGCCGCGCTCGCATCGCCTCTGCGGCCGCGACTGCCGCGCGTCGCGACGAGAAGAGGCCGAGCGTCCCGCCGCCGGCAGCCCCGATCAGTTCGGCGAGCTCGTCGAGCAGCTCGGGCGCGGTGCCGTCGCGTCCCGGCGGTGGCACGTGCCTCGCGACGTACAGGATGCCCTGGCTTGGGTAGTCGAACGGGCTGCCGACGTCGATCCCGAGCCATGATGCGGCTCCCGTCGAAGCGCCGTCGTCGTGGGCCGCGGTGGCACCCTTGGCGGCCAGCCCGAGCGAGCGCGCGAGCGGGTCGAAGCTGCCGCCGAGGGCGAGGGTGGCCGAGGTGAGGACCGCGCCGCGGCCCTCGAGCAGGTGGACACGCACCAGTCCGGACACGTCGAGCGGCGCGACCGAGAGTCGCGGCGCGGCTGACGCACTGTCGGGTGCACCGCGCGAGCACCACCGAACGTCACGGCCGGCATCCTGCTCCTCGGCCGCCATCCGGTCCGCGATCTCGAAGAGCTGGAGCATCGCCGACTGCGCCATCTTGCGAGCGGGGTCAGGGAGCTGCGCTTGACCTGTCGGCTCGGGCTTCAGGCCGCTGAGCAACGCGCGCGCCGCGTCGCGGACCGACTCCACCGCGCCCCGCACCGCTCCGGACAACGCGCCGGGGAGACGACCATCCGGCAGGTCCGCCAGCGCGGCCCCGAGGGCGGCCGACGCCGCATCGAGAGCCGTGCTGTCCAGGCCACCGTGCCGCCGCGCGTATCTCGCGGCATGCTCGACGCTCGCCACCGACAGCTCCCAGGTGGCCTGGGCGGTGACCCGGTCGCTCAGCTCGTGCGCCTCGTCGACCACGAGCGCCGAGTGCTCGGGCAGCACGCCGGGTGAGCCCGACGCCGCGATGCCGAGCATCGCGTGGTTGGTCACCACCAGGTCCGCCTCGTGCGCGGCCGCCCGAGCGCGCTCCGGGAAGCACTCCTCGATCATCGGGCACTTCCGGCCGAGACACTCGAGGGCAGTGACGGAGACCTGGCGCCAGGCCCGGTCGCTCACGCCAGGGACACAGTCGTCCCGGTCCCCGGTTCCGGTCGACTCGGTCCAAGCGCGCAGCCGCTGCACCTCCCGGCCGAGCTCCGACCCGGCGGTCGCGCGGGACGCCACTGTGGCGGACCCCCGCGGCGGGTGCTGCGCGGCGCCGACCCGCTCATCACCCGGGTCGAGGTCGAGCAACGAGCCCTGCTCCTCGACCGGGTAGCCCCCCGCGATCTTGTGGACGCACAGGTAGTTGTGCCAGCCCTTGAGCAGCGCGGTGGTCGGCGGCCGCGGCAGGCTCCGGGCGATCACCCCGCAGACCAGCGGCAGATCGCGGGTCAGGATCTGCCGCTGAAGGGCGAGCGTCGCGGTCGAGACGATCACCCGCTGGCCCGAGAGGACGGAGTGCCGCACCGCCGGCACCAGGTACCCGATCGACTTGCCGGTTCCGGTGCCCGCTTGCACGAGAAGATGCTGCCCGGACGAGAACGCCTCCGCGGCCGCGCGAGCCATCTCGTGCTGGCCCTCGCGCCGTTCGCCGCCGAGCTCTTCGACGACTGCGTCAAGGAGGGCGTCCACCGGCGGCGCCGCCACGTCGGTCTCGGGCGTCTCAGGCACCGGGTCAGCCTAGTCTCGGCGTCGGCCACCCGGGCCGCAGGCTCAGCTCCGGTGCACGGCGTCGACCATTGTCGAACCAGCCGGACCGCGACGGACCTATCAGCGTGGCCCGATCGCGGCGTCCTCGAGCTCCGCGGCCAGCGCCGCGTCGACCCGCACGCGCAATCGGGTGCCCTCCGCAGTGTGGTCCTCTTGCAGGATCTCGCCGTCGGAGTGGGCTCGGCTGACGAGGTCCCCCCGTTTGTACGGAACCACGACATCGATGAGTACATCCGGCCGCGGGAGACCTTCAGCGATGGCCGAGAGAAGGCCCTCGAGTCCCTCCCCGGTGCGCGCAGAGACGACCAGCGACCCCGGGTGTCGACTGCGCAACCGGGTCACGACGTCCGGCTCAGCGATGTCCGCCTTGTTCAGCACGATCAGCTCGGGCACCTGCAGGGCGCCGGGGATGTCCGCCAGGACAGCGTGCACCGCGGCGATCTGACCCTCGGGATCCGGGTGCGCGACATCCACGACATGGACCACGAGGTCGGCATCGGCGACCTCCTCGAGCGTGGAACGGAACGCCTCGACGAGCTGGTGCGGCAGCGAGCGGACGAAGCCCACCGTGTCGGTCAGCGTGAACACCCGGCCGTCCGGCGTCTCCGCGCGTCGCACCGTCGGGTCGAGCGTCGCGAACAGCGCGTTATCGACCAGGACCCCGGCACCCGTCAGGCGGTTGAGCAGGCTCGACTTCCCTGCGTTGGTGTAGCCCGCGATCGCCACCGACGGCAGGTGGTTCCGCCTTCGGGACGACCGCTTCGTCTCGCGGGCCGGCTTCATGGCGGCGATGTCCCGCCGAAGCTTCGCCATCTTGGTCCTGATCCGGCGTCGGTCCAGCTCGATCTTCGTCTCGCCGGGGCCGCGCGAGCCGATCCCGGTGCCGGCTGCGACCCGTCCACCGGCTTGCCGGGACATCGACTCGCCCCAACCGCGCAGTCGTGGCAACAGGTACTCGAGCTGAGCGAGCTCGACCTGCGCCTTACCCTCACGCGACTTCGCGTGCTGAGCGAAGATGTCGAGGATCACCGCGGTCCGGTCGACGACCTTCACCTTGACGATGTCCTCGAGCCCGCGGCGCTGCGAGGGCGCGAGGTCTCCGTCGACGACGACCGTGTCCGCTCCGTTCGCGGCGACGATGTCCCTGAGCTCCGCGGCCTTGCCCGAGCCGAGATACGTGCTCGGATCCGGGTTCTGCCGCCGCTGGAGCATCCCGTCGAGGACCTCCGAGCCGGCGGTCTCGGCCAGAGCGGCGAGCTCACGCAGGGAGATCTCCGCCTCCTCGCTCGTGCCCGCGCTCCAGATGCCGACCAGGACCACCCGCTCCAGCCGCAGCTGCCGGTACTCGACCTCGGAGACGTCCTCGAGCTCGGTCGACAGCCCACCGACCCGGCGCAGCGCGACGCGCTCGGCCAGGTCGAGCTGGTCGCCGTCATAGCCACCCGGGTCCGCACCCTCGTGGTGGATCGCGGTCCCGGCTCGGGCGAGGACGCGCGCGACGACGTCACGCGCGACGTCGTCGTCGGGCGTAGCGGCCGGGGTGTCGTGGGTGGGCTCGGATCTGACGTGGGTCATCGATGGCCTTCCTGTGACGACCAGCGTGACACGAAGCGCCGCCGCGGAGCGAATGGTTAGGCGTCCGTGGTCGGTACGCTCCGACGGTGGGCACCCTTGACGATCCCGGGCACGGCACTGAGCACTACTTCACGGCACAGCCCGCCTCGCCGTCGCAGCGTCGCTCGCTCCGGGTGCACCTGGCGCACCGCGAGGTCGAGGTCGAGACCGCGAGCGGCATCTTCTCCCCCGGTCGGATCGACCTCGGCACCGAGGTGCTGCTGCGGTCCGTTCCCGATCCGCCCGCGGTGGGCGACCTGCTCGACCTCGGTTGCGGATGGGGACCCGTCGCTCTGACGCTCGCGATGGCCGCGCCGGCGGCAACGGTCTGGGCGGTGGACGTCAACGAACGCGCGCTCGATCTCACCCGCCGCAACGCGGAGCGGCTGGGGCTCTCAAACGTCCGAGCGGTGACCCCGGGCGGGGTTCCGGACAACGTTCGGTTCGCGGCGATCTGGTCGAACCCCCCGATCAGGGTCGGGAAGGATGCGCTGCACGCCTTGCTCCGCGACTGGCTAGATCGCCTCGCCCCCGCTGGTGAGGCCTACCTCGTCGTGCAACGCAACCTCGGCTCCGACTCGCTGCACCAGTGGCTCGACGAGCAGGTGGCCGACGGCGAGCTGGGGGTCGGATCGGTCGAGCGGGCCGCGAGCGCGAAGGGCTACCGGGTGCTCCGGGTGGCCGCGCGACGCTGAGCCCGCGACGCCGTCAGCCGAGCAGAGCCGCCACGTCGACCACCCCGCTGGCGAGCAGGACTGCCGGCCCGGCGAGCTCGACGTGCCCGTCGGGCCGTGCCGAGACCCGAAGCTGTCCACCGGGCACGTCGACCGACCACACCTCGGGCGCCAGCGCGCCGGCCCACGCGCGGACCGCCAGCGCGGCCGCGCAAGCGCCGGTCCCGCACGACCTGGTCTCCCCCACACCCCGTTCGAAGACGCGCATCCGCAACCGGCCCATCGGCCTGCCCTCGACCTCGCGCTCACCGAGCGGGACCACGAGCTCCACGTTCGTCCCCGATGGCGGAGCCGGGAGCACGGCGGGGGCGGTCCTCAGGTCCGCTGCGACAAGCTCGGCCTCGTCCGCGAGCGCGACGACGGTGTGCGGGTTGCCGATGTCGACCCGCAGCGCCGCACGAGCGACCGGCAGGCCGGTCACGGTGACCTCGGCGTCCGCGCCTTCGCTCGCGGCACCGGCACCCCCCGGGAGTGACCAGACACCCAGGTCGGCTGCATACCAGCCGTTCGGTTCCCGTCGTACTCGGCGAACCCCGGCCCGCGTCCCGACGGCGATCCCGCCCGCACTCAGGTCCGCCAGCCCGAAGCGTTCCAGGAAGGCCGCGAAGACGCGCACCCCGTTGCCGCACATCTCGGCGAACGAGCCGTCGGCGTTCCGATAGTCCATGAACCAGGTCGCGTCGGGATCCTCCGCCAGGAGCGCGCGGCCCTCCTCGACGGCGGCGCTCGGCACCACCCGGATCACACCATCGCCGCCGATGCCGGCCCTACGGTTCGTGAGCGCCCGGACGAACGCGGGGGTGAGGTCGAGCTCCGCGTCCTCGTCCGCGATCAACACGAAGTCGTTCTGGGTCCCATGACCCTTGGTGAACTGGATCGTGGCGGGGACGCGGGCCTGCGGACCGGACATGCGCTCAGCGTACGTGGCCCGACAACCACTCCCGCCAGGTTTAGCCGGCCACTGCCGTGTCCGCCGCCGAGATCACCGCCGAGGCTCGCTCGACGAGGTTGTCGCCGCGCGCATCGAGCCACGTCACCCGGGGGTCCCGACGGAACCACGTGAGCTGTCGCCTGGCGAGACGGTGGGTGTTGGTCAGCACGGCACGCCGGGCGGCTTCCTCGCCGACGTCGCCGCCCAGGAATGCCAGCACCTCCGCATAGCCGACGGCGCGCGAGGCGGTCCTCCCGTCACGCAGGCCGCGGTCGGCGAGCTCGCGCACCTCGGCGACGAGCCCGGCGGACCACATCTCGTCGACGCGCGCGTCGATCCTGGCATCCAGGTCCCCGAGCGGCATCGTCAGACCGAGCTGCACCGCCGGCACGGCGTAGGTGTACGTCGGCATCGTCGCCGAGAACGGGCGCCCGGTGAGCTCGATCACCTCGAGCGCACGGACGACTCGGCGGGGGTTCGCCGCCGGGATGGCGATCGCGGCCGCAGGATCCCGGGCCTCGAGCTCTGCGTGCAAGGAAGCCGCACCCGCCGCGACCAAGCGGGCCTCGAGCGCCGCGCGAACGGCAGGATCTGTCCCCGGGAACTCGAGCTCGTCGAGCAGTGCTCGTACGTAAAGACCCGAACCACCCACGACGACGACGCGGTGGCCTCGCTCCTGGATCGCCACGACGTCCGCTCGCGCCGCGCGCTGGTAGGTGGCAACGGAGGCGTCATCGGACAGGTCGAGCACGTCGAGCTGGTGGTGCGGGACCCCGCGACGGCCCTCGATCGACAGCTTGGCAGTACCGATGTCCATCCCGCGGTAGAGCTGCATCGCGTCGGCGTTCACGACCTCCGCCCCGACGCGCTCCGCGAGCGTGACTGCAAGATCGGATTTCCCCGTCGCCGTGGGGCCGACGACGGCGATCACCAACGAGGTCACCGAGGCACCACCGGGCGCGCGCACGGTTCGGATCGCCGTTGAAGGCCCGGAGGCTGTCGACGGTCGGATCGCGGTCGAAGGTCCGAGCGGGTGAAGAGTCGCACGATCCGACCGTAGTGGCCCGCTGCGCGGATAAAGTGCCGGGGTGCGGTTGTTTCCCGGCCCTCGACCGAATCGTGGCCGACCGACGGCAGGCCCAGCGGGACTCCCCGATCTCCGGCCGAGCGCGGCATCGGGTCGCTCTGCCATGGCGAATCGCTGGAGCGGCCGCGAGTCGCACCTTCCGCCCATCAGTGCTGATCGGATCACCAACTGGCTCGCCGCGAACAACTACCACTACTTCGTGGACAACGACGGCGACGTCGGCGGCCTGTGGAGCACCCGGTTGTTCTCGTTCTACCTGTACGGCGACGACGACGAGATCCTGCAGGTGCGCGGCACCTGGAACCGCGAGATCTCGATCGAGCGACTCACCGAGGTGCTCGAGTTCTGCAACGAGTGGAATGGTCTGCGGGTCTGGCCGAAGGCATTCGCGAGGGTCCTCGACGACGGGATGGTCCACCTGGTGGCGGAAGCTTCCACCGATCTCGAGCACGGTCTGAACGACGACCAGCTCGACCACCTGATGCGGACCGCGCTCGGCGCGGGGAATGCCTTCTTCGACGCCGTGGACGGCCTGTACCCCGACCCGGCCGCGGAGGCACCATGACCACCCTCCGCCGTCCGACCTGGCTGAGACGGTTGACCGGTCGGGACGCCACCCCACGCCGCGAGCTCCGCGACACCGGGACCCCCGGCGACACCGCATGGCCGCTCGACATGACCCGGATCGAGGAGTACCTGGCCAGCAAGGACTTCCGCTTCGTCCGCGATGCCGACGGTGATGTCACCGGCAACTGGGACGACAACCGGTTCTGGTTCATGCTTCTCGGCGGTCGCCAGGAGATCGTGCAGGTTCGCGGACGCTGGGACAAGCCCATACCGCTGGCAGATCGCTCCCTCGCCCTGCATGTCGTGAACGACTGGAACCGAGAGCGGATCTGGCCGAAGGTCTACCTACGCACCGAAGATGAGTCGCTGGCGCTCTACTGCGAGGTCTCCGCCGACTTCAGCGCGGGCGCGACCGATGCCCAGCTGGCACAGCTCCTCGCTTGTGGCCTCGGGACCGGAGTGCAGTTCTTCGCCACGGTCGAGGGACAGCTGTCCGAAGGTCTTCCCCCGGCGCCGCTGGAGCCCGGCGGGCTCGCCTAGCTGCGCGCGGCGGCCTCGGGGCCGGTTGCCTCAGCCGGACCGACGCGCCGGCAGGCCCAGGTGGACGATCCCGCCATCGACCCCGCCATCGTGTGAGTGGTCGTCGTCGCCAAGGCCGAGCCGCGCCCGCTCGCGCGATGCCCAGGCATCCCCGGCGCGGGTTCGCCGGACCGAGAAGCGCCCACCCGACAGGGCGGAGTCCGCGACCAGGTGGTGCGGCGCCGCCCGCGTCACCTGCACGGTCACGACGTCGCCCGGCCGCGGGCGTCGGGAGTCGCGCGGGTCGTCCCGCCGCGGGTCGCCCGGGTCGTCCGCCGGCAGTCCCACATGCACGAGTCGGTTGTCCTCCGCGCGCCCTGAGACCCGGTGGGACGCGCCGTCCTTGCGCCCCTCCCCTTCCGAGACCAAGACCTCGACGACGCGGCCGACCTGCCGCAGGTTGTCTTCGAAGGAGACCCGTTCCTGCAGCTCGACGAGCCGGTCGAACCGCTCCTGCACCACGGCTTTCGCCACCTGGTCGGGAAGTTCTGCCGCGGGTGTCCCGGGTCTCGGCGAGTACTGGAACGTGAACGCGGCAGCGAATCGGGCGGCCTCGACGACCCGGAGCGTCTCGGCGAAGTCCTCCTCCGTCTCACCCGGGAAGCCGACAATGATGTCGGTGGTGATCGCGGCCTCGGGCATCACGGCTCGGACCCGGTCGAGGATGCCGAGGAAGCGGTCGGATCGGTAGGAGCGGCGCATCGCACGCAAGATCCGGTCAGAACCGGACTGCAGCGGCATGTGGAGCTGGGGCATCACGGTCGGGGTCTCGGCCATGGCGGCGATGACGTCGTCGGTGAATGCGGCCGGGTGCGGCGACGTGAATCGGATCCGCTCGAGATGCTCGATGGTGCCACACGCGCGCAACAGCTTGGCGAAGGCGCCGCGGTCGCCGAACTCCACTCCGTAGCTGTTGACGTTCTGCCCGAGCAGCGTGACCTCGATCGCGCCTGCCCCGACGAGCGCCTCGACCTCGGCCAGCACTTCACCGGGCCGACGGTCGCGCTCCTTGCCGCGCAGGCTCGGCACGATGCAGAAGGTGCACGTGTTGTTGCATCCGACGCTGATCGACACCCAACCGGCGTAGACCGACTCTCGCCTGGTGGGGAGCGTCGACGGGAAGACCTGAAGCGACTCTGCGATCTCCACCTGGGCCACGTCGTTGTGTCGCGCGCGCTCGAGGAGGACCGGAAGGGCATCGAGATTGTGGGTGCCGAAGACGACATCCACCCACGGCGCACGCTCGATGATTCCCGCGCGGTCCTTCTGGGCCAGGCACCCGCCGACAGCGATCTGCATGCCCGGACGGCGATTCTTGATCGCCGCGAGCTGTCCGAGATTCCCGTACAACCGCCCGGCTGCGTTCTCCCTGACCGCGCAGGTGTTGATCACGACGACGTCCGCCGCGCCGTCGAGCAGGTCCTGGCCGGTGGCCGGGACATAGCCCGCCTGCTCGAGCATCCCGGCCAGGTGTTCCGAGTCGTGTCGGTTCATCTGACAGCCCAGGGTGCGCACGAGATAGGTGCGCGCGGCGCGCGCGCCGGAATCGGGGCCGCGAGCGGTGCTGGCGATCGAGGTTGCTGACATCGCCTCCTAGGGTACGACCGACGCGGCACCAGCCCTCAACGAGCGCCGGGGCGGCGTGCTAGTCGTGGCGGATAGCGCGAGCTCAACCAGCGGTCGCGTCCGCCCGCAGCTCTCGAATGACGGTCACCTTGATCTCGCCCGGGTAGCTCAGGTCGGCCTCGATGTGCTTCGCGATCGTCCGCGCCAGCTCGCGGGTGCCGGCATCGTCGATCTCATCGGGTTCCACCACGACTCGCACCTCGCGACCGGCCGCCATGGCAAGGACGCGCCGCACGCCGGGATGCTCGGCCACGAGCGACTCAAGCTTGTCCATACGTTCGACGTACTGGTCGAGCTCCTCGCGCCGGGCGCCGGGGCGCGCCGCGGAGCATGCGTCGGCCGCTTGCACGATCACGGCTTCCACCGACTCTGCCGGGACCTCGTCGTGGTGTGCCGCGATCGCATTGACGACAACGGCCTCCTCACCGCACCGCTGGGCGACGCTTGCCCCGACCGCCGCGTGCGTACCGCGCTGCTCAGCAGTGAGCGCCTTGCCCAAGTCGTGCAAGAAGGCGGCCCGGCGGGTGAGGTCGACGTCTGCACCGACCTCGGCCGCGATCGACGCGGCAATCTGAGCGGTCTCCACGAGGTGCTCGAGCACGTTCTGGCCGTACGACGTGCGGAGGCGCAAGCGGCCCAGCAGCTCGACGAGCTCGGGGTTCAGGCCCGTCACACCGACCCGCTCCGCCGCTGCATGCCCGGCCGCCAACGCGCGTGAGCCCGAACCCGCGGCCGCCTCGGAGTAGGCCGCCTCGATCCGCTGGGGGTGGATCCGACCGTCGGCCATGAGCGCCTCGAGCGCGACCGCGGCGGTTTCGCGCCGTTCAGGGTCGAAGCAGGAGAGTACGACCGTGTCCGGGGTGTCGTCGATGATGACGTTCACTCCGGTGAGGGCCTCGAAGGTGCGGATGTTGCGGCCTTCCTTGCCGATGATCCTCCCCTTCATCTCCTCGGATGGCAGGGCTATCAGCGTCACGACCGCTTGGGAGCTCGTCGGCACCGCCAACCGCTGCACCGCCGTGGCGATCACCCGCCGCGCGGTGTCGTCGGCCCGCACCCTCGCCTCCGCCTCGATGCGGCGGATCTTGGCTGCGGCGTCGTGACCCGCCCGCTCCGTCATCTTCTGCGCGAGCTCCACCCGTGCCTGCGAGGCACTCAGACCCGAGGCGTCTTCGAGTTCGGCGATGACGGCCGCGTCGGCGCGCACACGCGCCTCGCGGGACTCGGCCTCGGCAGCGGAAACCGCTTCCTCCCGCTCCTTGAGGCCTCGCGAGAGCTCGGCCACGGAACGCTGCTCCGTCGCCACCTCCCGCTCGTGCTCCGTCAAGCGCTCCTCACGGCGGTGGGCCTCGGAGAGGAGCTCCTTCGCCTCTTCCCTGATGTGCGCGACGTCAGAGAACGCCTGCTGCCGCTGCGCATCTGCCTCACGGCGCGCGAGCTGCACCAGGAGCAGCGCGATGAGGCACGCCACCAGCAAGAGGATGACGATGGCTGATTCGCCCAGCCCCACGTTGACCTCCCCGCAATGGCGAACCGGCGTTTGCCGCCGAACTCACACGTCCCAGGACCCAGCTTCAGTGAGATCCTGCAAGGTCCCATCGTCCACCATCTCGCGCACGAGCCGCGCAATGAGGCTGGGTGAATATCCCTTCCGGGCGAGGAGACCGGATGCTCGGCGCACGCGGGTGTCGCGGTCCACCCCCGCCATCGACGCCAGCTTGCGAGCGAGCAGGGCGCGCGCCCTCGCCTCGACATCGTCGTCGGTGAGGTTGCCGATGGCAGCCTCCGCGAGCTCTCCGTCGATGCCTCGCTTGCGCAGCTCGAAGCGGAGTGCTCGGCCGCTCAGCCCTCGGTCCACATGCTGGGAGTGCACCACCAGACGCGCATACTCCGCGTCGTCCAGGAGGCCCACCTCGATGAACCGGTCGAGCACGCGCTCGGCCACATCGGAGGGCACCCCGCGTCGCTCGAAGGCGTCCGCAAGCTGCCGGCGACTGCGGGGCGCCGCAGTCAGCAGCCGCAGACCTATGTTCCGCGCAACGGATTCGGGATCGGCTTCGGGTTTCGCCGCCGCCGAGCCGACCGTCGGACGGTCACCTGTGTCGCGCGGCTGCCGGGAGACACCCGGCCGTCGGCCGGCGGCCATCGCGGGCTACCTCTCAGAAGTCCACCGGCGGCACGGCCGGCGGCTCCGCGGGTGCGTCGAGCCGCGCGCCCACACCGAGCTTTTCCTTGATCTTCTTCTCGATCTCGTTCGCGAGGTCCGGGTTGTCCTTGAGGAACGTGCGAGCGTTCTCCTTGCCCTGGCCCAGCTGGTCGCCCTCGTAGGTGTACCAGGCACCCGACTTGCGGACGAAGCCCTGCTCGACGCCCAGATCGATCAGACCACCCTCGCGCGAGATCCCCACGCCGTAGAGGATGTCGAACTCCGCTTGCTTGAACGGCGGGGCCATCTTGTTCTTGACGACCTTGACCCGGGTCCGGTTCCCGACCGCCTCGGTGCCCTCCTTGAGAGTCTCGATGCGACGGATGTCCAGGCGTATCGAGGCGTAGAACTTCAACGCCTTGCCACCGGTCGTGGTCTCCGGCGAACCGAAGAACACGCCGATCTTCTCGCGGAGCTGGTTGATGAAGATAGCGGTCGTGTTCGTGCCGCTGATCGCCCCGGCGAGCTTGCGCAGGGCCTGCGACATGAGCCGCGCCTGCAGCCCGACGTGGCTGTCGCCCATCTCGCCGTCGATCTCCGCCTTGGGCACGAGCGCCGCCACCGAGTCCACGACCACGACATCGATCGCGCCGGAGCGGATCAGCATGTCCATGATCTCCAGTGCTTGCTCGCCGGTGTCGGGCTGAGAGACCAGGAGCGCATCAGTGTCCACCCCGAGCCTCTTGGCGTAGTCCGGGTCGAGCGCGTGCTCGGCGTCGATGAAGGCCGCGATCCCACCGGCCCGCTGCGCATTGGCGACGGCGTGCAGGGCGAGCGTCGTCTTTCCGCTCGACTCGGGGCCGTAGATCTCGACCACGCGACCGCGCGGTAGCCCACCGATGCCCAGGGCGATGTCGAGGGCGATCGAACCCGTGGGGATGACTTCTACCGGGGCACGACCCTCGTCACCGAGTCGCATGATCGACCCCTTGCCGAACTGGCGGTCGATCTGACTTAGCGCAGCTTCGAGCGCCTTCTCGCGATCAGCTGGAGCGGGCATGTTTCCACCTCACGGCTCGGGCAGCGGGGGCTGCTCTGTGGTCGTTCCTCATCGGTACGCCCCGACGGTACGGTCTCCCACCGACATGCCATTCCTGGCCATGCGCGGCTGTGAACGCGACTCGCCGAACGGCACCTGTGCACGACAGTAGCCGAACACATGTTCGATTGCAGTCGACACGCCGCGCTGTCGTCAGCGACGCCTGCTCGACCGTGGCTGGTCGCTCCCCCACCGACGCTGCTCAGGGATCTCCATCGCATCGCACATCGCGCGCCACACGGCGCGCGGCTCGAGACCGTCAGCAAGGGCCTGGACCGCGGTCCGGTCCGCAAGCGCGCCGAGCACCTGGTCCGAGGCAAGGGTGCGCGCGTAGCCAGCGCCGAACACCTCGTCCATCAGGAGCCAGAAGTCGCTGTGCCGCACAAGGGGTCCGGGCCGGCTCGAGAAGAGTGGCTCAGCCGATGGCGACGAGGTCCGCGTGCCTGCGCGCCGCCCGCACCAACAGGTCACGCTCGGCAGCGTTGACCGCCGCGGTGAACTCGGCCGGCACGGTGTCCGGGATCGACAGGCCCTCGGCCACGGCGATCCGGTCGCTGACCTCACGCAGGACGATCGACATCGGGACCTCGAGCGCCCCGCAGATGGACGCGAGCAGCTCGGAGGACGCTTCCTTCTGACCGCGCTCGACCTCGCTCAGGTAGCCGAGGGAGACCCGGGCAGCGGACGAGACCTCGCGAAGCGTGCGCTGCTGCGCCTGGCGCGCATCACGGAGCACGTCACCGATCTCACGGCGTAGCACCACCATGTGACGTCCCCCCTTCATCTCCACCCGCGCCACCGGCGCCGGACTCGTCGTCGTACCACGGTACCGCGGCGCGCGGACAAGTCTCACGTTGGAACCCTGGTCGCTCCGCTGATCTCTCACATCCGGCAGAACGAGCCGCCGGGGCGGTTTGTTCCCTCAGCGCCTGGTCAGGACCTCGAGAGCGAGCTCGAGAGCGGCCTCGCCCACGCCGTTCCGAACCGCGCAACGATCACCCGACAGGCGCAGTGCGCGCACCTCGCCGAGATCGCCCGCGGCACCGCCGACGACGGCGACGAACGCGGTCCCCGGCGCCTTGCCATCCTGCGGATCCGGCCCCGCGACGCCGGTCGTGGCGATACCGAGGCTGGACCCGAGTCGAGCACGCACGCCACTGGCCATCGCGAGCGCGACCTCCGAGGAGACCGGGCCGGACACGTCAAGAAGGTGCGGATCGACATCGAGGACGGTGCTCTTGACCTCGGTCGCATAGGCGACGACACCGCCGCGAAAGACCAAGGAGGCGCCCGGCACGGCCACCAGCTGCGCGCAGACCAGGCCGCCGGTGAGCGACTCGGCGACGGCGATGCTCACGCCTCGCGTCCGGGCCGCGTCAAGGACGAGGCGAGCGAGCCCGACGGTCTCGGTCACTGCGCCTCGGCCGGCGTCGGTTCCGTGGCCACCGCGCGCCGCAGGTAGTCGAACCCGGTCACCACCGTCAGCACGAGCGCGATCCACATCACGCCCCACGCGACGAAGCGCAAGGCTGTCCAGTCGTGCAGCGGCAGGATGAACAACCCGATGGCCACCGCCTGGACCACCGTCTTGACCTTCCCGCCACGTGACGCGGCAATGACCCGACGGTGCAGCATGGCCACGCGCAGCACGGTGATCCCGATCTCGCGGACGAGGATCACCCCGGTGACCCACCACGGCAGCTCGCGCATCGCCGAGAGGCAGACCAGAGCGGTCCCCATCAGAAGCTTGTCGGCGATCGGGTCGGCGATCTTCCCGACGTCGGTGACGAGGTGCTGGCTGCGGGCCAGGTACCCGTCCAAGCGGTCGCTCAGCGCGGCCAGCGCGAAGATCCCGAAGGCGGCGAGCCGCAGCGACTGGTGCCCACCGCCATCGGCGACCAGGACGACGCCGAAGATCGGCACCAGCGCCACCCGCGCAGCCGTGACGGCGTTCGCGATGTTCCACACCGGGGGCGCTGTGTCAGTCACACCCTCAGCCTAGGGGCCCGGTCGGCGCGACCTGCGCAAGCAACTACGCTTGATCACGACATGACACGCCCCAGCCGCCTCGGGTGGCCTAACCTCCGACCACGGCTGGTCCCCACCGCGGTCACGATCGCGCTTCTGCTCGTCGTCGCGATGCTCGCGTGGCACCCCTGGACCCGCCCGGCGACCGGGACCGAGGCAGTTCAGGTCGCCGCCACGGGCAGCCAGGGGCCTGCCACTGAGGCGACGGCCACGCCGAGCGCGACGCCGACGCCGACGCCAACCCGCAGTCCGGACGCGGTCTTCACGATCGTGGCCGCGGGAGACGTGCTGACCCATGCACCGGTCCTGACGTCAGCGTCCGACGGCGCCGGCGGGTACAACTTCGCTCCGCTCCTCGACCCGGTCAAGCCCTGGATCGCGGGCGCCGACCTCGCCCTGTGCCACCTCGAGACCCCCATCGTCCCACCCGGGCAGAAGGTCAGCGGCTACCCGGTCTTCGGCGCACCGGCCGCCATCGCGCCGGCGCTCCGGGCGCAGGGCTGGGACGGCTGCTCGACAGCCTCCAACCACAGCATGGACCGTGGGATGGCGGGGGTCAGCGCCACGCTCGATGCACTCGACGCCGCCGGCCTGGGGCACGCGGGTACCGCCCGGAACGCGACCGAGTCCAGCCAACCGCAGATGTACGAGCTGCGGCGCGCCGGGCAGACGATCCGGGTCGCACAGATCGCGGCGGCCTACGGCACCAACGGCCTGCCGATCCCGGCAAACGCCCCGTGGGCACTCCACCTCATCGACGCACAGAGCCTGATCTCGCAGGCCGTCGCCGCGCGCGCCGCCGGTGCCGACCTCGTCGTCGCGAGCATCCACTGCTGTGACGAGTACGTCTCGAACCCGGCTCCGGAACAGGTCGCGCTGGCGAATGCGCTCGCCGCATCGGGCCAGATCGACCTCATCATCGGGCATCACGCCCACGTGCCGCAGCCGATCGTGAAGCTGCCGGGCGGGCCGCGCGGCGAGGGTCTCTGGGTGGCGTACGGACTCGGGAACTTCATCTCGAACCAAGACACCCAGTGTTGTCGGGCCGAGACCAACACCGGCGTGCTGATGACCGCCACGATCGTGAAACCACCCGACGGTCCCGCTCGCGTCGCCGGCGTCGAATGGACGGCGATCACGGTCGATCGCCTCGGGAAGCACCACGTGCACGCGATTCCCGACGTCATCGACTCCCCGACCGGCGTCGGTCGGTTGAGCCACGCTGAGCTCGCCGCTCGCGAGCAGCGGGTGGCCGCCGTGGTCGGGCCGACCGCCCCGGAACGCACCACGCCGCCGACTCCGACCGGACCCGAGGCGATCGTGGTACCTCGCGCGGCCTCATAGGCGAACGCTCCGACGCAACCGGAACGAACCCGTCAGCCTTCGAGCCGCAGGTCCGGGTACAGCGGCTCCTCACGCCGGAGCGGCCGTGGCGTGATCGCGGCCAGTGCCTCCTCGGGCTGCGCGTCCGAGAAGAGCCAACCCTGGCCATACCGCCACCCGCAGCGGCGCAGGTAGTCCGCCTGCTCGGGAGTCTCGATGCCCTCCGCGATGGTGATCATCTTGAGCTCGCGGGCCATCGCTCCGAGGGCGCGGCTGACCCGACCGGC
>JADGOR010000084.1 GCA_017882855.1 Cellulomonas sp. | reverse complement strand
GCTCGGCCTTGCGCGAGTCCAGCGCCAGCAGCTCTGCCTCGTGCACCTTCGGGCCCTCGTCGAGCTCGACCCGCGCGTCAGCTCCCCACAGCGCGGCGACCTCGCCGGCGACCTTCCCCACCGGTACGAACGACGCCGTGCCCGGGCCGAAGTTGAAGGCCTCGCCGGAGACCCGGCCTGCCAGGAGGGCGGTGGCCAGCTCCAGGTAGCCGTTGAGGCAGTCGAGTACGTGCTGCCACGGACGGACGGCGTCCGGGTACCTCAGCCGGACGGCACGGTTCGTCGAGAATGCCTCGACGAGATCGACCATCAGCCGGTCCGCGCAGACGTCTCCGCCGCCGATCACGTTGCCGGCTCGCGCGATCGCCGTGGGGACCTGGGATCCCGAGCTCGCGATCCACGACTGGGTGACGAGGTCCGCGGCGGCCTTGGAAGCCGAGTACGGGTCTACGCCGCCGAGCGGGTCACTCTCCCGGTAGCCCCAGATCTGGTTGACGTTCCGGTAGACCTTGTCGGTCGTGATGATCACCTGGGCCTGCACGCTCGCCGTGCGCTCCACACCCTGGAGCACGTTGAAGGTGCCCATCACATTCGTCTCGAAGGTGCCGCGCGGATCCCGGTAGGACTCGCGCACGAGCGGCTGTGCGGCGAGATGCAGCACGACATCCGGCGCGACCTCGGCGATCGCGCCGGCCGTCGCCGCACCGTCCCGGATGTCGACGCGGAGGTCGTGGACGAGCAGCTCGGACAACCGCGCCCGTTCGTACACGCAGCCCGATGCCGGCTGAAGCGCCAGTCCCGAGACGCGATGCCCCTGCTCCGCGAGCATGAGGGCCAGCCACGCGCCCTTGAACCCGGTGTGCCCGGTGATCAGGTAGTGCATGTCAGGCACCGCCGCCCGGTGCGTGGATGAAGTCGATGAGGGTGTCGGCCGCGTAGTCGAGCATGCTCGGGGTGAGGCCGGGGTACACCCCGAGCCAGAACGACCGCGTCATCACGACGTCGGAGTTGCGCAGGTCTCCCACGATCCGGCAGTCGATGCCCCGGTACGCCGGCTGGCGCAGCAGGTTCCCCGCGAAGATGAGCCGGGTCCCCACCTTCTTGCTCTCGAGGTGCCGCATCAGGTCCTCGCGGTTGATGGCGAGGTCCGGCGCGAGCGTGATCGGGAACCCGAACCAGGCCGGATCGGAGTTGGGCGTCGCGCGCGGAAGGATCAGCCCGTCGACGTCCTTCAACCGTTCGGCCAGGTACGCGAAGTTCTCCTTGCGCCGCTGCACGAAGTGGTCCAGCTTCTTCAGCTGGCTCAGCCCGAGGGCCGCCTGCATGTCGGTGCCCTTGAGGTTGTAGCCGATGTGGCTGTACGTGTACTTGTGGTCGTACCCGGGCGGGAGGTCACCGAGCGTCCACTCGAAGCGCTTGCCGCAGGTGTTGTCCTTGCCGGTCTCGCAGTAGCAGTCCCGGCCCCAGTCCCGGAACGACTCCACCTGGCGGGTGACGAGCGGGTTCTTCGAGAACACGGCACCGCCCTCGCCCGTCGTGATGTGGTGGGCCGGGTAGAACGAGACCGTCGCCGTGTCGCCGAAGCTGCCGGTGTGCTTGCCCCGGTAGGTGGAACCGAGCGCGTCGCACGAGTCCTCGACGAGCCACAGGTCGTGTTCCTTGCACAGCTCGGTGACCAGGTCAAGGTCGAACGGGTTGCCGAGGGTGTGGGCCATCATGATCGCGCGCGTCTTGGGGCCGATCGCTTCGCGCAGCTGGTCGCCGACGGCGTCGTAGGTTCCGATCTCGACGTCCACGAAGACCGGCGTGAGGCCGTTCTGGATGATCGGGTTCAGCGTGGTCGGGAAGCCCGAGGCGACGGTGACGACCTCGTCGCCGGGGACGAGCCGGCGCTCTCCGAGCTTGGGACTGGTCAGTCCGGAGAGCGCGCACAGGTTCGCCGATGACCCGCTGTTCACGAAGGACGCAGATCGAGCACCGACGTAGTCGGCGAGGCTGTCCTGGAACTCGAGCGTGAACCGGCCGGCCGTCAGCCACCCGTCCAGCGACGAGTCGACCAGTGCGACCATGTCGTCGGCGTCGAGGACCTTTCCCGAGACCGGGACCGTGGACTCGCCGGCGACGAACTCACGCGGAGCGAGCGAGACTTCCGCGTACTCCCTGACCTGCTCAAGGATCTTCTGACGGCGGTCGGGGAGTGCGTCGTTCACAGATTTCCTCGCGCTGGAGCTGTCTGGGACGCCCAGCATACCGGCTCGCGAATGACCATGGCGAAGCCGCCGACCGCCGGCCGACCGCTTGCGTGGTGCCCTCGGACCGGCCGAGTTCTCGTCCCTGCTAGCCCAGATCGGTGATCGGCGTGAGGTCGAAGTTCAGCAGCTGCTGCCGAAGATCCCGAAGGTCGTTCGGGGCCGAGGGCGTCTGCCCGCTGTCCGTGCTGATCCGGACGATCTCAGTGCCCGGTTGGACGGTGATCGGCAGGTCGAGCGCCACTCCGCCGTCGATCGGCGTGAACCGCGTCTCCTGGTCCCCGATCCGGACGATGATCGTGGCGTTGGAGCTCATCACCCGAACGGTGCCCCGCAGCACGACCTTCGCCTCGTGCGGCGACGGATTGGCCAGGGTGAGCTCGGCCACCGCGGGCGCCCAGTGCCACGTGTCGGTGCCGCTGGCTTCCACCCCGTAGACCGTGACCCCGTAGCTCATGGTGACCGGGTAGAGCACCGACTCGAGCGTGGGCAGCGGGGCCCCGGAGGCGGCGAGCCGGGCCGCATACGGCCGCAAGTCGTAGACCTTCAGGGTTCCGTCGGGACTGACCAGCGGCGTCTGGGTCCCGATGACCGAGACGATCTCGGACTCGATCTGGGACCCTGCGTCGCCGTATCCGAGCTGGTTGACGTAGATCGCGCTGAAGCCCGCGGTGACGAGCCCGGGCAAGGCGGGGCCGATGCCGGACTTCAAGGCCACCGGCTGCCACTCGCTCTGCTCGTTCTTGACACCGCCGTAGCTCCAGTGCAGGTCGCTGTGCAGGTATCCGCGGAGGTGGCTGTAGTCGGTCATGTTGGCGATCGGCGGATTCTCGGGGAAGCGCGCGTACGGCAGCTCGAACACGGCCGCCCCGGCTCCGAACTGGCCTTGCACCTGAGCGAAGAACGTGGCGTCGGAGTTCCAGGTCGCGGCGGCTGCCGGGTAGTCCGGGATCACCTGCGGTGAGGTCAGGTCGTACAGTCCGACCAGGAAGACGACGCCGGCGACGCTCGCCACCGCGAGCCTCCGGATGATGGGTGTGCCTCGAACCCATCGCTTGCGTGTCGCGTCGACGAGCAGGCCGAATCCGGCCAGGGCGAGGAACGCGATGAGCACCGAGATCCGGTTCCACGCGCGCATCTCACCGAAGCCGAGGGTCGCGAGCACACCGTTCAGGCCCGCCACGGTGCCGCAGATGATCGAGACGACGGCGAGGGCGCCGAGCGGCCGCATCCGGCGCACCAGCGCGCTGTTGCGCTCGAGCGCCGGCAACATGACGGCGAGCACGATCGCGACCAGACCGATCACCCCGAGAATCCCGAGGGTCTCGGTCCCTTCGCCAGGGATCAGCGAGTCCGCGGTGTGGGCGCGCAGGTGGGCGAGCTTGGCGATCCGGTGGATCTGGGACGGCAGGAGCAGGTTGGTGATCTTCAGGCCGTAGAACTCCGTCGCGCCGTAGGACCGTCCCTCGACCGCGCTCACGCTCCCGGGCGGGCCGTGGTGAAGCAGGTTAGGGATAGCCCCGGCGACCAGCCCCAGCCCGATGATCCCGGCGAGGGCTGCCCCGGACAGGAGCGGGCGCCACGCGCGCCGCGCGAGCGACCCGAGGATGCCGCCGGTCGCGAGCATCAGCATCCCGAAGACGGCGTAGTACAGCCCGGTGCCGGCGAGAAGCACCGCGCAGGCCACTGCTGCCCAACCGAGCCTGGTCATGGTCTTGGGGTTCGCGCGCAGGGTCAGGCGGCCGTTGTACAGCCCGACCCCGAGGACGACGGCGATGGGCACGGCGTAGTACGCCGAGAGCAGCAGGTGGTACTCGCCGCGCAGGAAATGGTATGGAAGGAAGGTGTAGACGGCGCCGAGCGCGGCCGCGAACGGCCTCGACACGGACAGGAGACGGAGACAGGCGTACGCGACGACGGCGATGACCGCGAAGCAGCCGATGAAGAAGACGTTGACCGTGCCCGCGGGCGTCATGAACAGCGACAGCACCTTGAGGGTCGCCATGTGCCAGAAGTCGCCGACCGAGCTCGGATACGCGGTGAGGTCCTGGCCGAACGGCGCCCCGAGGTCCGGGGTGCTCTGGTACCAGCCCGTAGTCTGCATGTTCTTGACGACCATGAGCGAGAGCATCACGTCGCCGCCGGACGCGATCGGGATGTTGAGGTGGGCCTTCCAGAGCCGCAGGACCGCGGTCACGCCGGCGAGTGCGAGGGCTGCGCTGATCGCCGCGCCGAGGAGCTCGATCCGGACCCGCGAGCTCGTCCAACGGCGCCTGACCGGGGCGTTCGTCGGCTCGGCCTCGAGCGTGGTCGATTGCGAGGGCACGGGGACATCTCCGGAAGGTCGAGGGCTAGAGCGGCGCCAGGTCCGGCGCGGGGGCCGCGCCGCAGGGATCGGGGGCTCGTCGGTGGCTTCCGATTGCGTCACAGCAGCGTGAACTCGGGCTCTAGGTGCAGGAAGCCTAGCGTGCGACCAGAAGCCTTCACGACGATCTGTGCACCCTCGACCAGGCGATGGGCTTCGAGGCCACTGGCGAGGAAGACTGCGGCGTCGACGGAGTAGTCGCCCTCGCCGAGCTCGACCCGCGGCAGCCGGAACTGGAACTCGGCGGCCCGCGTGACGCGCGGCAGAGCGATTTCCATCAGCTTCGTGTTCGTGGCGAAGACGCACTGGCCGAGCGAGGTGTTGATGGCGATGCCCAGGAACCAGTCGTCCAGGGGTTCCTCGGTCTCCACCCGGATCCGCACCTTCAGGTCTTCCCCGGGGCGCATCGTCACATGGCTGGCCAGCGCGCCGTCGGTCGCCAAGGTCACCGCGGCCACCCGCGCCCGGATGGCGGTGGTGCCGACCATCGTCGCCGCGATCTGGGCCCGCTCGACGTCCTCCAGCCGGGTGATCTCGAAGTCGTCCCGGAGGACGCGGAGCGCGTCCCTCGGAATCCCGTCGGCCTTGACCGCACCGTTCTCGAGCACGATGGCGCGATCGCAGATGTCGGCGACCTGGTCGAGCGAGTGGGACACCAGGACGATCGTGCGACCCTCCTTCTGGAAGCCGCGGATCCGGTCCATGCACTTGCGCTGGAACGGCTCATCACCCACCGCGAGCACCTCGTCGATCAGCAGGATGTCCGGGTTCACGTGCACGGCGACGGCGAAGGCGAGCCGCACGTACATACCCGACGAGTAGAACTTGACCTGGGTGTCGATGAAGCGCTCGATCCCCGAGAAGTCGACGATCGCATCGAAGTACCCCTCGGTCTGGCTCCTGGTGAGCCCGAGGATCGAGGCATTGAGGAACACGTTCTCGCGACCGGTCAGATCGGGGTGGAACCCGGCGCCGAGCTCGAGGAGTGCGGCGAGGCGACCTCGCAGCCGGATCGATCCGGTCGTCGGCTGGATGATCCCGCCGATCATCTTGAGCAGGGTGCTCTTGCCAGACCCGTTCGGTCCGACCAGGCCGACCGACGTCCCCGAGGCGATGTCGAGGGTGACGTCGTTCAGCGCCCAGAAGTCCTCCTTGTGGAGGTTGGAGCGGCCGCGGTTGACGATCCGCTCCTTGAGCGACTTCTCCTTGCGGATGATGAACCGTTTGGAGACGTTCTCGAGGCAGATCACCGTCGTCGACATGTCAGAGCTCCTGGGCGAAGTTGCCCTGCAGCCGCGTGAAGATCCGCTGGCACAGCCACAGCAGGACGAGAGAGACGCCGCAGGCGATCCACAGCCGTGCCTCGAGATGGCCCGGAACGACCGAATTGGCTCCGGAGACCCAGAAGCCGCGCTGGAATCCCAGGATCGCCAGCGTCATCGGGTTCGCGAGGTAGAGCTCGGCGAGCCAGCCGTGCGCAACCTTGGCGACCTGGGCCCACGAGTAGACGGTCGGAGACGCCCAGAACAGAACCATGAGGGAGATCTCCACCAGGTACTGCACATCGCGGAGGAACACGTTGACCGCTGCCAGCAGGAGTGCGAGCGCGGTGCTGAACGCGAGCAGGAGGATGAAGCTCACCGGCAGGTACATCAGGTTGGCGCCGTGCGGCAGCTTGCCCGCGATGATCGTCGCCCCGACCAGGACCAGGAGCTGGATGCCGAAGTTGAACAGCGCCGAGCCCGTGGTGCTGAGCGGGAAGACCTCACGCGGGAGGTAGACCTTCTTGACCAGTCCGGCGTTCGCGACGATCGACGACGTGCCGGAGGACACGATCTCGGCGAACAGGTTCCAGGCGGTCAGGCCGGTGAAGATGTAGATCGCGAAATCGTCGATCCCGCGAGAGGCGCCGAGGAACTTCCCGACCGCGATGTAGTAGATGAGGAGCATGGTGAGGGGCCGGAGCAGGCTCCAGAAGAGCCCCAGGACGCTGTCCTTGTAGCGGGCCTTGATCTCGCGCCGCACGAGGAGGCCGAGCAGCTCGCGATGCGCCCAGAGGTCCCGCAACGAGTTGAGGGTTCCACTGGCGAACCCCATCACCGGGCCGGCGGCACGCAGCGGCTCTTCAGCCAAGGCGCGGGCACGGACGAGTGCCTCGGTGCTCATGCGTCTCCGATCCATCGGTGCCGCGTCGGGCCGTGGACCCCGGCTGGCGAAGGTCGATAGTACCGGAGCGGTCGCCCGTGGGACCCCGGTCGGCCGATGACGTGCCGTGTCCAACGGCGCATGATTGCACGAGTGTGGTCGAATAGTTGTGGAGAGACTCGCTGAGCGGAATGTGGTGTCAGGGTGACCATCAGTCGAAAGTGGCGCGGGATCGCCGCGGTCGCAGGCGTGCTGACGCTCGTCGCCGTCGTGGCACCGTCACCGGCTCCCGCCTACGCGGATGACGGGACCGTGACGTTTGTCGGGCACGGCTACGGCCACGGTCGCGGCATGAGCCAGTACGGCGCGTACGGATGGGCGGTCAACTCGGGCTCGCCGTACGACCAGATCCTCGCGTTCTACTACGGCGGAACCACCTTGCGCGCCGACGCGGGCAACCCGCCGATGTCGGTCGAGCTCACCCGGGTGACCGGCGGCGACACGATCGTGACCGGCAACGGGCTGATGATCAACGGTGTGCCGGTGGGCGCCGCAGCGGTGCTCATTCAACGCACCGGGCCGGGCACTTTTGCGCTGCGCACGGCTCCCGGCTGCGGAGGTCCGTGGTCCGACCCGCCTGTCGCGCTCAACTCTGGCCTGACCATCGCGACGACCGGTGACCAGTCCAATCTCGGCAATCTCCCGGTCGTGTGCGAGCCGACCAAGACCACCGGCTACCGCGGTTCGCTGACCGTGATCGACGCGGGCAACACCCAGTTCACCCTCAACAACGTCACGAGCGAGGACTACCTGCGCGGCGTCGTGCCGCGGGAGATGCCGGCATCGTGGGGAGATGCCGGTAGTGGGCGAGGGATGCAGGCGCTGATGACCCAGGCAGTCGCGGCTCGTTCCTATTCCCTCGGCTCGGGAGCGCGCCCGACCTCGGGGGCGTCGACGTGCGACTCGGACTCCTGCCAGGTCTACGGCGGGGCCTTCGAGACGCCGTATGCCACGGGCGCGTTCAAGGTGCTCGAGGACGCCAGGTCCAACACCGCCGTGCAGGCGACCGCCGGCCAGGTGATGCGCGCAGCCAACGGAACGATCGCACGCACCGAGTTCAGCTCCTCGAACGGCGGCTGGTCGGCGGGCGGTACGTTCCCCGCCGTCCCGGACTCCGCGGACGCGACGCCGAACAACCCGAACCACAACTGGACGACCACGCTCAGCCTCGCCTCGGTTGCCGCCGCGCTCGGTACGGGTCAGATCCGCTCGATGGACGTGACGGCGCGTAACGGCCTCGGCGCCGAGGGTGGGCGTGCGCTCACGGTCGTCGTCACTC
>JADGOR010000196.1 GCA_017882855.1 Cellulomonas sp. | reverse complement strand
GGCAGCGCTCTAACCGTCTGAGCTATAGGCCCGCGCGAGGGATCACGCTACCGCAGGGCGTCCGGGTGGCTCAACTCCGGAGCGTCAGTCGGACAGGTCCGCGAGGTCGGTGGGGGTCACGGCGACGTCGGGGGTCTCCTCGGACGGGAGCGCGTGGTGCATGTGGCCGACCGCTTCGGCCGCCAGCGCCGCCATGAGCCGCTGCTCGACAGCCGCCGGAATGGGGTCTGGGTACGCGAACTGCGCCAGCTCGACCACGGACTCGAGCTCCGTCACAAGCTCGGCGCACGCGTCGCACGCTTCCGCGTGGTCCAGGATCTCAGCCGCGCGCTCCTCGTCCGGGAGCCCGAACGTTGCGTCGGAGACTTCGTCCAGGGTTGGGTGGGGGCCGGCGGCGCTCGAGATCTCGTGAGTGCCAGCAGCGGCGGCAGCGGCCGCTCTGGCCGCCAGGTCCTCAGGCTTGCTCGTCATCATCGGTCCTTGTCTCTGTGGAGTCCGGTGCCTTCGCCTCAGGGGGCGGTGACGCTTTCACCGTGTCCGACGGCTCGAGGTCCGAGGTGGTTCCCGACGCCTCAGGAGTTGGTCCGACCCTGCCGTACTCGTCCCAAGGGTCGCCCGGGGCACCCATGAGGCCTCGGTTGACGAGGGTGTCTCGGAGGTCGATGGCCTTCTGGTCGTACACAGCCTCGGGCGCGTACCGGCGAAGCCACTCGAACAGCGTCGAGTGACCCTTCTCGATCCTCGACGCGACCACCATCAGTTTGCGGCCGTCGCGGAGCACCAGCCGTACGTCGGGGCTGCGTCCGGCGAACACGTACTGCACCTTCACCACGTCCGACCCGTCGAAGGCCACCTGCCGGAACAGCCCGTGCACCTCGCATCGCGGGCCGTCGACGCGCAGCCCGATTCGGCCGCGCAGCCAGACCGGCACCGCGTACAGCGCCCACAACGCCACCAGGATCAGCGCCGAACCGATGGCGCCAGCCTGCCCGTTCACCAGCACGAACACGATGACCGCCGCGAAGATGACGCCGGAGACCCCCAGGCGCATCCCCGAGTGGTACGAGCTCTGGAGCGGCTCGCTCGACAGCGGGCCCGGCACGTACGTGTTCATCGGTCCGTCGTCGTGTCTCGCCCACACCGGCGAACCGGTACGGCCTATGTCGTATCGGGGATCAAGGGTCATGGGAGGCTCACGTGGGCCAGCAGGGGCGCCAGCCGCGCGCGACCACGGGAACAGCGCGATTTGATCGTGCCCGGCGCACAGCCGAGGATCTCGGCCGCCTCGTCGACCGAATAGCCCTCCATGTCCACCAGGACGAGCGCCGCGCGCTGATCGGCGTTGAGCTGCCGGAGCGCCGAGATCACGTCTCGGCGCATCTCTACGAGCGCCGCCTCGCGCTCGGGGTCGTCACCGTCGACGAACGCCAGCACGCGGTCAGGATCGTCAGGCAGGGGGTCGGTCACACGCACCTTGTTGCGCCGCAGCCGGTCGAGGCACGCGTTGATGACGATCCGGTGCAGCCAGGTGAGGACGGCAGCATCGCCGCGGTACTGACTCGCCCGCCGCGCCGCCGAGATCAGCGCCTCCTGCAACGCGTCCGCGGCCTCCTCCGGGTTCCGCATCGTGCGCAGCGCCACCGCCCAGAGCCGGTCCTTGTGACGCCGTACGAGCTGGGCGAACGCCTCGTCGTCTCCGGCGGCATATCGCTGGAGCAGCTCCGCATCGGTCGATTCGAGCATGCTCATGACGTCACCGACACCTCCGCGATCCCTGCCTTGAAACCACCGGTCACGGCGGGCAACGACGTGATGTAGATCATGACGAAGCGGGTCGTGATCGGGTCCTTGAGCGAAAGGTCCACGTTCGGACCCGCCGCCGTGTTCGTCGCGACGACGGTCCACTCGGCCGCCTTGTTCATCGGGGGCGAGGTCACCTTCGCCGGGTCCGTCGCCGGCACCCGTAGCTCCAGGCCCGTCGGCTGTCCCACCATGACGAGCGTCACCTTGCCGACGCTGACCGGCTGGCCGAGGTCGACGATGTAGCCGACGCCCTTCTTGAGCCCGCCGAGCTTCGCCGAGCCCTTGTAGACCAAGGTGGTCCACGCCGTATCGGTCTTCCCGTCGAAGGCGAGCGCCACCTGGCCGGGGTTCTCCTCACCGTTACCGCCATCGGCTACCGGGTCGAAGTCCTTGGCGCCCGCGATCGCGTACACCTTTCCTGCGGATCGCGAACCCGTGGCGCTGGCCGTGGCCGCGGCGCCGGCCGTCTCGTGCTTGCGGTTGAACACTGTGACCAGACCCACGATCAGCGCGAGCACGACGACACCGACGAGGATCGCGGTCACGGTCAGCATCCGCTGCGGGCTCTGGTGGGCCCTCGTGCTTTCCGGGATGATAAGGGGGGACTTAGCGTCAGCGCCGGGTACGACCGGTACGACGGCTGTCGGCTCGAAGTCGGCCACCTGCGCCGCATCCCGGACCATCGGGAACCGGACGCGATGAGCGAGGTCGCCGCTGGCGTCGGCCGAGCCCAGAACGGTCGTCAGCGACGTCGTGAGCTGGGACGAGGAGTCGATCCGACCCGCCAG
>JADGOR010000195.1 GCA_017882855.1 Cellulomonas sp. | reverse complement strand
CGCGCGGGGCATCCTGAGCCTCCACGCGTCGCACGCGGACGCCTACCGGTGGCTGATGCGCGGAGTCCTGGTCTGGATCCTGATCACCCAGGTGTTCGTCTTCTACAGCTCGCAGCTCGCGGGCCTCGGCGGGCTCGCCGTCGACCTGGTGGCCTACGGAAGCCTCCGGTTCGCCCTTGCGCGCGAGGTCAGTGAAACGGTGGCGCGAGCCGGGTAGGCGTTCGGGCCCGGCCGCTCGCGCCTCCGGGCTGCGGGCTCCCCACCGTCAGCCGCCATCCGGCCGACGGTCACGCTCGTTCAGCCGTTGAGCGCGGTGGTCCTGTAGGCGATCCCCGGGAGCGTCGCCAGCTGCCACGCGGCGGCAAAGCCCAGCACGTGGATCAGGCCGTGCAAGGCGAAGAAGACCGCCGCAGCGCGCCTGAAGATCACGTTCACCGAGTGCTCCTCACCGTTCCGGCGCCTGCCCGTCCACCATGCGGCGGGCGCGCTGCGCGCTCACGCTCCCGCGGCGTTCGATTCGGCCTTGAGGACCGCGGCAATCCCTCCTGCCCACTCACGCACGTCCGCCCAGGACCGGAAGTCGCCGTCCTGCGCCCGGACGGCCTTGAGGATGACCTTCTCGCCGAGCCCGAGCACGGCCTTGTCCACCTTCCCGGCGAAGAGCCGGTGGCCGCGCGCGTTGGTCGCCTCGATGATCTCGGCGATGTCGGCCGGGTCCTCCTCGGGCTTCGGCGGCTCCCCGATCGGCCCGCTCGAGAAGAGCCAGACCGGCCGCGACGCGAGGGCAGCCGAATGGCGCTCGACGAGGTTCTTCGCCGTGTCCATCCAGTGTCCAACGTAGATGCCGCTGCCAAGAATGACCGCGTCGTATCCGTCGAGCGTCGTGACGGCATCGGGGGTCAGGACGACGGCCTCCAGGCCGGCCTCCGTGAGCGTCTCGCCGATCGCGCTGGCGATCTCGGCGGTCGCGCCGTGCCTGGAGGCGGCGCTGACAAGCACCTTCATTGTTCGTCCCTCGCTGATTGCCCGTTCCCACCGCACGCGGCGAGCGCGCGGATTCCGCATGGACTGTCACGTATATCGTGCACCGTCCGGTGCAGCGTGCACCGTCCGGTGCAGCGTGCCCCCGTGCGGGGTGCACCTACGCACCGTAGGGCGGCGATCCTGCATGGCGGAGGGCCGAACGTCCCGAAGAGGGCCGCCGGTCGGGACGGCCGAACCGGCGTCCCGGCCGGCGGGAGCTCGACGCTCTACGCCGACGTCGTGGCCCCTGGCGTAGGTTCCGGTGCCGCGGCTCCACCGCCACGGGCGCTCAGGACCTGGTAGAGGATGATCGCGGTGAGGGTCGCGGTGCCGATCCCGCCCATCTCGAAGTCACCGATCTTCACCGTGAAGTTGCCCGCACCCATGGTCAGCGCCGCGGCGACCGTGATGAGGTTGCGGCTGCTGCTGAAGTCGACCTTGTTCTCGCCCCAGATCCGGGCGCCGGTCGCGGCGATGAGGCCGAACAGGACGATCGCGAGACCACCCAGGACGGCCCACGGGATCGTCCCGATGAGGGCCCCGAACTTCGGGGAGAAGCCGAGCGCGATCGCCACGATCGCCGCGATCACGAAGATGAGCGTCGAGTAGATCTTGGTGACGGCCATGACGCCGATGTTCTCGGCGTACGTGGTGACGCCGGTCCCGCCCCCGAAGCCCGCGACCATCGTCGCGATGCCGTCGCCGAGGAATGCCCGCCCGAGGTATGGGTCGAGGTTCCGGCCCGTCATGGCCCCGACCGCCTTGACGTGGCCCAGGTTCTCGGCCACCAGCACGAGCGCGACCGGCGCGATCAGCGTGATCGCGTTGATCGAGAATGACGGTGCGGTGAAGTTGGGCATCCCGATCCAGGCGGCCTCCCCCAGCTTGGTGAAGTCGATCGCCGGGCCCATGCCCATCCCGTTCGCCAGCACGAGGTAGGCGACGTAGCCGATGACGCCGCCGAGGAGGATCGGCAGCCTGCGCAGGATGCCGGGCGCGTAGACGGCGACGGCGGCGACGCTCAGGACGGTGAAGAGGCCGATGAGCTGGTTGAACGACGTGGTGGCGGCATCCTTGCCGGCCAGGTCGCTGATGGCGACCGGGGCGAGGTTGAGGCCGATGACCGCCACGACCGCTCCAGTCACCACGGGCGGCATCAGCCGCTCGATCCAGCGGTACCCCACGGCCATCACGACCACCCCGACCCCCGCGTAGAGGGCGCCCGCCGCGATGATGCCGCCGAGCGCGACAGCGAAGTTCGGCGTGCCGCCCGAGCCGAACCCGCTCGCGGCGTTGACGACGGCGATGAAGGCGAAGCTGGAGCCGAGATAGCTCGGGACGCGCCCGCCCACGACCACGAAGAAGATGAGCGTCCCGATACCCGAGAACAGGATCGCCGTGTTCGGGTCGAAGCCCATGAGGATCGGGCCGAGAACGGTCGCGCCGAACATGGCGAAGATGTGCTGGAGCCCCACCGCGATCGTCTGCCCCCACGGCAGCCGTTCGTCCGGGGCGATGATGCCCTCGCGCTTCAGGGTCCAGTGAAAGGGGCGGCTCCGTTCGCCAGCATCCATCCGCGGCCTCCAGGGCAGGGCAACCCAGGGCCCGGGCACCGGGCCAT
>JADGOR010000194.1 GCA_017882855.1 Cellulomonas sp. | reverse complement strand
GGTCGGAAGCGAAGGTGTCGCCTCGGTAGCGGGCAGCGGCCAGCATGGCCAGGTCCATGGTGAAGGTCGCCAGCACGCCCGCCGGGACGCCGGCTGGAACCCGCGGGCGCCGTCTGTGCTCGACTTTCATGGTCCCGTGATTATCCATCGCCGGGTATGGCTAAGCGAGGCGAGAACGACCCGATGGACGGGGAGGCTGGGTCAGGCGGCTCTGCTCGCTGTCCCGCCGCGTGCTATGGCGGCCCGCCCTTGGAGGCCGTAGCCAGGCGGACGACGCTCCACGAGGCCGGTGGCAAGGCCACCTCCAGCGAGTCGCCGTCGAGCACCGCCTCGTCCAGCTTTCGCGGGACGACGCCTTCGGGGTGCTCGCGCGTGCTCGTCTCCCACGGGTCGCCCCCGCCGATGACGAGCGCTTCTGCGAGCCGCGCGTCCGGCCAGGACCCCAGGCGGACGCTCGTCACCGCCGCCTCCGAGGCATTGCGGTTCACCAGAAAGAGGACCAGCTGCCCCTGTTCCTCGTCGAGGGTCGCGGCCACGTCGATCTCGGCGACGCGCCCGTACTTGCTGGTGTCGATTTCCGGAGCCGCGATGGTCGCCCGCAGGGCCGTTCCACTGGCGTGGCGCGCCGCGAGCTGGAATGGGTGGTAGATGGACTGGCGCCAGACGCCGTCGGCTTCGGCGCGGATCGGGGCGCCGGCGTTCACGAGCAGCGACTGGCAGGCGCAAGTGACTCGGTCGGCGTGGTTGAGCAGCGAGACGATGAGCGCGCCCGTCACGACGGCATCGCCGGCCGTGTAGACGGACTCGCCGATCCGCCTCTCGAGCGGCCAACCCTCAAACGTCGGCGGGTTCGGGTCGCGGTCGCGCCAGACGCCCCATTCGTCCACCGATACCGCGAGCTTGCGGTCGACGCCGCGCTTCTTCGCCGCCGCGTCCGCCGCGGCGATCGCCCGTTCGATCTCCCTGTCGAGTTCCACGCCCGAGGCCAGGAACGTCTGGATGTCGCGGTCGACCTCCTCGACGTAGATGTGGACCGCGACGTAGTCGGCGAATTCGACGGTCTCCTCGAGCACGATCCGATCCCAGTCGACCGAGCTCGGGAGCCACGGCGCGGTGCTGCCGGCGACGACCAGCTCGAGCTTCTCGTCGAACTGGCGCATTCCGCGGGCCGTTTCGGCCGCGAGCCGCCCATACTCCAGCGCGGTCTTGTGGCCGAGCTGCCAGGGTCCGTCGGGCTCGTTCCCCAAACACCACATCCGCACTCCGAACGGGCGTGCGGCGCCATTCGCCAGCCGCCGGTCCGAGAGCGTCGTTCCGCCGGGATGGTTCGAGTACTCGAGCAGATCGAGCGCCTCGGCGATCCCGCTCGTACCAAGGTTGACCGCCAGCATCGGCTCGACACCCAGCTTCCGGCTCCAGTCGACGAACTCGTGGAGGCCGAAGCTGTTCGGGTCCGTCTGGTGCCAGGCGAGGTTGAGCCGGCTCGGCCGGGCGTCCCGTGGCCCGACGCCGTCTACCCAGCGGTAGCCGGAGACGAAGTTGCCGCCCGGGTAGCGAACGACGGTCACCCCGAGGTCGCGGATCAGCGTCGCGACGTCCTGGCGGAACCCGTGCTCGTCCGAGAGCGGGCTGCCGGGTGCGTAGATGCCTCCGTACACACAGCGGCCCAGGTGCTCGACGAACGAGCCGAAAAGCCGCCGATCGATCCTTCCAATCGCCTGTTCGCGATCGACCACCACCGTTGTTCGACCCAAGGCTGCCTCGCGCGAGTGAGTTCGTCGGTGCGCAGGCTAGCACCCCGCTTCAGTCTCGAGCGCAGGCCCGTCCGCCATGGGCCATCGCCGACTACGCACGTTGCCGGCGGCCTTCAGCCGAGCAGCGCGGAAATCGCCTCCAGCGGAACGGAGTTGGAGGCGACCACGACCTCGGCCGAAGCGCGGAGCCGCGGCGCGATCGACGCGATGTATGCGCGAGCGACGGGCTTCTTGGACTCGAGGATGTTCGTGTCGCGCAGGAGCAGCCACGAGTTGACTAGCCAGACCGCACTGTCGACCAGGTCGCACGCGTAGTAGTCGACGCGGTCGCGCTCGGGCTGGGCCTTCAGCGCGTCGACCGCCTGCTGGAAGGCCGCAGTCAGCTCCACGAGATTCGCCTTCTCGGCGGCCATGTCGGCCGGATACTCGGCTGACTGCCACTCCGCCAGGAGCGGGTCCAGGGAGTGGTTGAGCAGCTTGCCGATGGCCGCGACGACCTGCAGCTGGCTCGTGCCCTCGTAGATGTTCGTGATTCGAACGTCGCGGAAGAGCCGCTCGATGTTGAACTCGCGCATGTAGCCCACGCCGCCGTGGACCTGCATCGCCTGATAGCAGACGCGGTTGCCCATCTCGGTGGCGCAGTACTTCACCATCGGAGTCAGCGTCTCCGCCAGGGTCTGACACTGCTTGTGGCGGGCGCGCAGGGCGTCCAGATTGGGCGCCGTGCCCTCGCCGATGGCTTTCTCGTAAGCCTTCCAGAGGTCCACCCAACGCGCCGTCTCGGCGAGCAGCGCCCGGGAGGCCTCCAGGTCGACCTTCATCGCGAGCAGCAGCCGACCCACGGCCGGCAGGGACCGGATCGGCTTGCCGAACTGGATGCGCTCCTTGGAGTAGCGATCCGCCTCGCGGTA
>JADGOR010000083.1 GCA_017882855.1 Cellulomonas sp. | reverse complement strand
GGTGGCTCGCAGCGCAGGGCGCGACCGCCTGACACCGGCCCGCGGGTAGCGTTCCCGCGGGCGCCGCGGCCGAACGCGGGGCGCCGCCTGGCCGATCGCGGCAGCTCCGCCCCAGGCGCGTGTGAGCGCCGCCGATGGTGCGGCGGCCCCGCCCCCAGGGCGCAGACGCGGACGCTCCACCGCGCTGCCATCGAACGCCTCCCGATCGCGTGACCGTGTGGGCATGAGGGTGCGCCACCCCCGCCGGACCCGTCCAACCGCTGGGCCACCTCGCGGGCTACAATCGGAACCGGTTCCATACCAGAGGGGAATGGATTGGGCGTCACGATCAGCGACGTGGCCCGGCTCGCGGGGGTGGGCCGCGGCACGGTGAGCCGCGTCCTGAACGAACGCGCGAACGTGGATCCGCGGACTCGATCACGCGTCCTCGAGGCCATCGCGGCGCTCGACTTCGTCCCGAACCCGACCGCACGCCGCCTGTCGCTCCGGCGGACGCAGACGATCGCCGTGATCCTGCCGTTCCTGACCCGCCCATCGGCCGTCGAGCGGCTTCGGGGCGTCGAGGCCGCGCTCGTCCGCGGCGGGTACGACATGATCGTCTTCAATGTCGAGACGGTCGAACGGCGCGAGGCGGTCTTTCGTGACCTGCCTCGCCGGGAACGCGTCGATGGCCTGATCATCATCTCGCTCTCGCCGCACGAGACCGAGCTCGAGCGGATCGGCAGGATCGACCTCCCGGTCGTGCTGATCGACGCCCATCACCGCACGCTGCCCCGGGTCGTCGCCGACGACGTGCTGGGAGGGCGCCTCGCGAGCAGGCATCTCCTGGCACTGGGCCATCGCCGGATCGGGTTCATCGGCGACATCCCCCGCATCCCCCTGGCGTTCACCTCGAGTCGCCTGCGGCTGACCGGCGTCCGCCGGGAGATAACAGCCGCCGGCCTCACGATCCCGGCATCGCTCGTTGCCATCGGCGACCACTCACCACGCCGATCCACGGAGCTCGCGACGCGGATGCTGACGCAGCGCCTGCCGCCGACCGCGATCGTGTGTGCGAGCGACACGCAGGCGGCGGGAGCCCTCGAGGCGGCCAACGCGCTTGGGATGAACGTGCCCGGCGACCTGTCCGTGACCGGCTACGACGACATCGAGCTCGCCGACCACCTGGGCCTCACGACCGTCCGCCAACCGCTGTTCGAATCGGGAGTGCGCGCCGTCGAGCGGCTCCTCGGGATGATCCACGGCACGCCGCCGGGCGTGCTCCGCGAGGTCCAGCCGATCAGCCTCGTCGTCCGGCGCTCGACCGCCCCACCGTCGGTCTGATCCGCGTCGCGCGCTGCCCCGCCGGGCACTTGACATGCCCTGATACCGTGTCATCGGCGAGGATGTGGAACCGGTTCCACGCATCTCGCGGATCGTTCGACCCCGTCGGTCGACGACGGAGGAGGAGCATATGAAACAACGGTTGTTCGCGGGTCTCTCGGTCGCCGCGCTCGTGCTGGCGGCCTGCGGCGGTGGGAGCACGGCCGCTCCATCGACCGGCGGAACGGCGGCGTCGCCCGCCGCATCGGCTGCCGCCGCATCGGCTGCCGCGTCCGCGGCGAGCGGCGACCTCAAGGGCAAGACGGTGACCGTCGGCGGTGCCTTCGTGGACACCGAGGCCACCGCGTTCGAGGCAGCGGTCAAGCCGTTCGAGGACGCCACGGGCGTCACGGTGACCTACAACGGCGACAAGTCCTTCGAGCAGAACCTGAACGTCCAGGTCCAGGCCGGGAATCCGCCGGACGTCGCGCTCCTGCCGCAGCCGGGCGGGATGAAGAACTATGCCAAGCAGGGCAAGCTCTTCCCGCTGCCCGCTGACATCCTCGCCTCGATCGATGCGAACTATGGCGAGGGCTGGAAGGCCATCGGCACCGCCGAGGACGGCAAGGTCTACGGCGTGTTCCACCGGGTCAACCTGAAGGGCCTGGTCTTCTATCCCAAGGTCGCCTTCGCAGCCAAGGGCTATTCCGTCCCCACCACGTGGGACGAGCTCAAGACGCTCGAGGCCAAGATGGCAGCGGACGGCACGCCGGCCTGGTGCATCGGCATCGAGAGCGGCGCGGCGACGGGCTGGCCGGCCACCGACTGGATCGAGGAGATCATGCTCCGGACAGTCGGCAAGGACGGCTACGACAAGTGGGTCAGCCACGCCATCCCGTTCAACGACCCGACTGTGAAGACGGCCGTGCAGGACATGATGGACATCTGGGGCAACAAGGCCGACGTCTTCGGCGGCCCGGCCTACATCGTTCAGACGAATTTCGGTGAGGCGCCGAAGGCTGCCTTCGACAGCCCGCCGAAGTGCTGGTTCACGAACCAGGGCAACTTCATCACCTCGTTCTTCCCGGACGCGATCAAGGCCGACCTCGACAACCAGGTCGGCGTCTTCAACCTCCCGTCCATCGACCCGCAGCTCGGGACGCCGGCCGAGGTCGGCGGCGACCAGGCGGTCGCGTTCGCGGACCGTCCGGAGGTCTGGGCCTTCCTCAAGTACCTGACCACCCCCGCGGCGGGCGTGTCGTGGTCGAAGACCGGCGGTGCCCTGTTCCCGTACAAGGGCCAGGACATCAACAACTACTCGTCCAAGCTCGATCAGGCGTTCGTGACGACGCTGACCACCGCCCCCTTCGTTCGATTTGACGGCTCGGACCAGATGCCCGCGGCCGTGGGCTCGGGCAGCTTCTGGTCGGAGATCGTCAAGCTCGTGAACGGTGCGCAGAACATCGACACGACCCTGAACAACATCGAGGCCAGCTGGCCGAAGTAGGAGCTCGCGCGGGTCGCCCGGCGCAGTGCCGGGCGACCCGCGCCGACCCTGGGCCGTCGACCGGTCCGTGATCCGCTCGCAGCATAGGAGTAGACATGGCTGGGGCAAGGCTGGTGACCGACGACGCGCCACGTGGCGTCGTCCAGGCGGTCGGTACCGGGGTCGGAAGGGTCGTCATCTCCCTGGTCGTCCCCGTGGTCGCGTTCCTGGTCCTCTGGGCCGGGTTCCTCTTCCTTCGGGATGCGCAGGCCCCGAAGATCGTCGTCGTCGTGGTCGCCATCGTCTGGGGCGTCGGCGGGACGGGGCTGCTGTACATCGTCTCCAACTGGCTCGTCGAGAAGCTGCCAGGGACGTGGCGAGGCCGCGTCCTCCCGTTCGTCTTCGTGGGGCCGGCCCTCGCGATCCTCACGTTCTACCTGCTGGTGCCGGCGATCCTGACGATCTACAACAGCTTCCGTGACGCCACCGGCGGCAAGTTCGTCGGCCTCGACAACTACGCCTATGCGTTCACCAACCCGGACATGCTGACCGCCATCAGGAACAACGTCCTGTGGCTGGTCCTCGGGACGGTCTTCTCCACCGGCCTGGGCCTCGCGATCGCCGTGCTGGCCGATCGTTCGAAGCTGGACCGGCTGGTCAAGACCCTCATCTTCCTGCCGATGGCCATCTCGTTCGTCGGGGCGGCGATCATCTGGCGCTTCGTGTTCTCCTTCCAGCCCGAGGGCCAGCCCCAGATCGGCCTGCTGAATGGGGTCCTCAGCTCATTCGGCATAGCGCCCCAGTCATGGCTCACGGTGGAGCCGTGGAACACCCTCTTCATCATCGTCATCCTCGTGTGGGGGCAGGCCGGGTTCGCGATGGTGATCCTGTCGGCGGCCCTCAAGGGAGTCCCCGACGAGATGCTCGAGGCCGGCCGGATCGACGGCGCCACTGAGTGGCAGATCTTCCGACGCATCATCCTGCCGACCGTCTGGCCGACCGTCGTGACGGTGGCAACCACGATCGCGATCCTCACCCTGAAGATCTTCGACATCGTCCAGACCATGACCGGGGGCAACTTCGGAACGAACGTGATCGCGACGCTCCAGTACAAGCAGATGTTCACGTTCTTCGACTACGGACGCGGCTCCGCCCTGGCGGTCATCCTGCTGATCGCCGTGACACCGGTCATGTGGTACAACCTCCGCCAATTCCGTTCCCGGGGCATGTGAGGGCGATGCGATGAAAACCTCTCGAACGTCGCTCATCCTCGTCAACGGAACCGTCATCCTGCTGGCGGCGATCTGGACCATCCCGACGCTCGGCCTGTTCATCACGTCCTTCCGGACGAAGGCCGCGATCTCGGATTCGGGCTGGTGGACCGTCTTCACGCATCCGGGCGGCTTCAGCCTGGACAACTACAACAACGTGATCTTCGGCGGCGACGGACTTGGCACCGCCTTCCTCAACACGCTGGCGGTCACGATCCCGGCCGTGGTCATCCCGATCCTGATCGCGGCTTTCGCCGCGTACGGCTTCGCCTGGATGTCGTTCCCGGGCAAGAAGATCCTCTTCATCACGGTCGTGGCGCTGCTCGTCGTGCCGCTCCAGATCTCGCTGATCCCGATCCTGAAGGCGTACCTCGCCGTGAGCCTGAACGGGACCTTCCTCGCGATCTGGCTCGCGCACGCCGGCTTCGGTCTCGCCCTCGCCACCTACCTGCTCTACAACTACATCAGCCAGCTGCCGAAGGACATCCTGGAGTCCGCATACATCGATGGCGCGTCCCATTTCCAGACCTTCACGCGGTTGATCCTGCCGCTCTCCACCCCGGCCCTCGCCTCGTTCGCGATCTTCCAGTTCCTCTGGGTCTGGAACGACCTGCTCGTCGCGCAGACGTTCCTGGGCACGAACAAGGACGTGGCCGTCATGACGTCGCGCCTCCTGAACATCGTCGGGTCGCGCGGCCAGGACTGGCAGCTCCTCACGGCCGGCGCCTTCGTCTCGATGCTCGTGCCGGTCGCGGTCTTCCTGGCGCTGCAACGCTTCTTCGTGCGCGGCATGATGGCCGGCTCCGTGAAGGGCTGAGCGCCGCGTCACGGTCGAACGCGATGGCCAGAACCTCGGCGACGGCCCGGGACTCCTCCCCCGGCTCGTCCCCATCGCACCCGTTGCCGCCCCTGGTCGCACGATCGGGGGCGGCGGCGGGTCGCGCCACGAACGTCGCCCGGGCCCGGCTCGCGTCGATGCCCGTCCGCGACATCGACATCTTCATCGCGCGCCTGGACCGCTGGTGGCCCGACCTGCTCGATGGCTGGGCGGCGCCGTACGGCGGTCACCCCGACGGGGATTCCGCGCTCGATCGGCTGGTCGAGCGCCTCGCGGACCGCTATCGGGAGCGAACCGAGCCGCTCAAGCGGCATGACCTCGCCCGGACCCTCAAGCCGGACTGGTTCACCGACCCGTCGATGATCGGATACGTCTTCTACGTCGACCGATTCGCCGGGACGCTCGCAGGCGTCGCCGATCACCTGGATTACCTGGCCGAGCTCGGCGTGCGCTACGTCCACCTGATGCCGCTCCTCCAGGCCCGCGAGGGAGAGGACGACGGCGGCTACGCAGTCATGGACTACCGCGCCGTGGACCCCGCGCTCGGCACGATCGCGGACCTCGAGCAGCTCTGCGGTCACCTCCGGGATCGCGGCATCAGCGTCTGCGTCGATCTCGTCCTGAACCACACGGCGGCCGAGCACGCCTGGGCCCGCCGCGCCCGCGCGGGCGATCCGTGGGCCGAGGCGATGTACAGGATCTATCCCGACAGGACGATGCCCGACCGTTTCGAGGCAACCCTTCCCGAGGTCTTCCCGACATTCGCGCCGGGGAACTTCACGCGGATCAAGGGGGGCCGCTGGGCCTGGACCACGTTCCACTCCTACCAGTGGGACCTGGACTGGTCGAATCCCGAGGTCTTCCTCGAGATGACCGATGTCCTGCTCTCGCTCGCCAATCTGGGGGTCGACGTCTTCCGGCTCGATGCCGTGGCGTTCATGTGGAAGCGCCTCGGCACGAACTGCCAGAACCAGCCCGAGGTCCACGACCTGCTCCAGGCCCTCCGCGCGTGTGCCCGGATCGCGGCGCCGGCCGTCATCTTCAAGGCCGAGGCGATCGTCGGGCCGGACCAGCTCGCGCACTACCTGGGCCTCGGCCGGCATCACGGACGAGTCGCCGACATGGCCTACCAAAACAGCCTCATGGTCCAGTTCTGGTCCTCGCTCGCGGCCGGGGACACCCGGCTCATGACGCACGTCCTGCGCGAGTTCCCGCACAAGCCCGTCAACACGGCGTGGGCGACCTACATCCGGTGCCACGACGACATCGGCTGGGCGGTCACCGAGAGCGATGCTGCCGCGGTCGGCTGGGACGGTCCGGCACATCGTGCCTTCCTGTCCGCCTTCTACACCGGCGCGTTTCCGGGCTCGTTCGCGCGCGGCGAGGGCTTCCAGGTGAACCCGGAGACCGGCGACCAACGGGTCAGCGGCACGTTCGCGAGCCTTGCCGGCCTGGAGGCGGCGATCGAGGCCGCCGATCCCGAGGCGATCACCAAGGCGATCGAACGGATCCTGCTCGGCCACGCCCTGATCCTCGGCTGGGACGGCATCCCGCTCCTCTACATGGGCGACGAGATCGGCATGCTCAACGACCGCAGCTACCTCGACACGCCCGACCAGGCGGCGGACAACCGGTGGCTCCACCGGCCCCGGATGGACTGGGTGGCCGCCGGCCGGCGCCACCAGCCGGCCACGGTGGAGGGCCGCATCTTCGCCGGACTCCGCGCGCTCATCGAGACGCGTCGGCGCACGCCCCAACTCTCTGCGGCGGCGCCGCTCCGGATCGTCGACGGCCTGGGCCAGAGCGTGTTCGGGTTCGTGCGCGAGCACCCCCTCGGCTGGCTGATTGCCCTTCACGGGTTCGGTGATCGCGACGCGATGGTGGACCCGGCGCTGCTGCCGAAGCCGGCGAGCGGGATCCTCGTTGACCTGCTCGACGGCTCGCGACGCCTCGCAACGCGGCCGATCGTGGTGCCTGCCCGCGGCGTGCTCTGGCTCGTCGCCGCGGCCGGCCTCGAATGAGTCGGCGCGTGCCGCCCGTCGAGGGCGCCCGGTTCGGCGACGACTGGTGGCAGCGCGGCGTGATCTACCAGGTCTACCCGCGGAGCTTCGCGGACTCGGACGGCGACGGTGTCGGCGACCTGGCCGGGATCATCGACCACCTCGACCACCTGGGGCCCGACGGGCTCGGCGTCGACGCGATCTGGCTGTCTCCCATCTACCCGTCGCCCGGCCTTGACGGGGGCTATGACGTCGCCGATCACGACCGGGTCGATCCGGTCTTCGGCTCGGAGGCCATGTTCGATCGGCTCGTGGCCGAGGCGCATCGACGAGGCATCCGGATCGTCCTCGATCTCGTCATGAACCACACGAGCGACGCGCACGAATGGTTCGAGACGTCGCGCGCGAGCCGCGATGGACCCCACGCGGATTGGTATCTCTGGCGCGACCCGGCCAGCATCGGCGATGGCGGACAGCCCGTGCCGCCAAACAACTGGGCATCGTTCTTCGGTGGCAGCGGCTGGGAGTGGGAGCCGCGTCGGGGCCAGCTCTACTTCCACACGTTCATGGTCGAGCAACCGGAGCTGAACTGGCGGCACCCGGGCGTGGAGGAGGCACAGTTCCGGATGGTCCGCGGATGGCTCGCGCGCGGCGTGGACGGCTTCCGCCTCGACGTCTTCAATCTGTTCCTCAAGCACCCGGACCTGCCGTCGAATCCCACCCGGGCCGGCCGCGGCCCGTGGGACCGGCAGGTCCACCTGTACGACCGCGACCAGCCCGACTTCCCGGCGCTGATCGGGCGATTCCGCGCGATCCTCGACGAGGAGCCCGGCCGGATGTCCGTCGGAGAGCTGTTCGACGGGAATGCAGAGACCGCGGCCGGCCTCACGTCGGGCTCCCACCTCGTGTTCGACTGGGCGTTGATCGAGGCGAGCTGGACAGCGCCGGCCATCCGCGCCGCGATCGAGGAACGCGAGGCAGCCTTTCGGGAGGGCCGCTGGCCGACCGTTGTCCTCTCGAATCACGATCGTCCGCGGCATGCCTCTCGTCTCGCAGACACCGTCGGGGCGGGGGACACGGACGCGGTTGCCCGCGCCGCGGCGGTCCTGCTGCTGACGGTTCGCGGCACGCCGTTCCTCTACTACGGCGAGGAGCTGGGAATGCGCGACGTGAGCATCGCGCCCGAGGAGAGCGTCGATCCACCGGCTTTCCGGTTCAGCCCTGAATCCCGCCCGTGGGATCGCTCAGCGTGCCGGACGCCGATGCCATGGGCGCCAGGGCCGGGGTCGGGTTTCTCGAATGGTCGGCCATGGCTTCGGCTCGGCCCCGATGTCGAGGAGCGAAACGTCGAGGTCCAGCTGGCGGATCCACAGTCCGTCCTCTCGACATACCGCCGCCTCCTCGCGCTGCGGGCGGCCACTCCG
>JADGOR010000193.1 GCA_017882855.1 Cellulomonas sp. | reverse complement strand
GCTGACGCTGCTGGCCGAGACGGTCGAGGGCGCGGCGGACGACCCGGAGGCGGTGCGCCGGTTCGCGGCGCGGATCCGGGTCGAGGCGACGCGGCTCGCGACGCTCGTCAAGGAGATCATCGAGCTGTCCCGGCTCCAGGTCGCCAACCCGCTGGGCGAGCTGGAGAAGGTGGACCTGGACGCCGTCGTCGCGGAGGCCGTGGACCGGGCCGCGACCGTCGCCACCGCCAAGAACGTCACCCTCGAGCACGATTCGGCCCCAGGCTCGATCGTCTATGGCAATCGGGACATGCTTGTCACAGCGCTGCGGAACCTGCTCGACAATGCCGTGTCGTACTCGGACCCAGGGTCGCGCGTTGCCGTGTCGGTGCGGGACCGCGACGCGCTGGTCGAGGTCGCCGTGGTGGACAGCGGGATCGGAATTGCGCCAGAGGACCAGTCGCGCGTGTTCGAGCGGTTCTACCGGGTCGACGACGCGCGCTCACGGGAGACCGGGGGCACCGGTCTCGGGCTCAGCATCGTCAAGCACATCGCGCTCGAGCACGGCGGTGACATCGTGCTCTGGTCCCGGCTCGGGCACGGCTCGACCTTCACCCTCCGGTTGCCCTCGGCCTCCTCCCCGGACGCGTCCGGCACGAGCGCGGGGGCCGTGTTGCCACGCCCGGCCCGATCGTCCGAACGCTCCTCCGACTTTGCCTCCGACAAGGGAGTATCGAAGTGACCCGCATCATGGTGGTGGAGGACGAGGAGTCCTACCGCGATCCGCTGACGTACCTGCTGCGCAAGGAGGGCTTCGACGTCGCGGCCGTCTCGACCGGGACGGATGCCGTGAAGGAGTTCGACCGCGGTGGCGCGGACCTCGTCCTGCTCGACCTGATGCTGCCCGGGCTCAGCGGCATGGAGGTCTGCCGGCACATCCGGCAACGCAGCAACGTCCCGGTGATCATGCTGACGGCCAAGGATGGCGAGATCGACAAGGTCGTGGGCCTCGAGCTGGGCGCGGACGACTACGTCACGAAGCCGTACTCCTCGCGCGAGCTGATCGCCCGGATCCGCGCTGTGCTGCGCCGCCGCTCCGAATCGCTCGACCTGGCCGAGGCGGCGCTCGAGGTCGGCCGGATCCGGATGGACGTCGAGCGACACACCGTCGCGGTGGACGGGCGCCCGACGGCCTTCCCGCTCAAGGAGTTCGAGCTGCTCGAGCTGCTGCTGCGCAACGCCGGGCGGGTGCTCACCCGCGGCCAGCTGATCGACCGGGTCTGGGGCTCGGACTACGTGGGTGACACCAAGACGCTCGACGTCCACGTCAAGCGGCTACGGGCCAAGATCGAGCCGGATCCCGCCAACCCGATCGTTCTCGTCACGGTCCGGGGCCTCGGCTACAAGCTGGCCGACGACGCCGCGGCCGGTTCCCGGGGCGGCGGCGCCTAGCACCCGACGTGCGCGAGGAGTTCATCTCCCGTTCACCCGGAGACGGCCGACCGGACACGTGGCCTGCCTACCTTCAAGATGCGCACACACGGTGCGCACAGGTGAACGGACAGGACGGACTACTGTGACGCTTTCTCGACACAGCCGCATCGGAGCTGCCGCATTCGTCGGCGCAGTTGCGCTGGCGCTGACCGCGTGTGGCTCTTCCGGCGGAGGCGGCACCAGCACGACCGGCGCCAGCACGGCGCCGTCTCTCAGCGGTGAGCTCAACGGCGCCGGTTCGAGCGCCCAGGAGTCCGCGATGGCCGCCTGGCGGGCCGGCTTCCAGTCGCTCAACAGCGGCGCGACCGTCAACTACGACTCGGTCGGCTCGGGCGGTGGCCGCACCCAGTTCCTGGCCGGCGGCGTCGCCTTCGCCGGTACCGACGCGGCACTCAGCACGGACGAGCTGGCCAAGGCCAAGACGCTCTGCGGAACCGACCCGGTCGAGCTCCCGGTCTACATCAGCCCGATCGTGGTGATCTTCAACCTCCCTGGCATCACCAAGCTCCAGATGGCGCCGGCGACGATCGCCAAGATCTTCGACGACAAGATCACGAACTGGAACGACCCCGCGATCGCGGCCGACAACCCCGGTGTGGCGCTGCCCAACCTCGCGATCACGACGGTGCACCGCTCGGATGACTCGGGGACCACGAAGAACTTCACCGACTACCTGAGCAAGGCCGCCGCCTCCTCGTGGTCGTACGGCGCGGTCAGCACCTGGGCCTCCAAGACCGGCGAGGGCGCCAACGGAACGACCGGCGTCGTCTCGACGGTCCAGTCCGGGTCCGGTGCGATCGGCTACGCCGACGCTTCCAAGGCCGGCAGCCTCGGCACGGTCGCGATCAAGGTCGGCAGCGCCTACGTGCCGTTCTCGGCCGACGCCGCAGCCAAGGTGGTCGATATCTCGCCTCGTGACACCACTCGTGCCGCGACCGACATCGTGGTGACGCTCGACCGCACCACGACCGAGGCCGGCGATTACCCGATGGTGCTCGTCTCCTACGTCGTCGCGTGCCCGAAGTACAGCGACCCCAAGGTCGCGCCGCTGGTGCACGGCTTCTTGGCATACATCGTGTCCGAGGCGGGCCAGAACGCGGCGGCCAGCGCGGCCGGCTCGGCGCCGTTGTCCGCCGCGCTCCGCACCGATGCGACCAAGGCGGTCGGCACCATCGGCGCAAGCTGAAGCCGCTAGCCTGGTGGCCGGCCCGCTCGGTCGGGCCG
>JADGOR010000033.1 GCA_017882855.1 Cellulomonas sp. | reverse complement strand
GCGGTCGTCCTCGTCGGGCTGGATTCCGCGGACCCCGGCACGACCTTCACGCGACTGCTCGCGACCGCGGAACACCTCGAGTACCTCGCCCTGATCGCGACGCCGCAGGCGGAGGTGCGGGGAGTCGTGCCTTCACTCCTCGGCCCGCTGATGGCGGTGTCCGGGCAGAGCTTGCCAGCGAGCCAGATCCGGGTCTGGGACCGCAACGAAGCCGACGCGATGGGGGACGTCGAGCAATCGGTCACCGAGGCGATCGCGTGGATGGGCCGACACGGCTTGCACGCCTCGGAGATCGTCGTCGACGTGACCAAGGGCCGCCGGAGCATGGCGTTCGGCGCGCTGATCGCCGCCAACCGCGCCGACGTCGAGGTGCAGTACCTTGCGGCTGAGTGGCACCACCTGGACAACAAGCCGCGCCCGGGCTCCGAAGAGTTCAGCGTCATGTCCGAGCATTGGGATGGTGTCGGCCCCGACACCGCCCGCTTGTAGGCAAGCGGGCGCTGTCGAGGAGCCGGCCCGGTTGACCAGACCAGCGTGGTGGCACGGTTTCTCGTATCGCAGAACTGGCGTGTAAGGTCCGCGCATGGCGATCAGGATCGCGAGCCTTGTCGGTGGGAATGGGCGCCGCAACGAGGCGGACCCAGCCGTTGCCGGCTCGCAGCGGGGCCTCCGCCGCATGCTCGGAGTCTTCGGCCCCGGGTTGGTGACCGGGGCCTCGGATGACGACCCGTCCGGTGTGGCGACCTACTCGCAGGCCGGAGCCACGTACGGCCTCGGGTTGTTGTGGGCTTCCATGATCACATTGCCGTTGATGGCCGCTGTTCAGGAGATCTGCGACCGTACGGCCCTCGCTACCGGTCGCAGCCTCGGCGAGCTTGCGGCCGCGAAGTACTCGGGCAGGGCCCGTCCTCTCCTGGCGGTCCTGATCGGAGTGTTGATCGTCGCCAACACGTTGAACATCGCGGCCGATCTCGTCGCCATCGGCAGCGGCATGAACCTGTTGCATGCGGGACCGACCTGGGTGTGGGCGTTGATCGCCGGAGTTCTGATCACCGGCATGATCATTCTTGGCAGCTTCGAGCAGATTGCCCGGATCTTCAAGTTCTTGTGCCTGAGCCTGCTGAGCTACTTCGGTGTGCTGTTCGCGGTGCAGGTGGATTGGATCAACGTCCTTCACCACGCCTTCGTCCCGCACCTGTCGTTGAGCACTGGGTACATCGCCCTCCTGGTGGGCGTCCTCGGCACCACGATCAGCCCGTATCTCTTCTTCTGGCAGTCCGCACACCGACTGGAGGAGATGCGCGACGAACCCGACGGCGGTGACCGAGTGGTAACGCTCAAGAGGCGTGGCGCAAGAGCTGCGGCCCGTAAGCAGCGCGAAAGCAGGCTGGACGTCTTCGCCGGCATGCTGTTCTCGAACCTTGTCATGTTCGCGATCATCGTGGCGTGCGCCGCGACCCTCAACGGGAAATCCATCGGTAGCGCTGCCGATGCCGCCGCGGCCCTGGAACCCGTGGCCGGACGATGGGCGTCCGCCCTGTTCGCTCTGGGTTTCATCGGCACCGGCATGCTGGCCGTTCCGGTGCTCGCTGGATCCGGGGCTGCCGGGATGGCAGGGCTGTTGGGCAAGCATTGGGGCTTCTCCCGCTCGGTCCGCAAAGCACCGGTCTTCTACGGCCTGGTAGCGGTCGGTACGATTGGCGGCACCCTGCTGAGCCTTGCTGACACCAACCCCATCCAGCTACTGGTGGTCGTCGCCGTGATCAACGGGATCGCGGCCGCCCCGTTCCTGTTCCTCGTGATGCACATCTCTTCGGATCACGCGCTCATGGGTGAGTATCGCAACGGTCCAGCAGCGATGATCCTGGGCTGGGGGACGTTTGCGGTGATGGCCAGTGCGGCCGTGGTGCTGATCGCGCAGGGGGTAGGAGTGTGAGTTGGCCAACAGCGCGCCAAGGATCGTGCCGAGCAGCACGGTCGCCGTGCATTCGACCGCTTGGGCACCCGGGCTTACGATCCCGGCGGCGGCGACGTCGGTCAGTGGGATAGTCATCGGTACCGAACGCCGCGAAGCCCTGCGGACGATTCGAGCGTGGCGCGGACCGGAACGCTGGCAGTCGTGCCGGTTCGCGGTCTGCTCCGCGAGACGGCTCGGGCGGTGGTAACTGACAACACGGAGGCTGTGGCATGACGCGGATCGCGGTTGTTGCACACACGGAGAAGAGCCTTGGTGGCGGTCTCGGCGAGCTTCGGGAGGTGCTGGCGCGGGAGGGATACGCCGATCCACCCTGGTTCGAGGTGGCGAAGAGCCGCGAGGTGCCCAAGGCCGCGCGTCGGGCGGTGAAGCAAGGCGCCGAGGTGGTGTTCGTCTGGGGAGGGGACGGCAGTGTCCAACGCTGCATCGACGCACTGGCCGGGACCGAGGCGGTCCTCGCGATCCTTCCGGCCGGCACGGCCAACCTGATCGCGGTCAACCTGGAGATCCCGGTCGACCTCACGGAGGCGGTGCTCATCGGGCTGCACGGGGAACGTCGCGCACTGGACACCGGAACGGTGAACGGTGAGCACTTCGCTCTGACGGCCGGCGCGGGGTTCGATGCACGGATGATCAAGGAGGCAGACGCCGGGTTGAAGGACCGCATCGGTCGGCTTGCGTATCTCTACGCCGGGGCGAAGAACCTCAACGCGAGCCGGGTCAAGGCGACGATCGAGGTGGACGGCAAGCGGTACTTCAAGGGCCCCGTCTCGTGCGTGCTGGTGGGGAACATGGGCAAGATCTTCGCCGGTCTCGAGGGGTTCGACGGGGCCACACCCGATGACGGGTTGCTTGAGATCGGTGTGGGCGTTGCCAAGAACGCGGCTCAGTGGGCGCGCACGCTGGCGCGCGTGGCGGTGGGTGCGGCCGAGAAGTCGCCGTTCCTCGAGGTCACCCGGGGCAAGAAGATCCGGATCCGGTTCGACCGGCGCTTCCCGTACGAGGTCGACGGCGGTACGCGCGCGGCTGTCAAGAAGCTGCGGATCAAGGTCCACCCCGCCTCGATCAGGATCTGCGTCCCCGCGAAGGTGGCGACGGAGCCCTCGGCCGTCGCATGATCATCGACCGGACTGGGCGCTCGGTTTCTCCGGTCGCGGCGCGGACCGGGTTCCTGGACTGGATGTTCCGCAGCCGGAAGACCGGACGGATCACGCTGGCGCAATTCCCCAACTGGCCGCTCGGCGTCTGGCTGCTGACCTCAGCGGCGATCTGGCTCGCGCACCCTCAGGGTTGGCTCGATGTCGTCCTGCACATTCTCGCCTCCGCTTCGCTCGCCCTGTGGGCGGGGGACGAGGTGTTGCGTGGGGTGAACCCGTTCCGCCGCATCCTGGGGGTCGTCGTCCTCGGCTGGCTCGTCTTCTCCCTGGTCAGGATCGGTTGACGCCGACCGCCGGGTCTTCGTCGTCGCTCTCCTCCGTGCCTTGGCGCGGGAGAAGGGTCTTGATCACCAAGAGCAGCCACAACCCACCGCCGAGTGCACCCACGAGGACGTCGCTCGGGTAGTGCATCCCGCGATAGAGCCGCGAGAGACCGACTACGACGGGTACGCAGCAGAGCACGACGGCCGCGACCCGGGCGGCCGGGCGTCGACGGTAGACCCAGAGCAGCAGGACTGCGATGGCACCGTAGAGGGCGACCGAAGCCGCGGTGTGCCCTGACGGGAAGCTCGATGTCGGCGGCGCGGCGTCCATCAGAACGACCGCGGGACGCGGGCGGTTGACGGTCGCGGTCACGGCAAGGAACACCAACAGCTCACCCGTGATCGCGGCAACCACGATCCAGGACTCGTACCAGCGTCCCAACCGCCATCGAAGGAGGAGCACGACGACGATAGTGACCGCGATCGCCGTCGTCGTGTCGGCCAGGCGGCTGCCGAACGCCGAGAGCGGGTCCCAGAACCCGGTCCGGTGGGCCGCGAACCAGACGTCGACCTTGGAGTCCGCGGACGGTGCTTGCCCGGGGGCCACGACCTTGGTGACCAGAAGGCCGATCAGGAAGAGCAGCGCCCACAGCGCGACTGCGCCGCCGACCAGTCGCAGAGCGACGGTCTTGCGGTCGCCGATCGGTCGTGGGCGCGGCGGGATCGTCCGCGTGCGAGCTGGGGTCGTCGGGCCTTGTTGCTGCACAGCCATCTCGGGGTCCTTTCAGAGTCCACTAGCAAGAGGTCGAGCCGTCCTGGCGGGGTCAGACCCTGCGGTAGCGGGCCTCGGCGAGGCCGTAGATGCCGAAGATCAGCAGGCCGACACCGGCCAGAGTCAGCAGCAATTCGCCGTACGGGCGGTCGCGGAGCGTCTGGAGCGCTCCGTCGAGGCCGCTGGCTTTCGCGGCGTCGTACGTCCATGCAGCCGATACCACGAGCACGCCGGTCAGCGCGAAGACCAGGCCTCGCGCGATCGTGCCGATCCGACCCAGGTCGCGGATCCATTCCCTCAACCGTGCTGACATGCCGCCGACCGGGAAGTAGCGCATGAACTTCAGCTTCGCGCCTTCGACGACCATGACCAGGCCCGCGACGGCGACGGCCAGACCGGCCAGGCCCACGGCCCAGCGGCCACCGGGCTGCGCCATGACCTCCGCGGCGTAGCTCTGTTGCTGGGTGCCCTGGGAAGTGCGCGAGCCCTGAAGCAGAGACACGGCCGTGTAGGCGAGGAAGGCGTAGATCAGCCCGCGGGCCAGCGACTGCACCCTCGGCCCGGTCTTGCGTCCCGCTCCGGTAACGCCGAAGGCTGCTTCCGAGAGCCGCCAGAGTGCGTAGCCGGCCAAGCCGATGGCAAGCAGACCCACGACCCAGCCGCCGTACGGCTTGGTCAGCACCTGCGCCAGGGCACCCTTCTGGTCCACGTTCGCCTGGGCGCCGCGAGCGACGAGCACCGCGAGCACACCCATCAGGATGTACACCACTCCCCGGGCCGTGAGACCAACGCGGGCGATCAAGTCGACCGGACGACCGTTGGCCGCTCGCGCGATCGCGCCGGTCACTTCGGTGCGTCCCGGTCGGCGGCTGGTGAAGGCGTCATCGCTTCCTCCTGAGGTCTCGCTCGGTCTTGCCGAGGCGTAGGTGTGAGACTACCTGCCCACGAACTTCCCGGCCGGACGGCGGGGGGTGGCCGGGTTCGTCGGCGCGAGTTGTCGCGCGGTCGCTCTCCGGTGTCGCATTCGGGCGCGCGCGGGTGCTCGCGCCCGCGCTCAAGGAGATTCGTGGCGGCGTCGACATCGGGACGTCCGCGCACTTGCTGACCGCGTCTTTGGAGAACGGTCGAACCTTTGTGGTACGAACCACCGCGCTGCAGAAGTACGTGAAGCGCGCGCAGATCGGCGCGCAGATCGGCGGGCGGTCAGCTTACGACGCCAAGACCGCTCATGTGCATCCATTTGCCGAGCCGGGCGGCACCCGCCGCCTGCTGGAGCAGCTCGGACCGGACCTCTGGCCAGAGCTCGGCGAGGTGAGCGAGAAGCCGCTGGTCAAGACGCTGGCGGCGAGCATCTCGCGGATGCTGGAGATCAAGGGCTTGCGCGCTCGGGACCTGGCGGGGGCGCTCGGTGGACCGGTCGGTGCGCAGCACCTGCTCCGCTTCACCCTGACCTCTCCGGAGGGAGCGCTGATCGGCGGCTACTCGATCGTCGTGGGCGCCGCAGCGAAGGTGGGGTAGCCGGGCGGAGCAGGGAAGGCCGGGCCCCGGGGGTTCTGTCACCGGGGCGAACCGGCGCTGAAACGCATCGCCCGGGCCCAGATCCGGTCGCTATGCTCACCTGCGTCACCCACTCCGAGGACGAAGGACGACACCGTGAGCACCCTCGACCCGCAGGTAGCCGCCGATCTCGCGCCGCGTTCCACCGATCCGCTCGGTGTCGCCATCCCGTCGACGGTGCCCACCCACTGGTACAACCTCAACGCCGACTTCCCGGAGCCCCTGCCGCCGCACCTCCACCCCGGAACCCACGAGCCGCTCACCCCGCCGGACCTGGCGCCGCTGTTCCCGATGGCACTGATCATGCAAGAGGTCACGACCGAGCGGTACGTCGAGATCCCGCAGACCGTCCGCGAGATCTACGCGATGTGGCGCCCGTCGCCGCTCGTCCGCGCTCATCGGCTGGAGCGGGTGCTCGGCACCAAGGCGCACCTCTACTACAAGTACGAAGGCGTCAGCCCGGCCGGTTCGCACAAGCCGAACACCGCCGTCGCGCAGGCGTACTACAACGCGATCGAGGGCACCACGAAGCTGACGACCGAGACCGGCGCCGGCCAGTGGGGTGCTTCTCTTGCGATGGCGTGCGCACTGCTCGGGCTCACCTGCGAGGTGTGGCAGGTTCGTGCCTCATACGACTCCAAGCCGTATCGGCGCTACCAGATGGAGACCTACGGGAGCATCTGCCACCCGTCGCCGTCCGATCTGACCGACGCGGGGCGCGCGATCCTCGCCGAGATGCCGGACACGACGGGCTCGCTCGGGATGGCGATCAGTGAGGCCGTCGAGGCCGCCGCGAAGGACCCGGACGCGCACTACGCGCTCGGCAGCGTTCTGAACCACGTCATGCTGCACCAGACCGTCATCGGGCAAGAGGTGCTCGTCCAGCTGGCCGAGGCGGGGGAGAAGCAGGCCGACGTGGTCTTCGGCTGCGCGGGCGGCGGCTCGAACCTGGGGGGTCTGTCGTTCCCGCTCATCGGGCAGAACCTGCGGGAGGGGACCACGACGCGTGCGGTGGCCTGCGAACCCACCGCTTGCCCCTCGCTGACCAAGGGCGAGTACCGGTACGACTTCGGTGACGTCGCGGGGCTGACGCCGCTGCTGAAGATGTACACCCTCGGCAAGGACTTCGTTCCGGCGCCCATCCACGCGGGTGGACTGCGCTATCACGGGATGTCGCCGATGATCTCGCACGCGGTGAACCTCGGCCTGATGGATGCGGTCGCGATCGAGCAGGACACCGCCTTCGCGGCGGGCGTCGTCTTCGCGCGCGCCGAGGCCATCATCCCGGCGCCGGAGTCGACGCATGCGGTCGCCGCGGCGCTCGACTACGCGCGCACCGCGGCCGACGGCGAGGTCATCGTGATCGGGCTGTCCGGCAACGGAGTTCTTGATCTGCCTTCCTACGCCGCGTACGTCTGAGTACCTCACCAAGGGGCCGCGGAGGGTCCCCACCAGTCGACCCGGGGGACCGGCGGGGTAGACTGGTGGCAACCTGGAATGCGAGAGAGACGCCAGGCATCGGCCGCTGGGGATGATGCCAGCCGCCGTGCGAGGACCGCAACCATCGTGTTGTGCGGCTCGTTGCGTGTAGGAGAGGCCTCCATGGCCATCAGATTCGGCATCCTCAGCACCTTCCCTCCGACCCAGTGCGGCCTGGCCACCTTCTCGCAGGCACTTGCCACCCATCTCCAGGTTTCTGGAGCCGATGTCGGCATCGTGCGCGTCGTCGAGAGCCCGCAGGCCGCCGTTCGCCTGGTGACCCACCAGTACCTGATCACGGCGCCGGGCGCCGCCCGAACGGCCGCCGAGGTGCTCAACAGCTTCGATGTCGCCATCGTCCAGCACGAGTACGGGATCTACGGGGGGCGGGACGGTGTGGACGTCCTCGACGTCCTGGCCGAGGTCCGGGTGCCGATCCTCGCGGTGTTGCACACTGTGCTCACCCAACCGACATCGCACCAGCACTATGTCCTGGCGGGTGTGATCGAGGCGGCTTCGGTGGTCGTGACCATGACCGAGACCGCGCGGGAGCGAGTCATCGTCGGCTGGGGCGTGGATCCGGCAAAGGTAACGGTCATCGCGCACGGTGCCGAGGACAACCGCACCGCCGGCCGGCACATCACCGCGCCGATGGGGCGGACCGTCCTCACCTGGGGTCTTCTCGGCGAGGGAAAGGGCATCGAGTGGGCTCTCGAGGCGATCGCCGGGCTCAGCGATCTCACCCCGCGTCCCCTCTACCGCGTCGTCGGGCAGACTCATCCGCGCGTGCTGGAGCGCGAGGGTGAGGCGTATCGAGACCGGTTGAAGGCCTTGGTGCGCTCCTTCGGGATCGCCTCGATGGTCGAGTTCGACGGCCGTTACCTCGATGGTCCGACGCTTCGCCGGATCGTCCGGGACGCGGATGTCATCCTGCTGCCGTACGACTCGCGCGACCAGGTGACGTCGGGAGTGCTGACGGAGGCGGTCGTCGCCGGCAAACCCGTCGTCTCGACCGCCTTCCCGCATGCCCTGGAGCTGTTGTCGAGCGGCGCCGGGATCCTGGTTCCCAGGCAGGACCCGGCGGCGATCAGCGCAGCCTTGCGCCGGGTGCTGACGGAACCGGGTGTCGCCGGCCCGATGGCCGCCCGAGCTCGGGCCCTCGCGCCAAGCCTGCTCTGGTCCGCGGTGGCCGCGCAGTACGTGAGGCTTGGAGATATCGTCCTCGAACCCAGTGAGCGGGCAATCGTGTGAAGGTCCCCGAGATCCGTTTCGATCATGTGTTGGGGATGAGCACCGAGGTAGGTCTCTTCGAGCATGCCCTGCTCACGGTCCCGCGCCGTGACCACGGCTACTGCGTCGACGACGTGGCGCGCGGCCTGATCCTCACCTCCCGCCAACCGGAGCCATCGGCTGAGGTCGCTCGACTGACCGGCATCTATCTGCACTTCCTCGGTGCCGCCCAGGACGGCGGAGGTCGCTTCCGCAACCGTCGCCATGAGGACGGTTCGTGGGCCGACGAAGCGGGCGCCGACGACCATTGGGGCCGTGCGCTCTGGGGTCTGGGAACCGCGGCAGCGGCCAGCGTGGACGAGAGTGTTCGAGAGTTTGCGCTCGTTCATGCCTCGATCGGTCTCCAGGTCCGTTCGCCGTCGGTTCGCGCGACCGCCTACGCCGCGGTCGGTGCCTTCGAGGTGCTCCGCGCGCTTCCGGGTAACCCGGGCGCTCGTTCGCTCCTGAGTTCGGCGCGAGCCGCACTGTCCGGTCCTGGCTCGGGTCCGTCCTGGCCGTGGCCCGAGAGGCGCCTGTTCTACGCGAACGCCTTGCTTCCCGAGGCGTTGCTCGTGATCGGAACCGCACTCGGCGATGAGGCCGCGTTGGAGCGCGGGCTGAGCCTGCTCGGCTGGCTTCTCGAGGTGCAGACGCGCGACGGGCACCTGTCGATGGTTCCGACCGCGGGTTGGCAGCTCGGGGAACCGCGGCCGGGCTTCGATCAGCAGCCCATCGAGGTGTCGGCCTTGGCTGAGGCGTGTACGCGCGCGCTCGAGCTGACGGGCCAGGAGGTCTGGAGGAACGGGCTCGACCTGTGCGTCGCCTGGTTCCTGGGCTCGAACGACGCGGGTCTGCCGATGTACAACCCGGCGAGCGGTGGCGCCTTCGACGGGCTGCACGCCGCTGGGGTCAATCGCAACGAGGGAGCGGAGTCCACGCTCGCCGCACTGACCACATTCCAGCTCGCGCGGCGCATCGCCGCTCTGGCCGAACTGTGACCGCACCCGCACGTCAGGCGCTGATCCGCCGGACGGCCCATCTGCTTCGTCCGGACCCGACCCGAGTGGTCAGCAAGATCTTCCTTCCGGGCCAAGAGCTCGTCGGAGCGGAGCGGTCGCGCTCCGCGGCGGTGCTCGAGCGCGTCCTTGCCATGCCCGAAGCCGAGGTCGTGCGGCTTCTTGCTGCCACGATGGCCTCGTTCGGGCCCCGGCACCGGAACCTGGCCGCAATGCTGGAATCGCGCTTCGGCCTCGTCGCCCACCGGCTCGATGACCCCGGAGCGCTCTCGCCCGAGCGCCGCCAGCTCATCGGCGCGTACTTCAGCCAGGAGTACGCGATCGAGGCTGCGGCTCTGTTCAACCCATCGATGGTGCCCCACCCCGACCAGGAAGGTCTGGCCGCCGGCTCCACCCGGTTCGTGATGAGCGCCCGCGGGGTGGGCGAAGGCCACATCTCGAGCATCGAGTTCCGCACCGGGACGATCGACCAGGACGATGTCCTCGTCTTCGATCCGCTCAGTGGCATGACGATGCTGCCCCAGACGATCCCGACGACCTACTCCCGCGCGGTCTTCGCCCAACAGTATGCGGAGCTCGGCGGCGACCAGAGCAGCGCCCGCTTCCTGCTCGAGGACCTGCCCCCGCTGTTCGTGCGGGCCGACCTGGACCGCGCGGTCGGGGAGCTGCGGGCACAGCGACTCACGCGTGCGTCCGCGACCAAGACGATCGAGCGGTTCGAACGGATCGCCGCGTGCAACTACTCGATCACCTTCCCGGTCGATTCCGCGCTGAGCGAGCGTGTCATCCTGCCCACCGGCCCGTCCGAGAGCAACGGCCTCGAGGACCTGCGCCTGGTTCGATTCACCGAGCCGGACGGTGGGAGCGTCTATCTGGGCACGTACACGGCCTTCGACGGCGACCGGGTGGTTCCGCAGCTCTTGCGCACGAACGACTTCCGGACCTTCCACATCACCCAGCTCAGCGGACCCGCTGCCAAGAACAAGGGCATGGCGTTGTTCCCTCGACAGGTCAACGGCCGGGACCTGGCGCTTTCGCGGTGGGACCGCGAAGACAACTCGCTCGCCGTCTCGAAGGACCTGTTCGCCTGGGAAGACCTTGCGACCCTGCAGACGCCGCACGAGCCGTGGGAGGCGGTCCAGCTGGGCAACTGCGGATCCCCGATCGAGACACCGCTCGGATGGCTCGTGCTGACCCATGGCGTCGGGCCGATGCGCGAATACAGCATCGGCGCCGCGCTCCTGGATCTCGACGACCCAAGCAAGGTGCTAGGGCGACTTCGCGAGCCCCTGATCAGTTCCGACGCGGAGCAGCGCGACGGGTACGTCCCCAATGTCGTGTACTCGTGCGGTGGTCTGCTGCACGGAAGGACGTTGGTGCTGCCCTATGGGACGTGCGACGTCGCGATCAGGATCGCCCTGATCGACCTCGACGCTCTGCTCCAGGAGCTCCTCGGCGCGGGCAGCGCCCCCGAAGGCTGACCCGCGAGCCGAGCCGTCTGACGGACTCTCCGGTGGCTTCTGTCGGAGCTGCCGAGCTGTCCTGTCGAACGGTGCTGCGCGGTGCGGGCGTCGCGGCGCTCGCCAAGGTCGACGCGATCCCCGTCGGTAGGGCAATCCTCGTGACGGACGCCGCGGGGAAGCGCCTGATCCTCTCTCAACCGACGGCGGGCACTGTCGTCGCGATGACGGCGATCTGCACCCACCTGGGCTGCACCGTCGCGCCGGCCGGCGCGCAGGTCGTCTGTCCATGTCATGGATCGGTCTACAAGTCCGCGGATGGCTCCAACGTCTCCGGCCGAGCACCCAAGCCCCTGGCCGCCGTCACTGTTCACGTCGTGAACGGCGAGGTCCTGGCTGGATGAGCCTTCCTGCTCACGCTCGTCGAGACGGCGCGACCTCAGCTACAGCCGCTCGTGCTCCCGCATCCTTCACAGACGTAGCAGGAGCCCGCCGGCCGCATCTTGATGCCGCAGGACATGCACAGCGGAGCGTCCGCCGTGCGGCCTTGCTTGAGCTCCATCAGCTCGGCGGAGGAGTGCACTGCCACCGAGAGCGGCGCCGTGGCGTGCCCGGCTGCGACTGGCTGGGCGTCCCGGGGGGTGGGCGTCGAGTCCTCGGCAGCCGACTGCTTGAGCGACTCGAAGTCGTCGTCCTCGGCGGTCTCGTAGGAGCCGGTCTCCAGCTGGCGGGTGCGTTCCGCCGTGCTGTAGATCCCGAGCGAGGCCCGGGTCTCGAACGGCAGGTAGTCCAGGGCCAGGCGCCGGAAGATGTAGTCCATGATCGACTGCGCCATCCGGATGTCCGGGTCGTCGGTCATGCCGGCCGGCTCGAACCGAAGGTTGGTGAACTTCTCGACGTAGGTCGCGAGCGGCACCCCGTACTGCAGACCGATCGACACGGCGATCGAGAAGGCATCCATCACACCGGCCAGCGTCGAGCCCTGCTTGCCGAGGCGCAGGAAGATCTCACCGAGTCCGTCGTCAGGGTAGGAGCCGGCGGTCAGGTACCCGTCGGCGCCGGCCACCCGGAAGGACGTCGTGACCGACGGGCGCTGCTTCGGCAGGCGGGTGCGAATCGGGCGAGCATGCACCGGCGCGCCACTCGTGGCCGGCTCGACGGCCGGGGCCGCCTTGACCGCACCGGCAGCCTTGCCGTCCGAGAGCGGCTGGCCGACCTTGCAGTTGTCGCGATAGATCGCCAGCGCCTTGATGCCCATCTTCCACGACTTGAAGTAGATCTCCTCGATCTCCTCGACCGTGGCCGACCCGGGCATGTTCACGGTCTTGGAGATCGCTCCGGAGATGAACGGCTGGACGGCTGCCATCATGCGGACGTGCCCCATCGGGGAGATGGCGCGGTCGCCCATGGCGCAGTCGAACACCTCGTAGTGCTCGGGCTTCAGGCCGGGAGCGTCGATGATGTGGCCGTGCTCGGCGATGTGCTCGACGATCGCCTCGACCGTCTCCTCGGCGTAGCCCATCCGCCGCAGCGCACGCGGGACCGTCTGGTTGACGATCTGCATCGATCCGCCACCGACGAGCTTCTTGAACTTGACCAGTGAGAAGTCCGGCTCCACGCCCGTGGTGTCGCAGTCCATCATGAATCCGATGGTCCCGGTCGGGGCGATGACCGAGGCCTGGGCGTTGCGCCAGCCCTTCGCCTCGCCGATCCGGTTGCCGGCCGCCCAGACCTTGGTCGCGGCGGCATGGATGTCGGCGTCCATCGTGCCGAACGTCCGGATGTCGTCGTTCGCCGCGGCGTGCTTGCGCATGACCCGCTTGTGAGCGGCGGCGTTGAGCTGGTAGCCGTCGTACGGGCCGACGACGCCGGCCAGCTCGGCCGAGCGCTTGTACGCCGTGCCGGTCATCAGCGACGTGATCGAGGCCGCCAGAGCGCGACCGCCGTCGGAGTCGTAGCCGTGGCCGGTCGCCATCAGGAGCGCCCCGAGGTTCGCGTACCCGATGCCGAGCTGGCGGAAGGCGCGAGTCGTCTCCCTGATCGCCTCGGTCGGGAAGTCGGCGAAGCAGATCGAGATGTCCATCGCGGTGATGACCAGCTCGACCGCCTTCTCGAAGGTCGTGGCATCGAAGGTGTCGTCGTCGCGGAGGAACTTCATCAGGTTCAACGAGGCCAGGTTGCACGAGGAGTTGTCGAGGTGCATGTACTCGCTGCACGGGTTCGAGGCCGTGATGCGACCCGACTCCGGACTGGTGTGCCAGTCGTTGATGGTCGAGTCGTACTGGAGCCCCGGGTCGGCGCACTCCCATGCGGCCGTGGCGATCTTGCGGAACAGGTCCTGTGCGTCGATGGTCTCGACGACGCGCCCGTCGCTGCGGGCGCGCAACCCGAACGATCCGCCCTCTTCGACCGCACGCATGAACTCGTCGGTGACCCGCACCGAGTTGTTCGCGTTCTGGTACTGGACCGAGATGATGTCCTTGCCGCCGAGGTCCATGTCGAAGCCGGCGTCCCGGAGCGCTCGGATCTTGTCCTCCTCGCGCGCCTTGGTCTGGACGAACTCCTCGATGTCCGGGTGGTCGACGTCGAGCACCACCATCTTGGCCGCGCGCCGGGTGGCGCCACCCGACTTGATGGTGCCGGCGCTCGCGTCTGCCCCGCGCATGAAGGAGATCGGTCCGCTCGCGGTACCGCCCGAGGACAACAGCTCCTTGGAGGAGCGGATCATGGACAGGTTCAGGCCCGCTCCGGAGCCGCCCTTGAAGATCATCCCTTCCTCGCGGTACCAGTTCAGGATCGAGTCCATCGTGTCGTCGACGGAGAGGATGAAGCATGCGCTGACCTGCTGCGGCGACGGAGTCCCGACGTTGAACCAGACGGGGGAGTTGAAGGAGAACACCTGGTGGATCAGCATCCAGGTGAGCTCGTGCTCGAAGACCTCGGCGTCCTCGTCGGTCGCGAAGTAGCCGTTCTCCCGGCCGGCCGCGGCATAGGTGAGGACCACGCGGTCCACCAGCTGCTTGAGGCTCCACTCGCGCGCCGATGTACCGACCGCACCGCGGAAGTATTTGGTCGTGACGATCGTGGTGGCGTTGATGGACCAGGACACCGGGAACTCGACGTCCTTCTGCTCGAAGATCGTCTCGCCGGTCTTCCAGTTCGTCTGGACGACGTCGCGCCGTTCCCAGGTGATCTCGTCGTACGGGTGGACGCCAGGGGTGGTGAAGACACGGTTGATCGTCAGGCCGTTCTTGTGCACCTTCGGGGTGTCTCGGGAATCGGACTTGCCCGTGCTCTGCGACGTCTCCGTCATGAGATCTCCTTCAGCCTGGTCGGTGGCGGGTACGTGGGCCCCGACAGGTGTTCGGTACTGCTGGTCCGTGGTTCGTACAGCATCGTGCTCGTTATGGGAGCCAGGCGTGTCCCGCGCCCTCCGTCGCCGTTCCGACTCTACGTCGGAGCACTGACAACAGCCCCTCAGCTTCCTTGCTCACCACTAGGGAAGCACACGTTACACAACATTGACCACAACATGTAGTAGGCGAGAGCGCATTCCCTGGTCACGCGGCGATTCTCGGCATGCGTCGGCGTGTCGGCTCGGGGCGGCGCCGGTTCCGGGGCGGGGAAGGCTCGCGAGACGTCAGCGAGGTGCGCGCCGCGCCCCGGCACCGAAGGCCGCGCGGGCCGAAGTCCGGCGCAGCGCGGCCAGGACCGGGCCGCCGACGAGCGCAAGGCCGACGCCCGTGGTGATCGCTCGGCCCAGGTCCCACCCGAGCGACGTGGCCGCGGAGTAGAGGACGAATCGGTGCAGGTTCGTGCCGAGCGCGGCTCCGGGTACGAAGGACAGGCTGGTGCCGGTGCCGAGCTGGAACGGCCAGAAGGACAGGTTCATCGCCATGCCGAAGGCGAGCGCGGCGACGGCGCCGTACCCGACCAGCAGCGCCACTTCGCGGCGACCCCGAACGCGCCGGGGGAGCAGGCCGGCGCCGAGGCCGACCCAGGACGCGGCGAGCATCTGGAACGGCATCCACGGCCCGACGCCGCCGGTCAGCAACGCGGATGCGAAGACCGTGGTCGACCCGAGGGCGAAGCCGAAACCGGGCCCGAACACCCGTCCGCCCAGCACGATGACGACGAAGATCAGCTCGACGCCCGCGGTGCCGGCCGACAAGGGGCGCAGGACGGCGCCGACGGCGGAGAGCAGTCCGAGCACCGCCACCGCCTTGACGTCGATCCCGCCGTCACTGAGCGAGACGAAGACGACTCCGAGGACGGCTACGAGCAACCCGGCGAGCACCAGTGGCGCGTCGGTGCTGTGCTCGAGACCGCTTCCGGGGCTGAGGACGAGTGGCCAGCCGAAGGCGAGCAGTCCGGCCACGCTCGCGAGCCCGAGCACGACGACGGTCCGCAGGCCCAATGGGAGAGCGTCGCCGTCGGGCCTCGCCGTCTCGGGCGTGCGGCGCTCCTGAGCCGAGCCGATCGCCGTCCTCATCGGGTCGCTGCCAGTGCGCGGCGGACGTCATCGACCGTCAGCAGGTCGACCGGGTGCAGGATCTTCGCCACCTGGGGTGCGAACGTAGGCGAGGCCGCCAGGATGTCGCGCACCCCGCCGTCGGCCACCAGCTCACCGTCGGCAATCACGAGGACGCGGCCGGCGGACTCGGCCACGAACTCGACGTCGTGGCTGGACAGCAGCACCGCGGCACCCGCGGCGGCGTGCCGGGCCAGGGCCGCGGCCAGGTGCCGCTTGGCGGCGTAGTCGAGACCCCGGGTCGGTTCATCGAGAAGCAGCACGCGCGGCCGTGCCGCCAGCTGGATGGCGAGCACGAGGGCGAGGCGTTGCCCCTCGGAGAGGTCGCGCGGGTGAGCGGGGTCCGGCACACCCGTCGTCAGACGGTCGAGAAGTGCGCGCGTCGTTCCTGGCTCGGCTCCGATCTGGGCATCGGCCGCCGCGCACTCGGCGGTGACGGTGTCCAGGTACAGCAGGTCCTGAGGGTTTTGAGGTACCAGCGCGACCCGCAGGCGGGCGTCGCGAGGGCGCATCGACGCGGGATCCGCCTTCGCTGCCGCGCCCGGCGGACCGATGATGAGGACCTGCCCCGCAGCGCGCGGGCCCGAGCCCTGGAGCGCCCAGAGTAGGGACGACTTTCCCGACCCGTTCCGCCCCATCAGGGCGACCACCTGACCCGAGGAGAGGGTGAGGTCGATGCCCCGTACGGCGTGCGTCCGCCCGTACCTGACGTGGACGCCGCGGGCCGCGAGCACCGTGATCGGCGGTGCGGCGGCTCGCACCGGCGACTTCCGGGCGACCTGATCGCCGGCGGCCGACGGGTGCCGGTTCGCCTTGGACCCGACAAGGAGCTCGCGCAGCGGTGCGGCTCTGCGCCGGGCGTCCCGGACCGAGAGCGGGACGGGGTGCCAGGCGGCCAGGCGGGCGAGCTCGACGATCGGCGGCGCCACCACCGAGTCGGCGAGCACCGCGGCGGGAGCGCCATCCACGGTCGTGCCGTCGGAGGCGATGCTGATCACCCGGTCGGCGTACTGCACCACCCGTTCCAGGCGGTGCTCGGCGAGCAGCACCGTCATGCCCAGGTCGTGGACGAGCCTGGTCAGCGCAGCCAGCACGTCTTCGGCCGCGGCTGGGTCGAGGGCCGAGGTCGGCTCGTCCAGGACCAGGATCCGCGGCTGGCTGGTCAGGACGGATCCGATGGCGACCCGCTGCTGCTCTCCGCCCGAGAGATCCGCAAGCGGGCGGCCGCGCAGCGTGGCCAGCCCGAGCAGGTCCAGCACCTCCTCGACCCGGGTGCGCATCACGGATGGTGCGATCCCGAGCTGCTCCATCGCGTAGGCGAGCTCTTCCTCGACCGTATCGGTGACAAAGCCCGACGCGGGGTCCTGCACGACGACGCCGACGACGTCGGCCAGGTCCCTGGGCGGATGGTCTCGGGTGTCGCGTCCCTCGACGACGACCCGACCCTCGAGGAGGCCGCCGGTGAAGTGGGGGACGAGCCCGCACGCGGCCTTGAGCAGGGTGGACTTGCCGGCTCCGGTCGGGCCGATGACGAGGCAAAGCTCGCCCTCGGGCACCCGGAAGGTGACGTCCGTGAGCGCCGCTCGGACGGCATCCGGATACGTGACGGTGACGTGGTCGAAGTGGATCACGTGGCCACCCTCTCGGCCGGGCGACGGAACGCGCGCGCGGCGGGGATCGCCGCCACGACGGCGCACAACAGCGCGACCGGGGGTACCTGCGGCCAGCTGAGCGGGCTCAGGGACGGGTCGAGCGCTGCGGGATCCGTCGCCGTAGCGGCGACGAGGAGCACGGCGGCCACCACTCCGCAGCCGGCCACGAGGAGCTCGGGCGATCCCCAACGATCCGGCCGGTATCGGGTGCGGCGCACCTGTCGGCCCGCCAGGATCGAGGCGGTGGCGGCGGCGGCGCCGCCGATCACGAGCACCGGCACCCCGAGCCAGCGCGGCGACGTCCCGTCGAGAAGCCCGTAGGTACCCATCGACGCAGCAGCGAGCGCGATGACGACGAGCGTGGACACCCGCCGGTCCGTCCTGCCGGTCAGCGGGCGGGCGTAACCGCGCGAGTCCATCGAGGAAGCAAGAGCCAACGAACGGCTCAGCGCATCGGTGAGTACCGGGACCGCGGTCGACAGCAGACCGCGCACTCCGCGAGGCTCGTGCCCGCGCAATCGTTGAGCGCGACGGACGCCCGCGGCCGCGGTCACGAGCTGCGGCGGCACGCTGACCGCGATGACGATCGCCGTACCGATCTGGTGCAGCGAGGGCGGCAGCGATCGGAGCGCACGCTTGGGGTTCGCCAGCGCGTTCGCGGCGCCGAAGCAGACCACGAGGGTGGCCAGCCGGAGACCGCCGTAGAGCGCCACCAAGAGCCCGGTGAGGGTGATCGGTCCGAACAGCTCAACGCCCACTGCCCAGCTGGGCAGCGCAACCCGAGGGACGTCGACGAGCACTGCGCCGGCGGTTTTGATTCCGACCACGACGTAGAAGAGCATCCGGATCGCGACTATGCACCCGCCCAGGACGAGGAAGCCGCGGAACGCGCGCGCCCACGAGGCATCCTCGCGTCGCGCCAGGACGACAAGGACGACCGAGGCCAGGATGAGCGCGATCACTGCCGGGTTGGTGGTCCTGGTCGCGGCAACAGCCAGGCCCAGCGCCCACACCCACCACGCGAGGGGATGCATCGTCATCGGCCGTCCACCGTCTCGGGTTCCGTCAGTCCTGGCCGGGAGGCCCGTCGTTGCTCGCGACCTGGCGTCGACGCGCGACCAGCACCGCGAGGACGACCAGTGCCGCGAGCAGACCGAGCCCGGCGAGGGTCCCTCCGGACGGTCCGGCGTCGGAGGCCGGCGCGGCCGCGCCCGCTGAGGACAGGGTGGCCGACGCGGACGGCGACGCCGAGGCGGGACGTGCGATCGGTACCGGCGGGGTCACCTTCGGACCCACGGAACCGTCGTTGTAGCGCCAGCCTTCGACCTGACCCGGGGTGGGCACGGCCTGGTCCGAGCCCACCTGGTACGACTGCCATGCGCCGCCGGGTGCGGCGTGCCAGTACGACCAGTACGAGCCGGCGAAGGTCGCCGGGCAGGGCTTCGGGGCATCGTTGATCGCGCAGATCATCTGGGCCGCATCACGGGTGTCGGCGAATCCGGCCGCCTCCAGGGCGGCCGTTCCGTTCGCCGGGGTCACTGCGCAACCGACCTCGACCTGACCACCCAGGTCGGTGAAGTCGACGACCACCGTGACGCCATCCGGCGCCGTGCACGGGCCGCTGGGCGTCGCTGGGGCCACGGTTGCGGCGATCGCCGAGCCCGAGCCGGCCGCGAGCGCGACGACGAGCACGACCGGGGCGAGCCGGCGGGCCAGGGAAGACAAGGGGAGGTGGGACATCGGTGCCTCTTTCTGAGCGGTCCAAGACGGACCCGGCACCGTCACCACAGCCACCTCGGGGAAGCCCGACGGGGGTCGTGGTGATGACCCGGGCTCCGTCCCGTATGCCTCGACGGTAGGAGCCTCTCGTTCCGCACCAGGTGCTCCGGCTCGTCGGACGAGGAACGTCCGACCTACGGTTGCGGGTCAGCGCCGGATTCGGACCGGCTTCCCCTGGCTGCAGGACGTATGTGAAGAGGTGCCACCCTGCGGTGGCGTGCCTAGGCTACCCCTGATGACCGGGAGGATCACCAGGATGCGGATCTACACCAAGGCCGGCGACGACGGCACCACGGGCTTGTTCCTCGGCGGGCGGATCTCCAAGGCTGACGTGCTCCTCGATGCGTGCGGCGACCTCGACGAGGCGGTCGCCGTGCTCGGAGTCGCGCGCAGCTGCTGCCCGGACGAGCGTCTCGCTGCTCTCCTGCTCGATCGTCAGCGCGAGCTGTTCGTCGTCGCCGCGGACCTGGCGACCAACCCGGACCATCGGGATCGGCTCGAGCCCGGGATCTCGCTGGTCACCCACGCGATGCTGGCCGCACTGGAGCGACTGATCGACGAGCTGGTGGCCGAGCGCCCGCTGCGGCCGGTCTTCATCGTCCCGGGCGCGACGCCGCTGTCAGCGGCGATCGACCACGCGCGAACGGTCGTGCGTCGGGCCGAGCGGCACGTAGTCGACGCCCAGAGCTCGGGCCACCGGGTGAGCCCGCTCGTCCTGGCCTATCTCAATCGGCTCTCGGATCTCGCGTACGTACTGGCTCGCTCGGCCGCCGGGGATCACGACGAGGCGCCGAGCCACGACTGAGGGGCTGGGTCAGGCCCCCACCGGTAGCGGCAGTGGACCGAACGCCGGGCGTGGCGTGGGGAGGTGGGCGAGCCGCTTCGCCGGCAGCCCGAGCTCGCGCAGCGCGCCCAGCACGATCCGGTTGAAGGCGGCCGGTGCGTGGCTGTTCACGTCGTGCCCGGCCCCTGGCACGACGTTCAGCCGGGTCCCGGGGCGAATCGCCGCCAGCCTGCGCTCGTCGAGGCGAAGTGGGTCGCGCCGGCCGTTGACCAGCCAGACCGGGACGCTGATCCGACGTAGGTCGGTGAGCGAGGAGTAGCCCTTCATCGCACCGAGTATGTCGGTGACGATGTCCCAGGACCCGCCGTCGTCGCTCAGTGCCCGGCGGAGGCGATGAGCAATGAAGCGATACGCGCCGACCGGCTTGCCGCGGATCTCCGTCGAGCAGCCGGCCAGCACGACGCCCGCGA
>JADGOR010000192.1 GCA_017882855.1 Cellulomonas sp. | reverse complement strand
TCGTCGGATCCCTCTCGGGCGGGAACCAGCAGAAGGTCGTGCTTGCCAAGTGGCTCGCGTCGCGACCCCGGATCCTGATCCTGGACGAGCCGACCCGCGGGATCGACATCGGGGCGAAGGTCGAGGTCCACCGGATCATCTCGGAGCTCGCGGCGTCCGGGCTCGGGATCATCCTCATCTCGAGCGACCTCCCCGAGGTCCTGGCGATGTCGGATCGGATCCTGGTCTTCCACGAGGGGAAGATCACCGCCGAGATCCCGCGCGGCCAGGCGACGCAGGAGCGGGTGATGTTCGCCGCGACCGGCAGCGCGACCGTGGACGAGCCCGCGGCGGCCCCGGCGGCCGGCGGCGTCCAGAGCGAGCAGCGCCTCGATGGCTGAGACCGGCGCGATCACGACGCAGGCCGCGGTCCGGACCAGGGGCTCGGTGCTCACCGCGTTCGCGCGGCAGCGCGAGCTGAGCCTGGCCGCGATCATGGTCGTCCTCGGCGCGCTCGTCTCGATCGTCGCGCCGCAGTTCCTCACGATCTCGAATCTCACCGCGGTCGCGGCGCTCGCGTCGATCTACGCCGTTGCCTCGGTCGGCGAGGCCCTGGTCATCATCACGCGCAATATCGACCTGTCGGTGGAGGCGACGATCGGCGTGGTCGCCTACTGCGTGGCCAGCATCCTGGAGCGCCACGTGCTCGACGCTCCGGCGGCGATCGTGCTCGGGATCGGGATCGGGCTGCTCCTCGGGATGGCCAACGGGGTGATCGTGGCCCTCCTCCGCGTCCCCTCGATCGTTGCCACGCTGGGCACGCTGAGCATCTTCCGGGGCCTCGACTACGTGATCGCGGGCAGCCACCAGGTCCCGCTCGCCGGACTCCCACCCGGCTTCACCGATCCGGCGCGGACCAACCTCCTGGGTCTCCTCCCGGAGTTCGTCGTCGTGGCGCTGGTGGTGGTGGTCCTCGGGACCGTCATCCTCCGATCGACGCGCTTCGGTCGGCAGGTCTACGCCGTCGGCAGCAACCCTGAGGCGGCGGCAATCCTCGGGATCCCGGCCCGGCTCGTGGAGTTCTCGGCGTTCTCGGTCTGCGGTCTCCTCGCCGGCGTCGCGGGCGTCATGTGGGTCATGTTCTTCGGGACCATCAACGGGACGGCCGGGACGGGCATCGTGCTCTCGATCGTCGCCGCGGTCGTCGTCGGGGGCGTGAGCACCCTCGGCGGCTCCGGGACGATCGCCGGCGCCGCCCTCGGGGCGCTCTTCCTCGGCCTGACTGCCAACGCGCTCCCGCTGGTCGGCCTGTCACAGTTCTGGCTCCAGGCGATCTACGGCATCGTCATCCTGGTCGCGGTGAGCGTCGACGCGGTCATCCTGCGGCGGCTCCAGCGGGCGACCGCGGAACGGCGCGCCCGATGAGCATGACCGCGGCGCCAGCGGGCGACCAGCGTCGCTGGATGAGCCTGCTCGCGCGCTGGGAGACCCTGCTCGTCCTCGCCCTCATCGGCCTCATCGTCCTGGGGACGACCCTGTCGCCGTTCTTCCTGACCGCCGGCAACTTCTCCAACCTCATCGCCGCGCTGATGGAAGTCGCGATCATGGCGATGCCGATGACCCTGATCATCGTGCTCGGCGAGATCGACCTCTCGGTCGAGTCGATGGCGGGCCTTTCGAGCGCCATCCTGGGCTTTCTCTGGGCGGCGGGCGTTCCGTTGTGGATCGGGATCGCCGTGGTCCTCGTCGTGGGCGCCATGGGCGGCCTCCTGAACGGCCTGATCGTTGCCCGGGGCGGCCTGCCGTCTCTCGTGGTGACCCTGGGAACGCTGGCCCTCTTCCGCGGCATGGCCCTCATCGTTCTCGGGCCGCGCGGCGTGAGCGACTTCCCGGACTGGTTCACGGCGTTCGGATTCGGTCACGTGCCCGGAACGCTGATCCCGTGGCCCTTCATGGTCTTCCTCGCCCTTGCCCTGGTGCTGGGCATCGTCCTCCACCGGACCTGGATCGGCCGGCAGGTCTTCGCCATCGGGAAGAATCCGAGCACGGCCCGCTTCTCGGGCGTGCGCGTGACGCGGATCCGGGTCAGCCTCTTCGTCCTGTCGGGTATGGTTGCATCGCTCGCCGGCATCATCCTGACGTCGCGCCTGTCGAGCGCACGCGCCGATGCCGGGTCGGGCATGACGCTGACGGTCGCGACCGTCGTCCTGCTCGGCGGCGTCAACATCTTCGGCGGCTCGGGGACGATCCCGGGGGTCGCGCTCGCGGTCCTCTGCGTGGCAGTCATGCAGAACGCGCTGCGTCTTGCCAGCGTGACGGTCGAGGTCCAGAGCATCGCCCTCGGGCTGCTCCTGATCCTCTCCGTCGTCATTCCCACCTTTGCTCACCAGGCCAAGTCGGCCCTCGATCGAGCACGCAGAGGCCGGCCCCCGCCGGCCGACTCGATCGCCCGTGGTGAGGCAGCCCCGTAACAGACCAAGGAGGAGAAGTCTTGGAGCTCAGGAACGTCGGGCGAACCGTCGCCCTCGTCAGCGTCGCAGCACTCGTATTCTCGGCATGCTCGGGCAGCGCGACGCCCAGCCCGTCGGCGGCCGCATCGGCTGCGGCCTCGGGTGCCGCCGCCGGCATCACCGTCGGCTACCTGCCGAAGGACATCGTCAACCAGTACTTCGCCGCGGCGAAGACCGGCGTCGACAAGGCTGCCGGGGAGACCGGCGGCAAG
>JADGOR010000032.1 GCA_017882855.1 Cellulomonas sp. | reverse complement strand
CATCGCGCTCGGGCTCGTGCACGTGCCCGAGCTCGTGTTCCTCGACGAGCCGACGACTGGCCTCGACCCGCAGGCACGCGCCAACCTCTGGGTGCACGTCCGAGCCCTGCGGGACGACCGCGGCAGCACCGTGTTCCTGACGACCCACTACCTCGACGAGGCCGACGCGCTGTGTGACCGCATCCTCGTCATCGACCACGGGTCAATCGTCGCCGAGGGCACGCCCGAGGCGCTCAAGCAGCAGGTCAGCGGCGACGTCATCGTGCTCACCGCAGCCCGCGCGGAGGACACGCCGCGCATCGCGGCGATCGCCGCAACCATGCCGTCGGTCGAGTCGCCCGCCGTGAACGGCAGGCTCGTCGAGGTCCGCGTCCCGTCCGGTGCGGCGCTCCTCGTGCCCCTCCTGCGCTCGCTCGACGCCGACGGCATCGAGCTCGGCGGCGTCGAGCTGCGCCGCCCGACCCTGGACGACGTGTTCCTCACCCTGACCGGCCGCTCGCTGCGCGACGGCGAGAACAACGCTGCGCCAGCCGACACACCTCCGACCCGGGATGGAGCAGCAGCATGACGACCACGACGGCATCCACCACCCTCGGGCGCGTGCATGAGCGCACCCCCAGCACGTTCGTCCACGACACGCTCGTCGTGTTCCGCCGTGCGATGCGGCTGTCCCTGCGCAACCCGGTCTGGGCGATCATGGGTCTGCTACAGCCGGTCCTGTACCTGAGCCTGTTCGGCCCCCTGCTCAAGCCGCTCGCACCGGCGCTCGGGGCTACCAACGCGTACCAGCTGTTCGTCCCCGGCCTGCTCGTGCAGCTCGGCATGTTCGGCGCTCTCTTCGTCGGGTTCGGCCTCATCTCCGAGTGGCGCGACGGTGTGATCGAGTCCGAGCGGGTCACCCCGGCACCGCGATCCGCGCTCGTGCTCGGTCGAGTCCTGCGGGATGTGCTGGTCATCCTCGTCCAGGGAGTCGTGCTCGTCGTCACGGCCTATCCGTTCGGGCTCTCGGCGCCGTTCTGGGGCATGGTGCTCGGCATCGTCTCGGCCGCACTGCTCGGCGCCGCGTTCGCGTCCCTCTCCTATGCGGTGGCGCTCACCCTGAAGAGCGAGGACGCACTGGCTCCGCTGCTCAACGGGGTCGCGCTGCCGCTGCTGCTGCTCTCCGGGATCCTGCTGCCGATCAACGCGAGGTCCGCGCCCGCGTGGCTCAACCGGCTGTCCGACATCAACCCGCTCAAGCACGTCGTCAATGGCATCAGAGCGGAGTTCGCTGGCAACATCGTGAGCTCGACCGCGTTGTGGGGGTACCTGATCACGGCCCTGCTCGTCGGTTTCGGGCTTTGGTTCGGCACCCGCACGTTCCGCCACGAGGACGGCTGACGGATCAGCGGTCGCGCGGGGTATCCGGCATCCGAGTGCCCCGTGCCGCCGACCCGTCCGACTACTCGACGCCGATCAGCACGTCGATCGCGCGGGCGAGGAACGCGTCCACCGGCCCCTCGGCGTACGCCGTCGGACCCTTGGCAGCATGGAAGACGGAGTCGCGCACGACCGCCGAGTGGATCGGCGCACCGTGGTCGAAGTACGCGATGAGCTGGTCGAGCAAGGCGTCGACGTCGGCAGACTGGTAGCCGGCAGCGCCTCGTTCCGGAGCGGCAAAGCGATCACCGACCGGTCGGGTGAGCCGCCCGTAGAGGGTGCGCGCCTGACCCGCCACCTGCTCCATCCAGGCCCCGCTACCGTGCAGCGCGATGAACTCCTGGCGCTCGTGGGCCCCGAAGGCCGCCTCGAGACGGTCGAGCGCCGAGTCGACGGCGTGCGTCGCGTACCCGGACCGGACGAGGTCGAACGACGTCGCGCGGACGTCCGACGCCGTCATCTGCTCCTCGCCGGAGCGCTCGTAGACGCGCCGCGCGAGCGCGAAGAAGCTGTCCACCTCGCCCGGGTGATAGCCATGACCAAGACGGCCCACCGTCGGGTACATCCCGCTCACTCGTCCTCCTCCGCCGCAAGCTGACCACAAGCTCCGTCGATGTCCCGGCCACGGGTGTCACGAATCGTCGTCGGAATCCCGTGCGCTCGCAACCGTGCCACAAACTCGGCCTCGACGTGAGGCTCACTCGCGGTCCACTTCGATCCTGGTGTGGGGTTGAGCGGGATCGGGTTGACGTGCACCCAGCCGCGACCACGCTTCACGAGCTCTTCGGCCAGCAGATCGGCCCGCCAGCCGTGGTCGTTCATGTCCCGGATCAGGGCGTACTCGATGCTCACCCGGCGACCCGTGACCGCGAAGTACCGGTGCGCCGCGTCGAGCGCCTCGGCCACGCTCCATCGGGTGTTGATCGGGACGATCTCGCTGCGCAACTTGTCGTCCGGTGCGTGCAACGAGAGCGCGAGAGTGACCGGGATGCCTTCCGTAGCCAGCCTGTCCATGGCCGGAACCAGACCGACGGTCGAGACCGTGATGTTCCGGGCCGACATGCCGAGACCGTCCGGCGGTGCCGCCACCAGCAGGCGGAGCGTCTCGATCACGGCGCGGTAGTTGGCAAGTGGCTCGCCCATGCCCATGAAGACGAGGTTGCTGAGCCGGGTGGGTCCGCCCGGCAGCTCGCCGTCCGCGAGCGAGCGGGACGCGAACCGAACCTGCTCGATGATCTCCGCCGTAGACAGGTTGCGGGTCAGGCCGAGCTGGCCGGTGGCACAGAACGGGCAGGCCATCCCGCAGCCGGCCTGGCTGGACACGCACAGCGTGGCGCGGTCCGGGTAGCGCATCAGGACCGACTCGACCTTGGCCGAGTCGAACAGGTGCCAGAGCGTCTTGACGGTCGTGCCGCCGTCGGCCCTCATGACACGTGCAGCGGTGAGCAGCGGCGGGAAGAAACGATCGACGAGCGCCTCGCGGTCAGCCGCGGGAAGGTCCGTCATCGCGGCCGGGTCACACGAGAGGTGGCTGAAGTAGTGCGTGGCCAGCTGCGTGGCTCGGAACGGCTTCTCGCCGAGCTCGGCCAGGACCGCGATGCGCTCCAGCTTCGTCAGGTCGGCGAAGTGGCGCGGCGGCTTGCCGCGGCGGGGTGCCGCGAACTGGAGCTGGATCGGGCTCGAGGGCTCGGTCATGACGTCCAGGGCTCAGCTGACGCCGGGCGTGTGCAGGATCAGCAGGAGCAGGTACGTGACCGGGGCAGCGACCAGCATCGAGTCCAAGCGGTCGAGAACGCCACCGTGCCCGGGCAGCAGGTCGCTCATGTCCTTCAGCGCGAGATCCCTCTTGATCGCGGACTCGGCGAGGTCACCCAGCGTGCCGGTCACGACGGTGGCCATGGCGACGATCGCCGAGGCGACCATCGAAAGGCGGAGCAGAACGCTTCCTGCCACGATCCCGACGGCAAGTGCGAGGATCACCGACCCGAGGAGCCCCTCCCAGGTCTTGTTCGGGCTGATCCGCGGCGCCATCCGGTGCCGCCCGATGAGCGTGCCTGCGGCGTACCCGCCGACGTCGTTCGCCACCACGAGAAGGATGAAGAGCATGACGCGTCGCGCACCATCGTTCTCCGACAGCATGAGCATCACGAAGCCGGCGAGGAACGGGATGTACGCCGCGGCAAAGGTCCCGGCCGACGCGTCGCGCATCGCGATCATGCCGCCGCCGTCGAGCACGCGCCAGACCACGACGCCGCCCGCCGTCAGCAGGAAGGAGACGAGGAGCGCCTCGGTGCCGGCCGTGTACGAGGAGACCAGGATGCCGACGGAGCCGACGAGCAAGGGCAGCAGCGGAACGTGGATGTCGCGCACCGCCCAAGCCGCGGCGAGCTCGCGCAGGCCCAGGGCGCACGCAACGATCGCGATCAGGACGAACGCATCCTTGCGAACGACGAGCGACACCACGACCAGGGCGAGCAGAGCCAGCCCGACGACCGTGGCGATCGTCAGGTTGCGGCCCCCGCGAGGGGCGGGGGCAATCTTCTGGCTCAGGGCGGACTCCGTCATCAGACCTCGAGCAGCTCGCTCTCCTTGTGGGTGAGCGCGGAGTCGATCGCATCCGTGTGCCGCTTCGTGATGTGCTCGAGCTCCTTCTCGGCCCGGAGGACCTCGTCCTCTCCCGCCTCACCGTCCTTACTGATGCGGTCGAGCTCTTCCTTGGTCTTTCGCCGGATGTTGCGGATCGAGACGCGCGCGTCCTCTGCCTTGTGCTTGGCGAGCTTGACGAACTCGCGACGACGCTCCTCGGTCAGGATGGGGAGCACGATGCGCAGCACGTTGCCGTCGTTCGAGGGGTTGACGCCTAGGTCCGAGTCACGGATGGACTTCTCGATCTCGTGCATCGCACTCTTGTCGTACGGCGTGATGAGCACGGTGCGTGGCTCCGGCGTGTTGAACGATGCCAGCTGCTGGAGTGGCGTCGGCGAACCGTAGTAATCGACTGTGATCTTCGAGAACATCGCAGAGCTGGCCCGACCCGTCCGGATCGTCGCCAGATCCTCCTTGGCGACCTCGACTGCCTTGTTCATCTTCTCCTCGGCCTCGAGGAGGGCCTTGTCAACCACCGGTACTCCTTCGTCTGCGTCCGTGGCCGGTCACTCGGCGGTGACCAGCGTGCCGATCTTCTCACCCTGCAGCGCGCGGGTGACGTTGTCGGGCTCGTTCATGCCGAAGACGCGCATCGTCAGGGCGTTGTCCATGCACAGACTGAAGGCCGTCGAGTCGACCACCTTGAGGCCCCGCTGGAGCGCCTCGTTGTAGGTGATGTGGTCGATCTTCGTCGCACTCGGGTCGAGGTGCGGGTCGGCCGTGTACATGCCGTCGACGCCGTTCTTGCCCATCAGGACCTCGGTGCACCCGGTCTCGAGGGCGCGCTGCGCGGCGACCGTGTCGGTTGAGAAGTACGGCAACCCGGCGCCCGCACCGAAGATGACGACGCGGCCCTTCTCGAGGTGCCGGATCGCGCGACGCGGGATGTACGGTTCCGCGACCTGTCCCATCGTGATCGCTGTCTGCACCCGCGTGTCGACCCCGGCCTGCTCGAGGAAGTCCTGGAGCGCGAGGCAGTTCATCACCGTGCCGAGCATGCCCATGTAGTCGGCCCGAGCCCGGTCCAGCCCGTGCTGCGCGAGCTCGGCGCCGCGGAAGAAGTTGCCCCCGCCGACGACGATCGCGACCTGGACGCCGGAGCGGACCGCCGCGGCGATCTCCGCCGCGACCCGCTGGACGGTGACGGGCTCGAGACCGATCTGGCCGCCACCGAACGTCTCGCCGGACAGCTTGAGCATCACTCGGCGGGGCTCGGCCGGACCGGGACCGGCTTCCTGTCGAGCGATCGCATCCTGTGTCACGTGTCCTCCTGGGTGCTCACTGCCGGTTGGTTCGTCCGTGCGTCTGATACTGCCGAGCCCCATTGTGGCAGCGGCCCCGTCCCCATGGGGACGGGGCCGCCGCTGCGAGTCACGATCAGACGCCGACGCGGAACCGGGCGAAGGCGGTCACCTTGCCGCCGGCCTCGGAGAGCACCTTGGCCACCGTCTTCTTCGGGTCCTTGGCGAAGGCCTGCTCGAGGAGCACGTTCTCCTTGAAGAACCCACCGAGACGACCCTCGATGATCTTCGAGAGCGCGGCTTCCGGCTTGCCTTCGTTGCGAGCGGTCTCCTCGGCGATGCGGCGCTCGCTCTCGACCGTTGCGGCCGGGACGTCGTCGCGAGTCAGGTACGTCGGCGAGTACGCCGCGATGTGCATCGCGATGTCCTTGGCGACCTTCGCACCGGCAGCGTCGCTCGCCACCAGGACACCGACCTGCGGGGGCAGATCCTTGTTGACCTTGTGCAGGTACGACGTCACCTTCTCGCCCGACACTCGAGCGAGGCGTCGGACGACGAGCCGCTCGCCGAGCGTGGCCGAGGCCCCGTCGACGACCGACTGAACGGTGCCGTCGTCGACCTTCGACTCCAGCAGCGCCGCGGCGTCGGACACCCCCGCGGTGGCAGCCTGCGCGAGCACCGTCTCCGCGAGCGCGATGAAGGTCGCGTTCTTGGCGACGAAGTCGGTCTCGGAGTTGACCTCGACCATGACGCCGGTCTCGCCGGCACCGTCCGGACGGATGTCGATGACGACGATCCCGTCGGAGGCGTCGCGCCCCTCGCGCTTGGCAATGCCCTTGAGACCCTTGACCCGGAGGATCTCGACAGCCTTGTCCTGGTTGCCGTCCGCCTCGTCGAGAGCCTTCTTCACGTCGAGCATGCCGGCGCCGGTCCGCCCGCGGAGCGCCTTGATGTCTGCGGCGGTGTAGTTCGCCATGGGGTCTGTCCTTTCGTCAGTCTGGATCGGTCGGAGTGAGGAGCTCACTCAGCGGCAGGGGTCTTCGGGGATGCCTTCGGCTTGGCGGCGGCCTTCTTGGCCACGACCTCGGCGACCGGCTCCTCGACGACGGCCTCCTTGGCAACGGGCTCCTCGACGACGGCCTCGACGATAGGCGCCTCGGTCACGACCTCGACAGCGGTTTCTTCAGCGGCAGCCTCGGGCACGGGCTCCTCGACGACGGCCTCGGCGGCGGGCTCCTCGACGACGGCCTCGACGGCGGTTTCTTCAGCGGCAGCCTCGGCCACGGGCGCCTCAGCTACGGGAGCCTCAGCGACCTCCTCGGCAACCGGGGCTTCGGTCGAGGTCCGACCGGAGAGCTCGGCCTCGGAGCCTTCGAGGAGCTCTCGCTCCCACTCGGCGAGCGGCTCGGCTGGGGCGTCCGGGCTGTCGGTGCGGGCCGCGTGACGCGCCAGCAGGCCGTCGGCGACGGCGTCGGCGATCACCCGGGTCAGCAAGGTGACGGCACGGATCGCGTCGTCGTTGCCCGGGATCTTGTAGTCGACCTCGTCCGGGTCGCAGTTCGTGTCCAGGATCGCGACGATCGGGATGCCGAGCTTGCGCGCCTCGTCGACCGCAAGGTGCTCCTTCTTGGTGTCGACGATCCACACCGCCGAAGGAACCCTCGCCATGTCGCGGATGCCACCGAGCGTCTTGGCGAGCTTGTCGCGCTCGCGGCGCATGAAGAGGAGCTCCTTCTTGGTGAAGGGGCTGTTCGCGACGTCGTCGAAGTCGATGACCTCGAGCTCCTTGAGCCGCTGGAGGCGCTTGTTCACCGTCTGGAAGTTGGTGAGCATGCCGCCGAGCCAGCGCTGGTTGACATAGGGCATCCCGACCCGAGCGGCCTGCTCGGCAACGGTCTCCTGCGCTTGCTTCTTGGTGCCGACGAAGAGGATCGACCCACCGTGGGCGACCGTCTCCTTGACGAAGTCGTACGCCTGGTCGATGTAGGTCAGCGACTGCTGGAGGTCGATGACGTAGATGCCATTGCGCTCGGTGAAGATGAAGCGCTTCATCTTGGGGTTCCACCGACGGGTCTGGTGCCCGAAGTGGACGCCGCTCTCGAGGAGCTGGCGCATGGTGACGACGGCCATGGGACGTCCTTCCGCCGCGAACCCGCTGGGTCCGCGCTCTCTGCAGCGGGCCACCTGCTCGGCCCGCATTCCGGTTGTCAGCGCCGGCCGGTGGCCGGTGCCCCTGGCGTCATGACATGGTCGCGCCGGGCGAACCCGGACCGCTGCGACCGCGTGCTCCCCGAAGCAGCTCGCACGAGGGCGGGCGTGGGGACGATGACGCGCGATGTCGACCGGCGTGGGCCGGTCGCGGGGAGAACTCTACCCGACCACAGGAGGTGCCCGCGTCGATCACGCCCTCGACGACTCGGCTGATGTGGCCTTGGTCGCGTGCGCACCGCGACTATTCCCTGATGAGGATTGTCCCGCTGATCTCGGCTCTGGCCGTCACGGGCCTCGGCACGGGTGTCTTCAGCGCCTCGTGGCAGGCCACCACCTCCCCCGCCGACGACGTGGCGCCGCTCCTCGTCGGCACCGCTTGCGTCCGCGCGCTACCGGCCGACGACGCACGCCTAGACGCGCCGGTCGCCGGCGTCCTTCGGGTCGTGAACAGCTTCCGGGCACCGACGTCGGCGTGGACCGCCGGCCACCGGGGGGTGGATCTCGAGGCCGCGGTCGGTATCGAGGTGCTGGCGCCGGCGAGTGGAACCGTCTCCTTCAGCGGCCGCGTCGTCGACCGCGGCGTCGTGACGATCACGCACCCCAACGGCCTACGCAGCAGCCTGGAACCGGTGGAACCGCTGGTCCGCATCGGCGATCAAGTCAGAGCCGGTCAAGCCATCGGCCTGGTGTCCGGGGTGCCGGGGCACTGCGCGCCCGGAGTCTGTCTGCACTGGGGGGTTCGTCTCGGTGCGACCTATCTCGACCCGATCGACCTGCTCCGGGGCTTCGGTCCGATCGTGCTGCTACCGATCGACGGGTCCGGCTAGTCGCGCTCGGACTGCTGGAGCCGCTGGCGCAGACGTAGCATCGCCGCCGTGTGCATCTGGGAGATCCGGGACTCGGTGACCCCGAGGACGCGGCCGATCTCGGCCAGCGTCATGCCCTCGTAGTAGTACAGGACGAGGACGATCTTCTCGCGCTCCCCCAGCTGCTCGATGGCGCGAGCGAGCAGGAACGTCGTTTCCTGGGTCTCGAACGAACCCGCCGGGTCCAGCGCGTGGTCGTCCTCCAGGGTGTCGAGGAGCGAGAGCGAGTCGCCGCGCTCGGCACCCACGCTCAGCAGCTCGTCGAGCGCCGCGATGTTGACCGTGGACAGCTGGGCGAAGATGCTGCGCAGCTCGATCAGGCCGATGTCGAGCCGTTGTGCCACCTCGAGTTCCGACGGGCTGCGACGCAGCTCCGACTCGAGCTCCGCGTACGCGCGGTCGACGGCGCGCGCCTTGGTGCGGACCGACCGCGGGATCCAGTCGATCGCGCGAAGCTCGTCGATGATGGCGCCGCGAATGCGGGAGCTCGCGTAGGTCTCGAACTTGACGCCCCGACCGAGCTCGAACTTCTCCACCGCGTCGATCAGACCGAACATGCCGTAGGAGACCAGGTCCGCCTGCTCGACCGTGCTCGGCAGGCCCATCCCGACGCGACCCGCAACCATCGTGACCAGCGGGGCGAAGTTGAGGATCAGCTGCTCTCGAGCCGAACGGTCACCCGTCTCCGCGAACGAGCGCCACAGTGCTGCGATCTCGGCCGCGGCCCAGGTCTGCCCGCGCGCAATGGTCTCGTCCTCGAAGGCCAGATCATCCTCGACGTCGTTCACCTCGTCGCTCGCGCCATCGACCGGAGCATCGGTGTCACCACGCGAATCGTCGACCACGCTGTCCCCCATCCGAACCAGACGCAAGGCACGACCGGCACGCGGCGTGGGGATCACACCGCCAGCGGCGAGCTCGCCGTCGCTCGCGGTGGTCCCGTGCGTCGGTGCGGTCACGTCGTCACCTGCCTTCAGGCTCTCGGGTGGGCTAGCTGGTAGGAGGCGCGCAGACGCTCTGCGGACACGTGCGTGTAGCGCTGGGTGGTCGCGAGGCTCGCGTGACCGAGCACTTCCTGGACCGAGCGCAGGTCGGAACCGCCTTCGAGCAGATGGGTCGCGGCGGTGTGGCGCAGCGCGTGCGGGGCGATGTCGTCCACCCCTGCCACCGCGGCGACGTCGTGCGCGACGTCGCGGACCTGCCGCTGGTCGGCGCGGTGTCCGCGGCGACCGAGGAAGAGCGCCGCCCCGGACTCGACGGTCGCCAGCTCGGGGCGACCGACCATGAGCCACTGCCGCAGCGCACGGGCGGCCGGCACGCCGAACGGGGTCATCCGCTCCTTGGAGCCCTTGCCCATCAGCCGGATGCTGCGCGTCTCGAGGTCGACGTCGTCGACGTCGGCACCGACCAGCTCACCCACGCGTGCGCCGGTGGCATACAGCAGCTCGAGCATCGCCCAGTCGCGCAGATGGATCGGGTCGCCGTCGTCGGCGCGGACCCTCGAGACCTCCATCAGGGTCGCGGCGCTGCGGACGCCGAGGACGGTGGGAAGCGTCTGGGCCGGTCGTGCGCTGGCCAGGCGGATGGTCGGGTCGGTGGGGACCCTGCCGGTGCGCTGCGCCCACGAGAAGAACGTCCGGGCGGCCGCGCCCCGGCGCGCCATCGTCGAACGGCTCAGCGAGCGGTCGGCCATCTGGGCGAGCCAGGCGCGCAGGGTGGGCAGATCGACGTCTGCGAAGGACACCGCGCCCCGCGATCGCGCGAACGCGAGAAGGTCCAGGAGGTCACCCCGGTAGGCGCGCACGGTGTGCACCGAGAGGCCCCGCTGATCGCGCAGATGCATGGCGAAAGCGTCGAGCGCTCCCGAGTGGTCCAAGACCGCAGGGACCTCGCTGACCCTGTGCATGGCTACACGGTGACGCCAAATCGCCTGTTACTCAAGTGTCGGATGTGAATTTCACCCCGGTCTCATCCCTTATGTCCCGATAATCTGGTGGCCTTGATCCACTGTCCTGAGCGGTTCTGGGCCAGTTCGCGCAGCTCGAGAGTCCCCAACGCGCTCAGCAGCTCGACCTCCCCAAGACCGGCACTTCGGGCGAGCGCCTCGATGGACGCAGGCCGGCGCAACGGCAGCGCGTCGAAGGCGAGCCGCTCAGCTCCGGACAGGCCGTCCTCGGGGCGGTCCGGGAGGTGAATCTCGGGGGCCAGATCGGAGCCCAGGGCACCGGCCAGCTCGGCAGCCTCCGCAGCGTTCGTCACGCACACCGCGGCACCGTCGCGGATCAGCCGGTGGCACCCGGCCGAGGAGACCGACGTGACCGGCCCGGGAACCGCTCCGAGCGGACGGAACAGCCCGCTCGCGTGGTTCGCCGTGTTCAGCGCGCCGGACCGGTGAGCGGCCTCCACGACGACCGTGGCCCTGCTGGCCGCGGCGATCAGCCGGTTGCGGGTCAGGAAACGAGAACGGCTCGGCACGCTCCCTGGGGGCACCTCACTGACGACGGCGCCCGCGTCGATCGCCCGCTCGATCAGGCTCGCGTTGCCCGCCGGATACGCCCGGTCCACGCCGCCGGCAAGGATCACGACGGTGGCTCCATCGGCGGCGAGAGCGCCACGGTGAGCGGCGGCATCGATCCCGTAGGCGCCGCCGGACAGGACGACGAAGCGGCGGTCGGCGAGACCGCCGGCCATCTCGCTCGCCACGTACTCGCCGTAGCTGCTCGCGGCTCTGGCCCCGACAAGTGCGATCGAGCGCGTCATGAGACCGGAGAGGTCCGCGCTGCCGCGCACCCACAAGCAGTGCGGTCGCTGGACGCCGAGCTGGTCCAGGCCCGCCGGCCAACCCCGGTCATCGGGGAGGAGGAGCGAGCCGCCGAGCGTGGCGAGCACCCGCAGCTCGCGCCGCGGGTCGAGAGTCGTGAGCCGCGGTTGCCACCGCGTCCGGGCAGCCTCGAGCCGGCCCCGGGACAGCGCGGCGAGGCTTCGGTACTCGCTCTCGGCTGACGAGCCAGGCAGCGCGGCACCGAGCAGCCACCGGAGCGCGCCCGACGCCCCCCATGTCTGCACGAGCGCCCCGGCCATCTCGTCGCCCGGCTCGGCGATCCGGCTCCACGCGGCCGTCGCGAGCCGGGGGTCGTCGACGTCGAACACCGCGGCCGTCATTGGCCCGACTGCCCGCGGGTGCGCAGCGCGAGCGCCGTGCCGACGTCCTCACGGTCCGGTGCGGACCGCCCCGCGAGGTCAGCGACCGTCCACGCGATCCTCAGTACCCGGTCCGCCCCGCGGAGAGTCAGGATGCCACGATCGAGCGAACCGTCGAGCTCGGTCAGCAGCCCGGGGCGGGCACCCAGGCGATCCCGCAACCAGCGCCCCGGAACCTCTCCGTTGGTCCGCCAGGGCGTCCCGGCGAGCCGCGAGGTCTGTAGCGCTCGCGCGGCGCGAACCCGGGCTGCGACCACCGCGGTCGTCTCCCCCGCGCCGCGCTCGGCAACCTCCGCCCGGGTCACCGGCAGCACGTCGATCTGCAGGTCGACCCGGTCCAGCAGCGGCCCGGACAGCCGGGAGAAGTACCGGCGGCGCGCCATCGGCGTGCAGTGGCAGTCCGGAGTGGTACCGATCGAACGGCCGCACGGGCAAGGGTTGGCGGCCATGACGAGCTGGAATCGCGCCGGATACCGGGCCGTGCCCCCGGCGCGCTGGATCACCAGCTCGCCGTGCTCGAGGGGTTGGCGCAGGGTCTGCAGGACCCGGCCCGAGAACTCGGGTGCCTCATCCATGAAGAGGACCCCCCGGTGCGCCCGCGAGGCGGCACCCGGGCGGGGGATGCCGGACCCGCCCCCGACGACGGCGGCCGCGGTCGCGGTGTGGTGCGGGTCCTCGAACGGCGGCCTGCGCACCAGGCCGTCCGCGGGGTCGAAGGTGCCGGCCAGCGAGTGAACACTCGTGACCTCGACGGACTCGGCGTCGGTCAGGTCCGGTAGCAGGCCCGGCAGCCGATTCGCCAGCATCGTCTTGCCGGCGCCCGGCGGCCCGACCAGGAACAAGTGGTGCGCTCCGGCGGCCGCGATCTCGACGGCGCGCCGTGCCGTCGCCTGCCCGATGACGTCGCTCAGATCCCTTGTCGCCGGCGGCGGTTGCGCCGGGCGCGCCGCCGTGAACGGCTCGACGTCGTCGGGCTCGGCGATCTCGGCGCCGTAGCGGAAGGCCACCTGCGCGAGCGACGTCGCGCCGATGACCGATGCGCCGGGGACGAGCTCAGCCTCGCGGAGGTTCCCGATCGGCACGACGACCCGCGGGTAGCCCGCCGCGACGGCCGCCGCGACCGCCGGCAGGACGCCCCGGACCGGCCGGAGCCGACCGTCGAGACCGAGCTCACCGAGATGGACCACCCCCGCACCCGCCGCGGGATCCACCAGGCCCGCGGCCGCGAGGGTCGCCACCGCGATGGCCAGGTCGAAGCCGGATCCCGACTTGGGCAGCGAGGCGGGCGACAGGTTGACGGTCACCCGCCGTTGCGGCCAGGTCAAGCCGGACGAAGCTACCGCGGCGCGCACGCGGTCTCGCGACTCGCACAGAGATGCGTCCGGAAGACCCACCAGCATGAACGCCGGGAGCGAGCGAGCGACGTACGCCTCGACCTCCACCAGGTGCCCCGCGAGTCCCACCAAGGACACCGCGTGGGTCCGGCCGACCGTCATTCGAGCACCGCGGTGAGGCGCTCGACCCGGGCCGCGCCGCGCTCGGCGACCTGGACCGCGACGACGTCGATCCGGATGCCGGACGGGTGCACGTCGTGCGCGACCAGCCATTCCGCCGCGAGCCGCCGGATCCGGCGGAGCTTGAGCTCGGTCACCGCCTCGGCCGGATGACCGCACGCGTCACTGCGCCGGGTCTTGACCTCGACGACCACGAGCTCTGTCCCGTCGAGCGCGACTATGTCGAGCTCGCCCGACGGCGAACGCCAGTTGCGGTCCAGCACCCGGAGCCCGGCGTCCTCGAGATGCCGGGCGGCCACGTTCTCGCCGTACCGCCCGACCGCGTCCTTCGCCCGCACGTCACCACCTCCGCACGCAGCGTGCCGGGCGGCGAGGCGTCGGCGCGGCGTCGGCGGCCTCAGAGTGTGGAGAACACGCGCCTCAGCGCGACGGTGGACGGTCGGTGAGCGTGGCTGCACGGCCGAGCGGGCGCTCGTCGGCCGGCGAAACCGTCAGCGGCGGGGGAAGGTCCCGCCCTCGGGCACCTCGAGATCGGCCTTGGCCAGCTCCTCGACGTTCACGTCCTTGAACGTGACCACCCGGACGGACTTCACGAAGCGGGCGGAGCGGTAGACGTCCCACACCCACGCGTCGGCGAGCGTCAGCTCGAAGTAGACCTCACCTGCGGCGGAGCGCACCTGGAGGTCGACCTGGTTAGCCAGGTAGAACCGCCGCTCGGTCTCCACCACGTAGGCGAACAGGCCGACGACGTCGCGGTACTCGCGGTACAGGGCGAGTTCCATCTCGGTCTCGTAGTTCTCAAGGTCCTCCGCGCTCACCGGACCATCATGGACCATCGGCGTCCGGAGTCGGGAACCGCGCGCGGGCGGGTCGCCCTCGGCCCGCGGCTCAGCGCGCCCGGACGACGTCACTCGAGCGGGAGCCGCCAGCTGATCCGGTGCAACGGGCTCGGGCCGAGCGCGCGCAACGCGGCCAGGTGGTCCGGCGAGCCGTAGCCCTTGTTGCCGGACCAGCCGTACGCAGGGTGCTCGGCGGACAAGGCGCACATCAAGGCGTCGCGCTCGCACTTGGCGAGCACGCTCGCCGCGGCCACGCTCGCGCAGGTCAGGTCCGCCTTGACACGGGTGTGCACGACGGCGCCGAAACCGGAGGGGAGGTTGTCGTCGGCATCAGCAGAGGCGTCGGCATCGGCGTCGGCATCCGCATCGAAGAAGCCGGGCTGCGCCGGCGTCGTCAGCCAGTCGTGCTTCCCGTCCAGCAGCACGACGTCGACCGGCATCGCGAGACCGGCGAGCGCCCGTCGGCCGGCCAGCCGGAGGGCCCCGATGATTCCGAACCGGTCGATCTCGGCCGCGCTCGCATGCCCGACGGCGCGGGCGAGACCCCAGGTCGCGAGCGCCGGGAGCAGAGCGGCCCGCGCCGCGGGGCTGAGGAGCTTGGAGTCCGCGACCCCGCGCGGGCCCTCGGGCGTCTGCGCGTCGACCGCGACGACGCCGACGCTGACGGGCCCGGCGAGAGCACCGCGCCCGACCTCGTCCATCCCGGCGACGACGCGGGCCCCGCCGGCCAGGAGCTCGCGCTCGACCAGCAGGTGCGGCACCGGGACGGAGACCGCGATGGTCATCGGACCAGAACCGTCACTTCGGCGCCGGGACGTCCCGGAAGGTGTCGCCAGGGTTGTACAGCACGCCACCCCGGTCGAACGGCCAGATCCGCATGAACGAGACGCCGACGACGTTGCTCATCGGGACCGCGCCGCCGCCGGGATCGCCGGTGTGATAGCGCGAGTCGCCGGAGTGCTGGCGGTTGTCGCCCATCACCCACAGGTAGTTCTGGGGCACCGTGACCTTGAACGGGATCTCGCTCGGGCGCACCCCGGGGCTGAGGTACGGCTCGGTGATCGCGACGCCGTTGACCGTGACCTGCCCCTGTGCGGTGCAGCACTCGACCTTGTCGCCCGGCGTCCCGATGACCCGCTTGATGAGGTGCTCACCAGAGTCCTGCGGAAGGATCCCGACGAAGGTGAGGGCATTGTTCAGGCCCTGCTGAACCGGGTTGACCTGCGGCTTCACCGTCGGAGGCAACCAGCCCCCCGGGTCCTTGAAGACGACGATGTCGCCGCGATGGACCGAGAGGGGACCGGGCGCGAGCTTCGTGACCAGGACACGGTCGCCGATCTCGAGGGTGTGCTCCATCGAGCCGCTCGGGATGAAGAAGGCCTGGACCAGGAAGGTCTTGATGATCCACGACAGCAAGAGCGCGCTGCCCAGGATGATCGCGATCTCGCGGAGCCACGACCCGACGCCTGTCTTGCGCGGATTGTCGCTGGTCGGCTCGGAGCGGTGGCGGACGGCGACGCCCGAGAGCTGATTCACGAGCACAACTGTCTCATCCCGCGGCGGCGCTGAGCGAACACGAGCGCACCGCGTCCGACGGCGCGTTCGCCGAGGCCGGCCGTGAACGCGCGCCAGAGCCGCGGAGACGACTGTGGCCGACCCGAAGGCCGGCCACAGTGAACACTCGGTTCGCGCACGGCTCGTGCGCGACGCCTCAACGCTTCTCGCGGATCTTGGCCTTCTTGCCGCGCAGATTGCGGAGGTAGTACAGCTTCGCGCGGCGCACGTCGCCGCGGCTGACGAGCTCGATCTTCTCGATCGTCGGGGTGTGCACCGGGAAGGTGCGCTCGACGCCGACGCCGAAGCTGATCTTGCGGACCTTGAACGTCTCGCGGACGCCGGCGCCGGAGCGGCCGATCACGACGCCCTGGAAGAGCTGGGTGCGGGAGCGGGTGCCTTCCACGACCTTGACGTGGACCTTGATGGTGTCACCGGCGCGGAAGTCCGGGATGTCGTCCCGCAGTGATCCTGCATCCAGAGAGTCGAGCGTGTTCATGGTGGGTCGCTTCCCCGCACTGCCACAGGTCAGATGCGAACTCGTCGGCAGCAGGGTGCTGCCACGTCCAGTACGTGGGTGGATGCGCTTGCGGTCGAGAACGTCTCCCCTGTGGCAGAGACGAGACCGGCGCACGCCAGCGGCCAAGTCTGCCACAGCCGCCACGACCGTGGAAATCAGAGCCCGTCGTCGTGCGGCTGGACCGCGCCGTCCCGGACCTCCCAGCCCAGCACGCTCAGGGTGTCCAGGTCCGCGGCGTCGAGCAACGTCGGGTCGAGGGCCCGCGCGAGGTCGGGCCGACGCTCGACGGTCCGCTCGAGTGCGACGTCCCGCCGCCATCGGGCGATCCGCGCGTGGTGGCCCGTCATGAGGATGTCGGGAACCGCGAGACCGGCCCACTCCGGCGGCTTCGTGTACACCGGGTACTCGAGCAGCCCGGCGTCGCCGTGCGACTCCTCGACCAAGGACTCGGGGTTGCCGACGACACCGGGCAGCAGCCGCACGACGGCCTCGATCACGACGAGTGCGGCGGCCTCGCCACCGCTGAGGACGTAGTCGCCGATCGAGAGCTCGGAGACCACGACGCCGGCTTCGCGGTAGTGGTCCGCGACCCGTGCATCGATCCCCTCGTACCGACCACACGCGAAGACCAGGTGCTGCTCGCCGGCCAGCTGCTCGGCGATCCGCTGGGTGAACGGCGCTCCCGACGGCGTCGGGATGACGAGGTGGGCGGGTGGCCTCGGCGCAGCCGGGGCTGCGGCGATCGAACCCAGCACCCCGTCGAGTGCCGTCCCCCACACGTCCGGTCGCATCACCATGCCGGCGCCGCCGCCGAAAGGCGTGTCGTCGACGGTGCGGTGCCGGTCGGTCGTCCAGTCGCGCAGGTCGTGCACGTGCAGGTCGAGGATGCCGGCCGCGCGGGCCTTGCCGACCAGCGACAGCTCCAGCGGGGCGAGGTACTCGGGGAAGATCGAGACGACGTCGATGCGCATCTCAGGCCTCCGACTCACCGTCGTCGACCAGCAGACCGCCCGGGGGGTCCAGCACGATGCGACCGCCGACGACGTCGACGACCGGCACGATGGCACGCACGAACGGCACCAGGGTGCGGGTGCCCGACGGCTCGCGGATGACGAGCATGTCGTGCGCGGGCAGGTGCTCGATGTCCAGCACGGTGCCCACCGTGCGGCCGTCGACGTGCTCGACCCGGAGCCCCGCCAGCTGGTGCGGGTACCACGCGTCCTCCTCGGCGGCGTCGGCGTCATCCGAGTCGACGACGAGCTCGACCCCGCGCAGTGCCTCGGCGGCGGTCCGGTCCAGAACGCCTTCGAACTGGATGAACCAGCGGCCGTTCTGGCCGCGGGACCGCTCGACCGTGAGCGGGCCGGCGCTCGGCGGGACGGTGCGGAGGACGGCGCCGGGGGCGAAGCGCTCGTCGGGCATGTCACTACGCAGGTCGACGGCCACCTCGCCGCGCATCCCGTGGGCGCGGCCGATGCGCGCGACGGTCAGCTGCACGGTTCCTCCGGGTGGGGCGAGCGACCCGTTGCGGGCCGCGGGGGCGGACATGACGAGGCCCGGTCCACTCTAGGCGGACCGGGCCTCGGTTGAAGCGTTGCTCGGCTCAGCGACGGTCGACGTCCACGACGTCGACCCGGACCGGACCGTCCTTGGACAGCGCGCCGACGACGGTACGCAGGGCGCGGGCGGTGCGACCGGCGCGGCCGATGACGCGCCCGAGGTCCTCGGGGTGAACCCGGACCTCGAGCAGCTCACCACGGCGCAGCGACTTCGCGGTCACCTGGACGTCGTCCGGGTGATCGACGATGCCACGCACCAGGTGCTCGAGCGCCTCGGCGAGCATCAGGCCTTCTCGTCCTCGGCGGGGGCTTCCTCAGCAGCAACCTCGACGACCGGGGCTTCCTCAGCGACGTCCTCGGACGGAACCTGCTCCAGCGCAGTCTCGGCCTCAGCCTCGGTTGCGCGGGCGGCCTCGGCAGCGGTCTCGGCCTCCGCAGCAGCGGCAGCCTCAGCGGCCTTCGCGGCCTCAGCGGCTTCCGCAGCCTTGGCGGCCTTCGCGGCGGAAGCGGCCTCAGCGGCCTTGGCCTTCAGCTTCTCGGCAGCGTTCGCGGCAGCCTCGATGGCGGCCTTGGCGTCGTCCTTCTTGCCCTCGGCGACGCGCAGCGTGCCCTCGGCACCGGGGAGGCCCTTGAACTTCTGCCAGTCACCGGTGATCTTGAGCAGAACGAGGACCTGCTCGCTCGGCTGAGCGCCGACGCCGAGCCAGTACTGGGCGCGCTCCGAGGCGATCTCGATGAGCGACGGCTCCTCGGTCGGGTGGTACTTGCCGATCTCTTCGATGACGCGGCCGTCGCGCTTGGTGCGCGAGTCAGCGACGACGACGCGGTAGTAGGGCGCACGGATCTTGCCGAAGCGCTTCAGACGGATCTTGACAGCCACAGTGGCGGACACTCCTGGTTCAATGGGATGGCCGTGATCCACCATCCCGTGGGGACAGGCGGTCGATCTGGCCAGATGGACGCGGCTGCGCGCGGAGAGAGGGGCCGGCGCGCCGAGTACAGCGGGTCATTCTGCCAGAAGCGGGACCGCGACCCAAGTCATGCAGCTCCGGCGCGCGGCTGTCCCGGCCGACCGAGCTCAGAGGAAGCCCTGATGGGCGCTCTTGCCCCGGTCAATCTGTCGCTGGGCCTCGCGCACGGCCCGGGCCAGCTCGGGGTTCGCGCCCTCCAGCTTCGAGGCGCCACGATGGAAGTCGACGCGCGCGAACCCGATCACCGCCGCGACCACCAGACCCAGGCCGATCACTGTCCACACGTACTCCACTGCCAATCCTCCTCACGGCATTCCGACGCCCGTCCGACTTGCCTTCTCGCGCCTGTCTAAGGACGCATCACGGCATCGGCGGGGCGCAGGCTCAGCTCGAGGGCTGTGGCACGGTCGGGCAGGTGACCTTGGGGTTGACCCCCAGGTAGTTCAACGGGCCTGCCAGGACCGTGACGACAACCGTCGCCGCCCCGGCGCAGTTCGCCGGCTCCGAGCCGAAGTAGCCCCGCTGACCCGCCGCCAACGCGCCGATCGCCAGCCAGACCACGACCACCACTGCGAGAATCCTCATGCGTCGCAGAGTACGCCGAGGGAGCAAAAGCGCACCCCGCAGCCTGACCCGCCGACCGCGGCACCGACCTGGCGGGTCCGTGCACCTGGCGCACGTCAGCGTTTGGACGCTGCAGGCATTGCCGCCGGGGCAGGGGCTTGGGGATCTGCAGTCCACGCGGCCGCGAGCAGCACGATCCGCGCGATGAGGTTGATCCAGACCAGCAGGGTGACCAGGACAGCGAACGAGGCCAGCAGTGCGTTCCTCCCGGCGCTGCCGGCCACGACGCTGGTGCCGAGCACCCGCACGGCGCCGATGCCGACGGCCGCAATCACCGCCCCGCGCCGCAGGTCACGGCCGGGCGGGTGCGCGTCGGCCAGGACGACGACGATCAGTGCGAAGGTCGCGGCATCGACGACGAACGCGACCGCGATCCCCAGCACCCGCACCAACAAGCCCGAGCTGTCACTCAGACCCGCAAGTCCGAGCAGCCAGCCGGCGGCGGCGGTCACGGCGATGCTCAGCACCGTCGAGACGAACACCGCAAGGGCCATCCCGGCGAACCCGGCCAGCTCGCGGAGCCTGCCGGTCACGGCGTTCCCGCCGGCCCCGCGCTCGTCGAACATCGCGCGCACCGCCGTGCGCAGCGCAGCCATGCAGGCTGTTGCGCTGAACAGGAGCACCACGATCGCGATCGCCCCAGCAACGTTGAGGGTGGCGCTGAGGACGAGGTCGGCGGGCTTGAGCAGACCCTTCCCGTCGCCGGTGTCGATCAATCCGGGAACGGAGGTCGAGACGGTGGCGAGCACGTCGTGGCGCAGCAGCGCGTTGTCGCCGAGCACCGCCATGAACACGGTGTAGCCGATCGTGAGACCGGCAAAGACCGAGAACAGCGCGCTGTATGCGATCCCGCCCGTCAGCACCCCGCCACCGGCCGCCCCGAAGCGGGCGTTGGCGCGCGCCGCTCGCGTCTGCTGCCACCGCGCCGACAGTGCTGTCACCCGCGCCTTCCCGATGGCCAGCACGTGTGGTCGGTCCATGCGGTGACCCTACGATCCGGCGCACTCCCGAGGCGAGCCGAGCGGCCTGGTCCTCGCGGCGACTGGACGGCCGAGCCGGCGCACGCGCCGTCGCGATCGCGACCCCTGAGCAGTACCGTTGAA
>JADGOR010000191.1 GCA_017882855.1 Cellulomonas sp. | reverse complement strand
GAGGCGCTCCGCGGGTTCGAGGAGGCCGCCGCCGTCGACGAGGTCGTGGACACGCGCATCCGGGTCGAGGGGATCGGGTGACCGCGGCCGCTGCCCGCGTCCCGCAGCCCGGGCGGCGGCCCGCGGCCGGCCACGCCGTCGCCTCCGGGCGCCTCCGCGCGCTCGTCCCGCCGGTGGGCGCGGCGATCGTGGTCCTGCTCCTCTGGGAGTTCCTGCTCCAGGCGCTCGGCTTCGCGGAGTTCCTGCTGCCGCGGCCGACCACGATCGTGACCGCCTTCCTCCAGCAGTGGCCCGTGCTCCAGAAGGGAATCGTCTACACCGGCGGCGAGGCCCTGGCCGGATTCCTCGTCGGCGTGAGCCTCGGCGTGATCGCCGCGTTCGCGACCGCCCGGTGGGCGACCGCGCGCGAGGCGCTCATGCCGGTCGCCATCGCCGCGAGCTCGATCCCGATCATCGCCATGGCGCCGATCTCGAGCGCGTGGTTCGGCGTGGAGAGCCCGCTCGCGCGGATCTTCATCGTCACCCTGATGGTCTTCTTCCCGGTGATGGTGAACACGGTTCGCGGGCTCACGAGCGTGGAGGCATCCGCCCTCGAGCTGATGCGGTCGTACGCGGCGGGGGATGTCGACACGTTCCGCCACGTCCGCATCCCGAACGCGCTGCCCTTCGTCTTCACCGCGCTGCGCATCGCGGCCACGCTGAGCGTGATCGGGGCGGTGATCGGGGAGTACTTCGGCGGCCCGCGCTACTCGCTGGGCATCTACATCAGCTCCGAGGCGTACCTCTTCCGGTACCCGAACGCGTGGGCCGGGATCGTGTGCGCCTGCCTGATCGGGACCGCCTTCTTCGCGGCGGTGCTCCTGCTGGAGCGGATTGCCATCCCGTGGCATCGCGCCGACGGCCGCGACGCCTGAGATGCGAGAGGAGGTGGCGTTCCGGACGTCGACGTGAGGCGGGGACGATCGATCCCGGGCCGGTCAGGCCGAGCGGGGCTCCGGACGACCGGGGACGCAGGTATGCACACGGAGGAGCACACATGAACAAGTCCGCACGGATCGCGGGCATGCTGGTCGGTGCCGCGATCGTCGCGGCGGCCTGCTCGAGCGGGAGTGCGAGCCCATCGGCCGCGGCGCTCATCCCGGTCAAGCTCCAGCTCCAGTGGGTGCCGCAGGCGCAGTTCGCCGGCTACTACGCCGCCCTCGACCAGGGCTATTACACGGCCGCGGGCCTGAACGTCACGGTCCTTTCCGGTGGCCCGGACGTCAACAACCTCCAGGTGGTCGCGTCGGGCGGCGCCGACCTCGGCGTCTCCTGGGTTCCCAAGACGCTCCAGTCGCGCGAGGGCGGGACCGACCTGGTGACGGTCGCCCAGGTCTTCCAGCGTTCCGGGACCCGGATGGTCTCGTTCAAGGACAAGAGCATCGTCGCGCCGAAGGACATGGCCGGAAAGAAGATCGGCTCGTGGCTCGGCGGCAACGAGCCGGAGCTGTTCGCGGCGCTCACCAAGGCCGGGCTGGACCCGACCAAGGAGAACGTCATCAAGCAGAACTTCGACATGGTCGCCTTCGTGCAGGGCGACCTCGACGCGGCCCAGGCGATGATCTACAACGAGTACGCCCAGGTCCTCGAGACGAAGAACCCGAAGACCGGCGCGCTCTTCACGCCGGCCGACCTCAACGTGATGGACTTCAACGACCCGTCGATCGGAACGGCCATGCTCCAGGACGCGATCTTTGCCCGGGACACCTGGCTCAAGCAGGGCTCGAACGCCGACACCGCGACGAAGTTCCTGACCGCCAGCTTCAAGGGCTGGATCTACTGCCGCGACAACCCGCAGAAGTGCGCCGACATCGTGACGAAGGCCGGCTCACAGCTGGGGACGAGCCACCAGCTCTGGATGATGAACGAGATCAACGCCCTGATCTGGCCGTCTCCGAACGGCATCGGCCAGTTCGACACGACGGCCTGGAACCAGACCGTGGACATCGCGACGAAGTACGAGATCCTCAAGGCGGCCCCATCCGACGGCGCCTATCGGACCGATCTCGCGCAGGCAGCCCTCGCCGCCCTCGGATCGTCCGTGGACACGAAGGGCGCCTCCTTCCAGAAGCTCACCGTCACGCTCAACGAGGGCGGCAAATAGCCGCGACCCCGGGGCCCTGAATCGGCGAGGCCGGCCCGCCAGGGCCGGCCTCGCTGCCGTATGGCGTTCGGCGCGCTACGGGGCGGCGCGCACCTGCTGCATCAGCATCGTCGTGTCGGAGAGCCGGTACGTCCCCGTCTCGAAGGCGGTGCCGGGTCGCGCCTGCGCGACGAGCGCGGCCGCGACGATCGCGAGCATCGCGATCAGCCCCAGCCCTGCGATCAGGCGCGGTGATGCCTGTGCCGTCGGGGCGGTCGAGATGGCCATCGTGACCTCCTTGTACGCCGACGAGTCGGCCGGCCGCAGGCGGCGTGCCGGGCCGGGCGGAAGGGAGGCCACGATCTTCGAAGACCGCGCTGGGGGCGCGCCGCTCGACGTGCGATCCGGTCGGTCCGATGCCGATCCGAGGCGCAGGCTACCGTCAGCGCGGATGCTCGTCTCGACCCAGGCAGGGCAGCAAGGGCCGTCCGTCACGACGCCCGGGCAACTCGGCGGCCCGCAGCCGCCATTGGGACTCATGATCGACGGACCAGGCCATCCCTACGGCGTGACGGTGACGGTGCCCCGCATCGACGAGTGGATG
>JADGOR010000008.1 GCA_017882855.1 Cellulomonas sp. | reverse complement strand
GGCATCGTGAACGAAGGGATGACCATGGACCGCGGAACGGCACCCCGACCGGGAGTCGCCGACAACGGGACCGATGCCTCGGCACCGGGCGCCGACGGCGTCTCGACGGACGGAGGCACATCAGCGGCCGCAGCTCCGCGCGGCGACAGTGCGACGCAACAGGTCCCCGCCCAGGGCGGCTACCCGCCCTACGCCGGGGCCTACCCAGCGGGCCCGGCGTACCCGGCCGGCCCGGCCTACCCGGCCGGTCAGATGCCGTACCACGCGGGTCCGACCCCCTACGGCCACATCCCGCCGGCCGGTTACGGCCAACCGGTCCCGCCGAGCGCGTACGCACCGGCCCCGCCGGCCCTGCCCACCGCTCCGCGCAAGCCCCGCGTGCGAGGACCCGGGAAGACGACCCTCGGCGTCGTCGTCGCACTCGGACTTCTCGCGACCGCCGGGTTGCTCCTACTGGATCGCGCCGGGAAGCTCTCAGCCACTCCGTGGGCGCTCGCCTCGGGCGCGTTCCTCGTGCTCCTCGGCCTCGGGATCGTCGCTGCCGGCCTCCGCGGCCGCCGCAGCGGAATCCTCGGCTTCCTGGCGATCGTGACGCTCATCCTCTCGCCGCTCTCGACGTGGTCGTCCGGTGACTGGTCGGTGGCCGGGCCGCACGTGAGCACCGGCACGCAGACCCACCGACCGATCGACCGCGCGACCGCTGCGGAAGGATTCTCGCTCGGCGTCGGCGAGAGCCGGATCGACCTCTCCGGGGTGCCCTTGACGAGCGAGCAGCTCACCGTACCGATCCGGATCGGAGTCGGCGACCTGATCGTCGTCGTGCCGCACGGCGCAGCGGTCGAGGCGAAGGTGCGCCTCCAGGCCGGCGAGCTCGACTGGAACGTCGACCCCGACCACCAGCAGATCTCCGGCACCGGCGTGTCGAGGACTCTCACCAGCCAGAGTGCGGCCGGCCGCACCCCAAACCTTGTCCTGGACATCCGCGCCGGGGCAGCCCAGGTCACGATCGAGGAGAACTGATGACCAGCGACGACCGAAGCACCGAGATCGACGCGACCGTGGTCGAGCCAGTTCAGGACGCGGTGACGGACGCGAGCCCGACCGTCGAGCCGCAGCCCGCATCGGCGCCCTACCTGCCGACTCCGGCCGGCACCGGCAAGGCTCCGGCGCGGCCACCCGTACGAATCGGGACGATCGTCTGGGGTCTCGTCATCACCGCAATCGGTGTCCTGGTGCTGGCGCTCGTGGCCGGCGCCACGATCGACTCGGGGCTGGCGGTGATCGGCCTGCTGGCCGGTAGCGGCATCGCGTTGCTCATCGGCGCGCTGGTCTCGGCAGTGCGACGCCGAGAGACCCGCTGAGCCGGTCCCCGGACTCGACGGCGGCGTCCCGGGCCACGTCCCGGGACGCCGGATGGCCGGCCACATGCCTGTGACCGGCCATCCGGGACGGGGCATCTGAACTCGATGCCCGGGGCGACCGCTGCGACACGGGGGGGTGTGCGCAGCGGAAGCTCCGCTCGATGTCACTCCGCCGGAACGACCTTCGGCTCGGTGACGACAACCTCAGTCCGCACGAGCCTGTGTAGCGCCCAGCCCATGAGCAGGAACAACAGGCCGACGCCCATCGCGAAGGCGGCGACTCCGAATGCGATCACCGAGGTGAACAGCGACGCGCGCAGGAACGATCCGTTCATGGCGGTCGCGCGCAGCGGGTCGTCCTGAGCGAGCTGCGCGTAGGTCTTGCCACCAGTCGACTTCAGAACGTGGCCGGCGATGGCATCTGCCTGGTAGAAGGCCTCGAACGGACCCGACACCTCGTTGCCGCCGAACGCCTTGGCGTCCGCGGAGACGGTGATGTGCTCCTTGATCAGGTCTGAGCGAACCAGGGTCCACGTGCCGATGCCCGCAACGATGAGCACCACGCCTGCAATTATCGAGACCAAGCTGATGAGGCGCACCACCTTGGTGTTGCCCTCAGGGATCGTGGCTGTCGCCATGATTTGTTTCCTTCCCGTCCTCGGGATCAGTGCCGGCCACGTCGGTGGGGCCGGTCGAGTTCGTCTGAACTCCGTGACACCAGGGTCCCAGGAAAGTTGAAAATTGCCTGGGCAGAAAGTCCCGTACAGTTCTCAACTATTTTTGGGGCGCCCCGGTCGAGCGAGCGACGATAGCGGCGGCGCGCGAGTACTCCGCTTCGGCCGCGGCCAGCGCGTCCGACCAGTCGAACCGCGGCGGCTTCGTGCGGTTGTGAGCGCGGATCGCCGTCAGCAGCGCACGGTCCCGAACCAATCGGACGACGGCGTCGGCCATCGCGTCGTCACCGGAGACGATCAGGCCGTCGATCTCGTCGCTGACGAACTCCTCGATGCCGGTGCCCCGGCGCGCGATCACCGCAAGACCTGCTGCTCGCGCCTCGAGGGCCGCGATGCCGAAGGCTTCGAGCTCCGCCGGCGCGAGGAACACCGCCGAGTCCGCATACAGCTCCCTGATCTCGGGTCGGGTCAGCCGACCGAGGACCGTCACCACCGACGCGAGATCGAGCCGCTGGATCTGCGCCTCGATCCGGCCGCGCAAGGGTCCGTCGCCGACCAGGTCGAGGTGCACAGCGCCCGCGCCGACGGCGCCGACGGCATCGGCCACGAGGTCCACCAGGGCAGCGGCCCGCTTGCGCGGTGCCAACCGCATCGTGGCGACCAAGCGCAACGGCGCGCCATCGAGCGCGGGCCCGCCGGCAGCGGGCGGCGCCCAGGTGGCCAGGTCCAGCCCGTTCGGCATCACCGCAACGCGACCGCCGAAGACACGCTGGACCCGCTCCGCCGCAGCGTGGCTGACCGCGCTGAGAGCCACCGGCATCGTGGCCCAACCGCCCGCGTGCACCGCCAGCCGGAGCGGTGTGACGACCCCGTCGAGCATGCAGTGCCAGGTCACCGCGGTCGGAACGCCGAGCCGGATCGCAGCTCGCAAACCGTCGAAGGCGAACGGGGACACGACTCCCGCGTGCACGTGCACGACGTCGGGCCGGAGCTCGCGCAGAAGGCGCCGCATCGCACCAGCCGCGGCCGGGTTGACCGGCAGGTCGAACGGCATCCGGGTGCCGAGCCGGTGCACGCGCACCCCGGCGTGGTCATCCACAGCGCCGGACCGTTCGCCGTTCGGCCCGGTCGTCGCGGTGAACACCTGCACCTCGTGCCCGGCTTCGTGCTGGTGCCGGGCCAGATCGCTGACCTGCGACTCGATCCCGCCGGTGCGCGGCGGGTAGCAGTCAGAGACGTGGACGATGCGCACGAGCGGCGATCACTCCCACTCGATGGTGCCCGGCGGCTTGCTCGTCACGTCGAGCGTGACCCGGTTGATCTCGCGGACCTCGTTCGTGATCCGGGTCGAGATGGTCGCGAGGACGTCGTACGGCACGCGGGTCCAGTCGGCGGTCATCGCGTCCTCGCTCGAGACCGGGCGGAGCACCACGGGGTTGCCGTAGGTGCGGCCGTCGCCCTGGACCCCGACCGAACGGACGTCGGCGAGCAGGACCACCGGGCACTGCCAGATCTCCCGGTCGAGGCCGGCCTTGGTCAGCTCCTCGCGGGCGATCCGGTCGGCCGCACGGAGCGTCTCGAGTCGGTCGCGGGTCACCGCGCCGATGATCCGGATCCCCAGGCCCGGCCCCGGGAACGGCTGGCGCCAGACGATCGCCTCGGGCAGTCCGAGCTCGAGGCCGACGGCGCGGACCTCGTCCTTGAACAGAGTGCGGAGCGGCTCCACCAGGTCGAACTTCAGGTCCGCGGGCAGACCGCCGACGTTGTGGTGCGACTTGATGTTCGCCGCACCCTCGCCACCGCCGGACTCCACCACGTCCGGGTAGAGGGTGCCCTGGACCAGGAAGCGCACCTCGTCCCCGTGCGCGCCGGCCTCGGCGACCACGTCCCGGGCGGCCTGCTCGAACACGCGGATGAACTCGCGGCCGATGATCTTGCGCTTGGCCTCAGGCTCGGTCACCCCGGCGAGGGCGTCCAGGAACCGCTGCTGGGCGTCGACGACCATCAGCCGCACCCCGGTCGCGGCGACGAAGTCCTGCTCGACCTGCTCGGCCTCGCCGTCGCGGAGCAGACCATGGTCGACGAACACGCAGGTCAGCTGGTTCCCGACGGCGCGCTGCACCAGCGCCGCGGCCACCGCCGAGTCGACGCCGCCGGACAGTCCGCAGATCACCCGGCCCGACCCCACCTGGGCGCGGATCGCCGCCACCTGGTCGCCGATGACGTTGCCCGGGGTCCAGTCCGGCGCGAGGCCCGCACCGCGGTACAGGAAGTTCTCGAGGACCTGCTGGCCGAACGCCGAGTGCTTCACCTCGGGGTGCCACTGCAGGCCGTACAGCCGCCGCTCGGCGTCCTCGAAGGCAGCGACCGGTGAGCCGGCCGAGGTGGCCAGGAGGTGAAAGCCGAGCGGGGCCTCGTGCACGGCATCGCCGTGGCTCATCCAGACGGACTGCTCGGCCGGCGAACCACCGAGGAGGGTACCGGCGTCGGTCACCGCGACGCGGGTGCCGCCGAACTCGCTGAGCCCGGTGCGCGCGACCGTGCCGCCGAGGGCCCGCGCCATCGCCTGGAAGCCGTAACAGATCCCGAGCACCGGCACCCCGGCGGCGAACAGCGCCGGGTCAACCGACGGCGCGCCATCGGCGTACACGCTGGACGGGCCGCCGGACAGGATGATCGCGGCCGGGTCCTTCGCCAGCATCCGCTCGACGGACCACGTGTGCGGCACGATCTCGGAGTAGACCCGCGCCTCCCGGACGCGGCGCGCGATCAGCTGGGCGTACTGCGCGCCGAAGTCGACGACGAGGACCGGGCGAGGTGTGGGCGTCACGGTGCCACGGTAGTGCGGGACCCCACGTCTCCCAGCTCGGCGACCGCATCGCGGTGGACCCGGCGTTCGAGCACGAACGACATGAACGGGACAACTCCCGCGAGCACCATGGCCACCCGGACACCGAGCACCGGACGGTGCCCGCCGTTGACGTCCACCACGTATTTGAGGACGAGCTCGAGGGTGAGGAGAAGCAGCCAGCCGCCGGTGACATAGGCCGTCACGCGGTAGCGACCGAGGGCGGCCCAGGCCGACCCGGTCGTTGAGTTCTGCGCGGTTGGTAGCAGCTCGATCGGCACGGGGTCATCCTCTCGGTCGTGCGGTCGGCTCATTGTGCCGCACCCGACGCGACGGGGGGGGTCAGGTCGGTGCCGTCCGGGCCGGCCGTCCAGCCGCGCACCACGGGCAGCACCGGCGCCGCGCTCTGGGTCGAACGCGCATCCGTGCGCACCCGCAGCGGGATCAGGACCAGGTACCCGGTCCGACCGTCGAGGGAGCGGCCCGACACGAGGAACTGCTCGTCCACCGCATCGGACCCCCGGACCGTGACCCGGCGACCGACCAGACTGCCGTCGAAGCGGGTCTGTGGCGCGAGCACGTCCGAGAGCGACGCTGGTGGGATCGACGCGTCGGCCGCCCGGCCCTGCTCGAGCGCCGCCTGTGAGCGCGCGTCGGCCCGGTCCGCTAGGTGGGTTCGTCGTCCGAGCTCACCACCCGGTTCCGACCTCGACGCTTGGCGACGTACAGGCGGTCGTCCGCGATCCGCATCGCATCCTGGTAGGTCATCCCGCCCCGCGCGTCGGCGGCGCCGATCGACACCGTCACCCGGATCCGCACGTCGTCGTACTCGATCGTCTCCGCGGCGACCTTCGCGCGCACCCGCTCGAGAAGATCACCGACTCGGTGCAGCGGCGTGGCCGGCATCACCAGGATGAACTCCTCGCCACCCCACCGGCCGACGACGTCGCTGGTCCGGATGCTCGTCATCAGGATCGCCGCCACCTTGGCCAGTACGACGTCACCCGCCGCGTGCCCGTGCGTGTCGTTGACCCGCTTGAAATGGTCCAGATCCACCAGGGCGACGGTGTACGGCACCTGTGGCAAGTTGGCGTTGCGAGCGAGCACGTCCATCAGCCGACGCCGGTTGGGCACCTGGGCCAGGACGTCCGTCTGCGCGAGGCTCGCCATGTGATCGGCTTGGACCGACAGAAGGTCACGCTGGCCCTTGAGTTGTTGGTGGAACAGCGCCGCCGCGGTGTAGAGCAGCGCCATCGAGCACACACCGTTCACCACGAACATCCGGTCCAGCACGTCCAGCGGGAGGCGGACCGACACCCGCTCGATGGGGTAGTTCAGGTGCACGAAGCCGAATGCCACGATCGACAGGATCACCACGCACCACCGTTCGACCCGCTGCTCATCCGTGAGCATGAGGAAGGCCAGCACACCCGCGGTCAGGTCGAACAGGTGGAATCCCGCGCGGCGGCTGAGCCCGCTCGAGACGATGGTGATCTGCACGAGCGGGCCGAGCAGAGCCACCAGGCTCGCGGCCCGCTGATGACCGGAGCGCCCGATCAGGAAGGCACTCGAATAGGCGGCTCCGATCAGTCCGTTCAGGATCAGCACGGGAGCCAGCCGGAGCGGGTCGTAGAGAAGGTAGAACGCCTCGTAGGCGAGGGTCATCCCGAGAGCGAGGATGACGTATCGCCTGGTCACCGCAGCAGCGACGACACTGTCGCGCTCCGCGGGTTCGACGACCCCCGGCGAACCCCGCCGCCACGTCTCGCGGAGCGACGCCCGCAGCGAGGTCAGCGACATCGTCCTCCCCATCCGGGCAGTCGAGGCGCGGCAACCGCTCCGGCGCCGTGACACCGATCGTAGTGGTGGTCGCTCCCACGCCAAGTCAGCTCCGATACCTCGCGCGCCGACGCTCGGGATGCGGTTGTATGACAGCGGGCGGCCAGACCGGCCGGCCCGCGGCACTGAGGCGGCGCCGGATGCACGTCCGGGCCACCTCCGAACGGCATCGAGGAGTCCGTCATGACCACCACCGCCACGAGGACGAACACTTGGCAGACCCGAGACGTCGCCCCGCCGGACCGTGACACCCTCGCCGGCATCGACGGCTGGTGGCGGGCCGCGAACTACCTCTCGGTCGGGCAGATCTACCTGCTCGCCAACCCGCTGCTGAGAACGCCGCTCACCCGCGAACACATCAAGCCACGGCTGCTCGGCCACTTCGGGACGACGCCGGGCCTCAACCTCATCTACGCCCACCTCAACCGCGCGATCGTCGAGCGGTCCCTCTCGACCATCTACATCGCCGGCCCGGGCCACGGCGGCCCTGGTCTGGTCGCGAATGCGTACCTGGAGGGCACCTACTCGGAGGTCTACACCGACATCACGCCGGATCTGGAGGGGATGCGACGACTCTTCCGGCAGTTCTCCTTCCCGGGTGGGATCCCGAGCCACGTCGCCCCCGAGACGCCAGGATCGATCCACGAGGGCGGCGAGCTCGGCTACGCCCTCTCGCACGCGTACGGCGCGGCGTTCGACAACCCGGACCTCTTGGTCGCCGCAGTGGTCGGCGACGGCGAGGCCGAGACCGGACCGCTCGCGACCAGCTGGCACTCGAACAAGTTCATCAATCCGCTGACCGACGGCGTCGTGCTGCCGATCCTGCACCTCAACGGCTACAAGATCGCGAACCCGACCGTGCTCGCCCGGATCCCGGAGGCGGAGCTTCTCGACCTGATGCGCGGGTACGGCCACACGCCGTACGTGGTCTCCGGCGGCTTCGACGGCGAGGACCCGATGGCGGTGCACGCCCGCTTCGCCGCAACGCTCGACCAGGTGCTCAACCAGATCGCCGAGATCAAGGCAGCGGCCGCGGCGGGCACCCTCGAGGGTCGCCCGGCCTGGCCGATGATCATCATGCGCACCCCGAAGGGCTGGACCGGGCCGCACACGGTTGATGGCGTGCAGGTCGAGGACACCTGGCGGAGCCATCAGGTACCGCTCGCGAACGCCCGGGACACCCCCGAGCACCTTGCGGTCCTCGACACCTGGCTCCGCTCCTACCGGCCGGACGAGCTGTTCGACGAGGCCGGATCGCTGCGCGCCGGGCTCCGCGAGCTCGCCCCCAAGGGCACCCTGAGGATGAGCGACAACCCGAGTGCCAACGGCGGTCAGCTCTTGCGGGACCTGAGGCTGCCGGACTTCCGGGACAGCGGCGTACCGGTGGAGACCCCCGGCGCCACCATGTCCGAGGCCACCAGGGTGCTCGGCGAGTGGCTCCGCGGCGTCGTCGAGCTGAACCCCGAGACGTTCCGGATCTTCGGACCCGACGAGACCGCCTCGAACCGCCTGGGCGCGGTCCTGGACGTGACCGACAAGCAGTGGGACGCCGCGATATGGCCGATCGACGAGCACCTGGCACCGACCGGTCGCGTCGTGGAGATGCTCTCCGAGCACCAGTGCGAGGGCTGGCTCGAGGGCTACCTCCTGACCGGACGCCACGGGCTGTTCAACTGCTACGAGGCGTTCATCCACATCATCGACTCGATGTTCAACCAGCACGCCAAGTGGCTCAAGGTGACCCACGAGATCCCCTGGCGACGGCCGATCGCCTCGCTCAACATCCTGCTGTCCTCGCACGTGTGGCGCCAGGACCACAACGGTTTCTCCCACCAGGACCCCGGCTTCATCGATCACGTGGTCAACAAGAAGGCCGAGATCGTCCGGGTCTACCTGCCGCCGGACGCGAACACGCTGCTCAGTACGTTCAACCATTGCCTGCGCAGTCGGGACCTCGTCAACGTGGTCGTCGCCGGCAAGCAGCCGGCACCGAACTGGCTGAACATGGACGAGGCGATCGCGCACTGCACCCGCGGCCTGGGCATCTGGGAGTGGGCCGGCACGGAGGTGCGTGGCGAGGAGCCCGACGTCGTCCTGGCGGCTGCCGGTGACGTCCCCACCCTCGAGATTCTCGCTGCGGCGGACCTGCTCCGCACCCATCTTCCGACTCTCAAGGTGCGGGTGATCAACGTCGTCGACCTGATGCGCCTCCAGGACGAGAAGGAGCACCCGCACGGCCTCTCCGACCGCGACTTCGACACCCTTTTCACGGCCGACAAACCGATCGTCTTCGCGTACCACGGCTACCCGTGGCTCATCCACCGGCTCACCTACCGCCGGACCGGGCACGCGCACCTGCATGTCCGCGGGTACAAGGAGGAGGGCACCACGACGACGCCGTTCGACATGGTGATGCTCAACGACCTCGACCGGTTCCACCTCGTCATCGACGTGATCGACCGGGTGCCAGGTCTCGGGTCGCGTTGCGCCGGATTGCGCCAGCAGATGGTCGACATGCGCCTGCACGCCACGGAGTACACCCGCGAGCACGGGGACGACATGCCGGAGATCCGGGACTGGGTGTGGCCGGGCGCCGTGACCGAGAACACAGGACCTTCGGTATCCGCGACCCTCGCCACCGGGGGCGACAATGAGTAGACCCCACTGACCCCAGTGGGCGACGAGCCGGACCCGGACAGAACAGCGAGTAGCACCGTGGCGCGCAGCATCTACATCACCTCCCCCGAGGGTGACACGGGAAAGTCGACGGTCGCCCTGGGGATGCTCGACCTGCTGGCCCACCGGGTGGAGCGGGTCGGGGTCTACCGGCCGGTGGCGCGCTCGACCACCGAGCGGGACTACGTGCTCGACCTGCTGCTCGCTCACGACGGCGTCGACCTCACCTACGAGCAGTGCGTCGGGGTCACGTACGACGAGGTGCACGAGGACCCAGAGGCGGCGTTGTCCGAGATCGTCGCGCGGTTCCACGAGGTCCAACGGCACTGTGACATCGTCGTGATCGTCGGGACCGACTACACCGACGTGGCCGGACCGGCCGAGCTCACCTACAACGCCCGGATCGCCGCGAACCTCGGCGCACCGGTGCTGCTGGTCGTCCGCGGCGCGGACCGGACCCCGGACGAGATCCGCCAGGTCGTCGAGGTGTCCACGCCGGAGCTGCGGGCCAGCCACGCACAGCTCATCGCCGTGATCGCCAACCGCTGCGTCCCCAGCCAGCTGGACGCGGTGCGCGAAGCGCTCGCCGGCGAGGTCCCGGTGTGGGCAATCCCGGATGAACCGTTCCTGCAGGCGCCGACCGTGCAAGGCCTGATGGCCGCCGTGGGCGGGACGCTCTGGAAGGGCGACGAGCAGCTGCTGGCCCGCGAGGCGCTCGACGTCCTGGTCGGAGCCATGTCGGTCGAGCACCTCCTGGACCGCTTGTCCGACGGCTCGGTCGTCATCACGCCGGGTGATCGCAACGACGTGCTGCTCGGCCTGCTCGCCTCGCACGCGGCCGACGGCTTCCCTTCGCTCGCGGGCATCATCCTCACCGGTGGCTTCCTCCCGGCGGAACCGATCGCGCGCCTCATCGGCGGTTTCGGTCAGCGGCTGCCGATCATGCGGACGAGTCTCGGCACGTTCCGCACGGCGACGGCCGCGGCCCGTACTCGCGGTCGGCTCACGGCGGCCTCCCAACGCAAGGTCGACATCGCGCTGGCGTTGTTCGAGAAGCATGTCGACTCCGACACACTGCTCGAGCGCCTCGACGTCTCGCACCCCGCCGTCGTGACACCGCTGATGTTCGAGTTCGGTCTGCTCGACCGTGCGCGCTCCGACCGCAAGCACATCGTGCTGCCCGAGGGCGACGACGATCGCATCCTCCGCGCGGCGTCCACCCTGCTGCACCGAAATGTGGCCCAGCTGACCATCCTCGGCAACGAGACGACGATCCGGGCCCGCGCCACCGAGCTGGGCCTCAGCATCAACGATGCGCGCGTGCTCAGTCCGGAGGATCCCGCCCTGGTCGAGAGGTTCGCGGAGGAGTACGCCAAGCTCCGCGCACACAAGGGGATCACCCTCGAGCAGGCCCGCGAGATCGTCACCGACGTCTCGTACTTCGGCACGATGATGGTCCACCTCGGCATGGCCGACGGCATGGTCTCGGGTGCGGCGCACACCACGACGCACACGATCAAGCCTTCCTTCGAGATCATCAAGACCCTGCCGGGCGTCTCGATCGTCTCGAGCGTCTTCCTGATGTGCCTGCAGGACCGCGTCCTCGTCTACGGCGACTGTGCGGTCAACCCCGACCCGACCGCCGAACAGCTCGCGGACATCGCGATCTCGTCCGCCGCGACCGCCGCCCAGTTCAACGTCGAGCCACGGATCGCGATGCTCTCCTACTCGACCGGGGAGTCCGGCACCGGCGCGGACGTCGACAAGGTCCGCGCCGCGACCGAGCTGGTCCGCGCGCGTCGGCCGGATCTGTGCATCGAGGGCCCGATCCAGTACGACGCCGCGGTCGACGCCTCGGTGGCCAAGGCCAAGATGCCCGACTCCGCCGTCGCGGGCCGCGCGAGCGTCTTCATCTTCCCGGACCTCAACACCGGAAACAACACCTACAAGGCCGTCCAGCGGAGTGCCGGCGCCATCGCGGTCGGCCCGGTCCTGCAGGGCCTCCGCAAGCCGGTCAACGACCTCTCGCGCGGAGCCCTCGTCCAGGACATCGTCAACACGGTCGCGATCACCGCGATCCAGGCACAGCAGGTGAGCTGATGGGCGCTCACGTCCTCGTCATCAATTCGGGATCGTCGTCGATCAAGTACCAGCTGGTCGATGCCGACACCGGAGAGTCGCTCGCGTCCGGGCTGGTGGACCGGATCGGGCAGGAGTCCTCGCATCTCAAGCACGAGGCACCCGGCGGCACGTTCGAGCTCGACGAGCCGGTCGAGGACCACGAAGCGGGCATGGCGCGGGTGCTCGCCATGTTCGCCGAGCACGGCCCCGCGCTCATCGCAGAGGCGCTCCAGGCGGTCGGCCACCGGGTGGTCCAGGGTGGCAACGTGTTCGCCGGGCCCGCGGTGATCGACGACGCCGTCCTCAAGCAGATCTCCGACCTGTCACCGCTCGCACCCCTGCACAACCCCGCGCACGTCGCCGGCATCGTCGCGGCGCGGCATGCGTTCCCGACCGTGCCGCACGTCGCGGTCTTCGACACGTCGTTCCACCAGACCCTGCCGCCGGCCGCCTACACCTATGCGATCGACCGAGAGCTGGCCGCCCGCTTCTCGATCCGCCGATACGGCGCCCACGGCACCTCGCACCGCTACGTGGCCCGAACCACCGCCGAATTCCTGGGTCGCGACGAGGCCGAGCTGAACATCATCGTGCTGCACCTGGGAAACGGCGCCTCCGCGACGGCCGTTCGAGGCGGGAAGTCGGTGGAGACCTCGATGGGGCTCACGCCGCTCGAGGGCCTGGTCATGGGCACCCGCTCGGGCGATATCGACCCGGCAGTCCTCTTCCACCTGTCACGGGTCGCGGGCATGTCCACCGATGAGCTCGACAACCTGCTCAACCGGCGGTCCGGGATGCTCGGCCTGTCCGGCTACACCGACATGCGCGACGTGCACGATGCGGTGGCGACAGGCGACGGGAACGCCCGCACCGCCCTCGAGGTCTACGTCCACCGGATCAAGGGCTATGTCGGCAACTACTACGCGCAGCTCGGCCACGTCGACGCGATCGCCTTCACGGCCGGCATCGGCGAGAACGACGACATCGTCCGGCTGGGTTCACTGAGCGGGCTCGAGCGCTTGGGCATCCGCGTGGACCCGGCGCGAAACGCCGGTCGCAAGAAGCAGATCACGGTCATCTCCCCGGACGACTCCGAGGTCACCGTCCTCGTCGTGCCGACGAACGAGGAGCTGGAGATCGCCCGGCAGTCCCTCGCCGCACTCGCCGCACTCGCCTGACCCGGTCCCGCGCCAGCGGAATGCGGTGGCCCGCTCGCGCGGCGCGCCGGTACCGCATCACTCCGTCTGCTCGCTCGTCCCTCGCTCGAGCCAACGCCCGAGGACGGTCGTCGCCTGCGCCTCGTACCCGAGCGCGTCGTAGAACCCCCGCGCGACGCCGTTCTCGGTCCGCACCATGAGCTGCACCTTGCCCGCGCCGCGGGCGACGAGCCACTCCTCGGCGGCGGTCATCATCGCCCGGCCGAAACCGCGGCCCTGGTGGCTCGGAGCGACCGCCAGGTAGTAGACCCAGCCCCGGTGCCCATCGAAGCCCACCATGGCGCTCGCGACCACGGTCGAGGGGTCTTCCTTGGCCCGTCCGACCAGGATCGTCGATGTGCTCGAGGCCCGGGCCAGCGCAAGATCTCGATGTGGGTCGTTCCAGGGTCGGCTCAGCCCGCACGCCTGCCACAGCGCGATCACCTGCTCGACGTCGTCGTCGAGGATCTCCGCGATGATCATCAGCGCGGCTGATAGGGCGAGACGACGACCTCCACCCGCTGGAACTCCTTGAGGTCCGAGTACCCGGTCGAGGCCATCGACCGGCGCAGCGCGCCGATCAGGTTCAGGGTGCCGTCCGCTTGCCGGCCAGGGCCGAACAGGATCTCCTCGAGCGTTCCGGCGGTGCCCACGCGCACCCGCTCGCCGCGCGGCAGCCGCTGGTGGTGCGCCTCCGAGCCCCAGTGCCAGCCGGCGCCGGGCGCCTCCTCGGCGCGGGCCAGCGCGGCGCCCAGCATCACGGCATCCGCGCCGAGTGCGATCGCCTTGACCAGGTCGCCGGACCGACCGACACCTCCGTCCGCGATGACGTGCACGTACCGACCGCCCGACTCGTCGAGGTAGTCCCGACGGGCGGCCGCGACGTCGGCCACCGCGGTCGCCATCGGCGCGTGGATCCCGAGCGAGGTTCGGGTGGTGTGTGCCGCGCCCCCGCCGAAGCCGACCAGGACCCCGGCCGATCCGGTCCGCATCAGGTGCAGCGCCGCCGGGTACGTCGAGGCGCCGCCGACGATCACCGGGACGTCGAGCTCGTAGATGAATCGCTTGAGGTTGAGCGGTTCCGCGCGACTCGAGACGTGCTCAGCCGAGACGGTCGTCCCGCGAATGACGAACAGGTCGACGCCCGCGTCGATCACGGTGCGCCAGTGCTCCTGGGTGCGCTGGGGCGAGAGGGCACCCGCCACGGTCACCCCGGCGGCGCGGATCTCCCTGAGGCGTTGGGTGATGAGCTCGGGCACGATCGGCGCCGCATAGATCTCCTGCATCCGGCGCGTCGACTGGGCATCGTCCAGCTCGGCGATCTCGGCAAGCAGCGGTGCCGGGTCGTCGTAGCGTGTCCACAGTCCCTCGAGGTCGAGCACCCCGAGGCCGCCCAGCTGCCCGAGCATTGCGGCGGTCGCCGGGCTCATCACCGAGTCCATCGGCGCCGCGATCAGCGGCAGGTCGAAATGGAACGCGTCGATCTGCCAACCGACCGATACCTCCTCCGGGTCGCGGGTGCGTCGGGACGGGACGACGGCGACGTCGTCGAACGAATAGGCGCGCCGGCCGCGCTTGCCCAGGCCGATCTCGATCTCGTTGGTCACACCGCTAAGGCTAGCGGCGCACCTGAGTGGACGACACGCGCCGCTTCATCGAATCGGAGGTCGGTGCCCGGTGGGAGAGTTGGAGCAGATCAAGCCCCGCAGAGGAGAGTCATGATCGGACCGGGTGACCAGTTGCGCGGGCTCCAGGGCTGGGCCGAAGGCCCACTCCTCGGATTCGACACCGAGACGACCGGTGTCTCGGTCGCCAACGATCGCATCGTCACGGCCGCCCTGGTGCGTCGAAGCGTCTGGGAGCCGGACGATGTCCACACCTGGCTGATCGACCCGGGCATCGAGATCCCGGAGAACGCGGCGGCGATCCACGGGATCACCACCGAGCACGCCCGCGAGTTCGGGCAACCACCGGCCAGGGCTCTCGCGGAGATCGCACAGCTGCTGGCCGAGTCGCTCGCTGCCGGAGAGCCGGTGGTGGCGTACAACGCATCCTTCGACCTGACCATCCTCGAGGTCGAGCTCCGCAGGCACGGATTGCCGACGCTCGCGGAGCGCCTCGGCCGGGCGGTCAGCCCCGTCATCGACCCGCTCGTGCTGGACCGGCACCTCGACCGGTTCCGCCGCGGAAAGCGCAAGCTCGTCGATCTGTGCGCCGTGTACGGCGTCGACGACTCGGACGGCCTGCACACGGCCGAGGTCGACGTGGTCGCGACGCTCGAGGTCCTTCGGTCGATGGTGCGGCGGCACCCGGACCTCGCACTGATGGACCTGACCTCGCTGCACGCCGCGCAAGCGGAGGCCCACCATGCGTGGGCTGAGAACTTCAACTCGTGGCGGCTGAGTCGTGGTCTGGACGGACCGGGGGCCGAGCTGACCTGGCCGCTGCACCTCGACGGCTGACGCGACGACGTCGGAGCGGCCCGCCCCAGCCGGTCACCGGGACGAGTAGTTGGGGGCCTCGATCGTCATCTGCACGTCGTGCGGGTGCGACTCCTTGAGCCCGGCCGGTGTGATCCGGATGAATCGGCCGCGCGCCTGCAGCTCCGGGATGGTCCGTGCGCCGACGTAGAACATCGACTGGTGCAGCCCGCCGATGAGCTGGTGCGCCACCGCCGAGAGCGGGCCACGGAACGGGACCTGTCCCTCGATCCCTTCGGGGATGATCTTCTCGTCGCTCGTGACGTCCGCCTGGAAGTAGCGGTCCTTCGAGTACGAGACGCGCCCGCGAGAGACCATCGCACCGAGCGAGCCCATCCCGCGGTAGTGCTTGAACTGCTTGCCGTTGACGAACACGAGCTCGCCAGGGCTCTCCTCGCACCCAGCGAGCAACGAGCCGAGCATCACGGTGTCCGCACCGGCGACCAGGGCCTTGGCGATGTCACCGGAGTACTGCAGGCCGCCGTCGCCGATCACCGGGACACCCGCGGGCCTGCAGGCCTGGGCCGCCATCGCGATCGCGGTCACCTGCGGGACGCCGACGCCGGCCACCACCCGCGTGGTGCAGATCGAACCCGGGCCGACGCCGACCTTCACACCGTCCACGCCGGCCTCGACCAGGGCCCGCGCCCCCTCGGTGGTCGCGACATTCCCGCCGATGACCTGGACCGCCCGCGCTGCCGGATCCGTCTTCAGACGCCGGATCATCTCGAGCATCGCGCGGGCGTGCCCGTGCGCGGTGTCGACGACGATCACGTCGACACCCGCCTCGACGAGCGCCATCGCGCGCTGCCACGCGTCGCCGTAGAAGCCGACGGCGGCGGCCACCCGGAGCCGCCCCTCGCCGTCCTTCGTCGCATCCGGGTACTGCTCCGACTTCACGAAGTCCTTGACCGTGATCAGGCCCCGGAGCCGGCCGAGGCCGTCCACCAGCGGAAGCTTCTCGATCTTGTGCTTCGCCAGCAGAGACGCGGCATCCGCACTGCTGATGCCCACGGGTCCCGTCACGAGCGGCATCGCCGTCATGACCTCGCGCACCAGCAGCCGGGTGAAGTCCCGACCGGGGACGAAGCGCAGGTCGCGGTTCGTGATGATGCCGAGCAGCACCCGGTCCTCGTCGACGACCGGCAGGCCCGAGACCCGGTACGTGCCGCACAGCGCATCGAGCTCGGCCAGGGTCGCGTCCGGCCCGACGGTCACCGGGTCGGACACCATGCCGGACTCCGAGCGCTTCACGAGCGTGACCTGATGAGCCTGGTCGTCGACCGACAGGTTGCGGTGCAGCACGCCGATGCCGCCCTGTCGCGCCATCGCGATCGCCATCCTGGCCTCGGTCACGGTGTCCATCGCCGCCGAGAGCAAGGGGATCGCAACCGAGATCTCGCGGGTCAGCCGCGTCGTCGTGTCGACCTCGGACGGGACGACATCACTCTCGCCGGGCAGCAGCAGGACATCGTCGTAGGTCAGGCCGACGAGGCCGAAGGGATCGTTCAGGACGCTCGGCTCCAGATCGCTCACAAGCCGATTCTACGCAGCGGTGCGAGGGCCTACAGGATCAGGCCCCGGCGCAGGCCGATCGCCACGGCCTGCGCTCGATCCGCAGCCTCAAGCTTGCGGAACAGCCGGCGCGCGTGCGTCTTCACGGTGTCCTCGGACAGGAAGAGATCGGCGCCGATCTGCGCGTTCGACCGCCCCTGGCTCATCCCGGCCAGCACCTCGAGCTCACGCTGGGTGAGCTGGATCGGGCGCTCCCCGTTCTGTTGCGGCACCTGGCTCATCGGCCGCGTCCCGATCGGCGCCAGGACCGCTGCAGGGTCCCGATCGGTGGCGCGGGTGCGCATGCCGACGCGCGCGTTCACCGAGACATCGGCACAGATGTGGGCGGCCACCGCTGCGAGCTCGGCCCGACCGACGTCGGGCGCGAGGAAGCCGCGCGCGCCGAGAGCGACGGCCCGGTCCAGCGCCACCTCGTCACCGGCCTGAGCGAGCATCACGACCGCGACCCGGATGGAGATCAGGGCGAGACGACGAATGGCCTCGATCGGTCCCACCCCGGGCAGGTGAGCATCCAGTAGGACGATCGACGGTGCTTGCCGTCGCGCGTGCAGAACGAGCTCCTCCACCGATCCCGCGGTGCGCACCGGGAGCAGCGCCGGGACGGCCTGGGCAGTGATGGCAAGGCGCTCGCGAATGGCAGCCGAGCCGTGGCACACCACGACTCCAGGCATCGGTCACCTCCCGTGCGCGCCGTCGTGTGCCGCCGGTGGCACACGCGTCGATCGGCGCTCTCCCAAGTCCTATCGACGCAGGTGCGCCGGGGCCTTAGCGCACACAGTGGGTGAAACGAGTACGTGACCCACGCGGTAGCCCACTACCGAACGATCGCGAAGACCTCACGCAGGATCCCGCCGAAGGTGACCGCCGGGCGCACCAACGGCCCCAAGGGCAACGGATCGGTGTCGGCGTCGGTGTCGATCCCGACGACCACCGGCAGCTCGGGGTTGCTGACATGCAGCGAGCGCAGGACGGCCAGGTCCCGGGCGGGGACCCTGGCCAGCATGACGAGTGCGATCGGATCGATCAGCTCGACGGTCTGGCGCAGGTGTGACACGCCGCGGTCACCGGTGAGGACCCGGGCACCGACGCCCTGCTCGATGATCGCCGCCGCCAGACCGTGCAGCCGCATCGCCCAGAGTCCGCTGCCCGCGGTCCAGAGCAGCACGCAACGGGATGCGATCTCGGCCGCCGGGTACAGACCCGAGGCGCGACGATGCCGCATCGTCGCGAGCGCAGCGCCGATCAGCACCGTCTCGGGCTCGTCACCGGGCCGCGCCAGGACGGCTCGCGCTCCGACCAGGCCGAGCGCGGGTTCGATCACGTCCTCCCACCACTGCGGGACGCTCGTCTCGTTCGCCGCTTCCTCCAGGATCCGGGTGCACGCGCCCTGATCCAGCCGGATCGCGGCGGCCGCGGCATTCGTGCTCGCGGTCTCACCCGCGGGGTACAGGGCCGCCTGGACCAGTGCGGTGGGCAGCGCAGGCTTGCGCAGGGCGTCGTCCGACACGCTCACCGAGCGCGCGATCGACGCGGCATCAGCGGGAGCGACACCCTCGAGGGTCAGCCGCCGCATGATCAGGAGTCGCGCCACATCCGCGTCGGTGTAGCGCCGGTGGGCACCCGCGACGCGCTCCGACGGGCCGAGGTCGTACCGCCGGTCCCACGTGCGCAGCGTCGACGGTGCGACCCCCAGGCGGCGAGCGACGACCGCCACCGCAACGGGCGCCCTCGGCGGCGGCGGCGGAGCGGAAGCGGAGGTCGACGGGAGATGGTGATCGGCCGACGACCGTGTGGTCGACATGCCCGTGATTGTGCCGGTCGACACGGGGCCCTGCCACTGGACACGACATCTCGAGCGGGTGAACCTGCATCGATTTGGCTCCGATAGCACAGATCTCGGTGTGCTCAGAACCCCAACCATGTGATTACGTATTGGTAACGGCCGAGCCCTTGAACAACTCTTGGCGCGGTTGTACCGTGACAAGTCCGGGACCACTCCCAACGAGGCGAGGAGGACTGATGACCGAGATCTCGCGCTTGCCGGGGCCTGTGATGGACCTATGGGACTGGCAGTACCAGGGGGCGTGCCGAACCGCCGACCCGACGCTCTTCTTCCACCCGGAAGGAGAACGAGGCTCTGCCCGACGCCGTCGCGCGGACGCCGCCAAGGCGATCTGCCAGGGCTGCCCGGTGCTCAAGCAGTGCCGAACGCATGCCCTCTCCGTACGCGAACCGTACGGTGTGTGGGGCGGCATCTCAGAGGACGAGCGCAGCTCGATCCTGGCATCGGGTCTGCCGAAGGCGAGCTGAGCCTGCCGGCACCCGCCGCGAACACACGGACGGCGCCCCGAGCCATCGCGGCTCGGGGCGCCGTCCGTGTGTTCTGCGCCCTCGAGGGGACGCGCTGCTACTTCTCGACGATCGCGAGGACGTCGCGAGCGGAGAGGATCAGGTACTCCACCCCGCCGAACTTGACCTCGGTTCCGCCGTACTTGCTGTAGATCACCTTGTCGCCGACGTTGACGTCGAGCGGGACTCGATTGCCGTTGTCGTCGATGCGACCCGGGCCGATGGCCAGGACCTCGCCCTCTTGGGGCTTTTCCTTCGCGGTGTCCGGAATGACCAGACCTGAGGCCGTCGTCTGCTCCGCGTCGAGGGTCCGGACAACGATCCGGTCCTCGAGCGGCTTGATGGAGACCGACACAGCGGACCTCCCCTTCACATGTCGTGGTTTCAGTGGTTCGTGGTCGCTGACCTGGGGCGTCCGTCGTCGCGGGAACCGGCCGACCCAGCCGAGCGGTGGGCATGCCCCGAGGGAGAATGCCCACCTGCCAATCTAGGCATGGATTAGCACTCGGTCAAGGCGAGTGCCAGCGACGCCGGCCCGCGACCCGGCGTGGAAGGATCACGGTGTGGACGCCAGCGCGCTCGGCAAGCTGCTCAGCCCGGACGGTTGGGCGCTGCTCGGGACGCTGCCGCCGTACGACGAGTCGCGCACCATGGCGATCTCGGAGCGGCTCCGAGCCGGCGGGTTCGACCCGGAGCTCGTCGCCGCGGCACTCACCCAGTCCCGCTTGCGGGCCAGGGCGCGCGGCAAGTTCGCCGACTTCGCCGACGGGATGCTGTTCACCGAGGCGGGTCTCGAGCAGGCCACCCGGTTCATGGTCGCGGCACTCCACGCTCAGCGATTCGCGGCCGCCGGGATCGACGCGGTCGCCGACCTGACGACCGGCATCGGCGGTGACTCGATGGCGATGGCGGCGCTCGGGCTCCGAGTCCTCGGTTTTGAGCTCGACGAGCTCACCGCGGCCATCGCCACCGTCAACCTGCGGCACTTTCCCGACGCCGAGGTGCGGTACGGCGACGGGCTGGGTGTCGATCTGCTCGCCGAGGGGATCAGCGGCGTCTTCGCCGACCCGTCCCGGCGGACCCGCGGTGGCACCCGCTTGTTCGACCCGAACTCGTACGCCCCGCCGCTCGCCGACGTCCTTGCCCTGCGTGCGACACTCCCAGCGCTCGGGATCAAGGTCGGGCCCGGTATCGCCCACGCCGATCTTCCGGCGGACGCCGAGACCCAGTGGATCTCGGTGGACGGCGACGTGGTCGAAGCGGGCCTGTGGTTCGGTCCGCTCGCGCCCGACGGACCTGGCCGGACCGCGCTGGTGATCCGCGCCGGAACCGCCGTCTCCGCGCGCCGGGCGGCGCGGCCCGAACCGGTCCCGATCGGCTCTCCCGGCGCCTATCTGTACGAGCCCGACGGCGCGGTCATCCGGTCCGGGCTGGTGGAGGTCGTCGCGTCCGAGGTGTCCGGACGACTGCTGGACCGCACGATCGCCTACGTCACCTCCGACGCGCTCGTACCGACGGCGCTCGCCACCGGCTACCGCGTCCAGGACGTGATGCCGTTCGGTCTGAAGCGGCTGCGCACCTACCTTCGGGAGCACGACGTCGGCCGGCTGACGATAAAGAAGCGCGGCACCGCCGTCGTGCCGGAACAGCTGCGACGTCAGCTCGACCTGAGCGGCAGCCAGGAATCGACGGTCGTGCTGACCCGGGTCGCGGGCGCTCAGATGATGCTCATCGTCTCGCCCCTCGGCACATCGCACCCGGACTGAGCAGCGCGGTCGAGGCCCAACGCGGCAGGATGGGCGCGTGGAGATACCCTTCGCGCGATCCGAGCGGTCGACCGTCGGCATCGAGTGGGAGCTCGCGCTGGTCGACGTCGACAGCGGCGACCTTCGCCAGGTCGCCCAGACGGTGCTGGACGACGTGCGCCCGGCCGACGGCGGCGAGCACCCGAACATCCGCCAGGAACTGCTGCTCAACACGGTCGAGGTCGTCTCGGACGTGCGCCGGACGGTCGCCGAGGCGGGCGTCGACCTGGAACGGAGCATCGAGCGGATCCGGCAGGTCACGGACCCGCTGCGGGTCGAGCTGATGTGCGCCGGAACCCACCCGTTCGCGCGGTGGACCCAGCAGAAGGTCACCGACAAGAAGCGCTACGCGACCCTCATCGACCGCACCCAGTGGTGGGGTCGCCAGATGTTGATCTACGGCGTTCACGTGCACGTGGGGATCGAGGACCGCGAGAAGGTCCTGCCGATCCTGCGAGCCATGCTCACCGTGTTCGCACACTTGCAGTCGCTCTCGGCCTCCTCGCCGTTCTGGGACGGACGGGACACCGGGTACGCGTCGAACCGGGCGCTGATGTTCCAGCAGCTTCCGACGGCAGGGCTGCCGTTCCAGTTCGAACGCTGGTCCGACTTCGAGGCCTACACGGGCGACCTGCTGCACACGGGCGTGATCGACGACGTGAGCGAGATCCGCTGGGACCTGCGACCCTCACCCCGGTTCGGGACGCTCGAGCTGCGGATCTGCGATGGCGCCTCGAACATCACCGAGGTGCTCTCCCTCTCCGCGCTCACCCACTGCCTGGTGGAGCACTTCTCGAGCGAGCTCGACGCCGGTCGGGAGCTGCCCACCCTGCCGCCGTGGTTCGTCCAGGAGAACAAGTGGCGCTCGGCGCGGTACGGGATGGACGCCATCGTCATCCTCGATGCCGAGGGCAACGAGAAGCTCGTGACCGACGACGTCGCACGCTGGCTGACCGTGCTCGAACCGGTCGCGGCGCGCCTCGGCTGCTCGAAGGAGCTGGCCGACGTGCGACTGATCCTGCGCCGCGGCGCGTCCTACCAGCGGCAGCGGGCGGTCGCCCGGCGCAACAACGGAGAGCTCGATTCCGTCGTGTCGTCCCTGGTGGCCGAGATGCGGGCGGGTCGACCGCTGTAGCGGTCGCGCGGCCGGTAGGCACCGCGACGAGCGCCGTGACCGCCTCCGGGGTGCGGCGCCGGCCGCGGGGACCCGAGCACGGCGCTACCGGGTGACCAGCGTGAGCGGCATCGAGGAGTCCACCGGCAGGCCGAGATCTGACGGCGCCACCCCGCGACGGAGCGCCGCTGCGCCGAGCGCCGCGATCATCGCGCCGTTGTCCGTGCAGAACCGGATCGGCGGGATGCGAAGCGTGATCCCCGCCTCCGCACAACGCTCGGCGGCGAGCTCGCGCAGCTGCGAGTTGGCCGAGAAACCGCCGCCGATGACGAGCGTGTCGACCTCGTGCCGCTGGCACGCGGCGATCGTCTTCGCGGTCAGCACGTCGGCGACCGACGCAGCGAACGAGGCAGCGACGTCGGCCAGCGGGATCTCCTCCCCCGCGTCCTGGCGCGCCTCGACCCAGCGAGCGACCGCCGTCTTGAGCCCCGAGAAGGAGAAGTCGTAGCGGTGCCGCTCGAGGTCCTCGCGCCGGCTGAGGCCGCGGGGAAAGCGGATCGCCTCGGGGTTGCCGCCACGCGCCAGGCGATCGATGTGCGGACCGCCCGGGTACGGCAGGCCCAGCAACCGGCCGACCTTGTCGAACGCCTCACCGGCGGCGTCATCGAGAGTCTGACCGAGCTCGGTGATGCCGGTGACGATGTCGTCGACCAAGAGCAGTGACGAGTGGCCGCCGGAGACGACGAGCGCCATCACCCTCGCTGGGAACTCGCCGTGCACGAGCTCGTCGACCGCGGCATGGCCGATCACGTGGTTGACCCCGTAGAGCGGGATGTCCAGGCCGACGGAGAGCGCCTTTGCGGCGGCGGCGCCGACGGTGAGCGAGCCGACCAGCCCGGGCCCCGCCGTGACCGCGATCGCGTCGACCTCGGCGAGATCGACGTCGGCCTGGGCGAGCGCGCGCCGGAGGGTCGGCACCATCGCCTCGAGGTGGGCCCGCGAGGCGATCTCAGGGATGATCCCGCCGAACCGGGCATGCTCGTCGACCGAGCTCGCGATCGCGTCGACCAACAGCTCGGTGCCACGCACCAGGGCCACACCGGTCTCGTCGCACGAGGTCTCGATGCCGAGGACGAGCGATCCGTCTGCACTCACGGGTGAGGAGTCTACGGTCTGGAGGAGGGGCCCCCGGTACCCCTCGCCCGATCGGGCGGATCTCACCACCAGGCCCTGGAGTGCACGCCGCGCGGGTGGTCTAGGCCTGATCCCCGAGCTGTAGCCGCATCACGAGCCCGTCCACATCCTCGGGTTGGTAGTAGCGCGGCCTGATCCGGACCGGCACGAAGCCGAACGACTCGTACAGCGTGTGGGCGGCTTCGTTGTCGACGCGAACTTCGAGCCACATCTCGCTCGCGCCGAGCTCGCGTGCCTGCTCGACCATCGCGGTGAGCAGAGCCGCCCCGTTCCCGCGGTTCCGCGCATCGGCACGAACGGCCAGGTTGAGGACGTGCAGCGCCTCGCCGTCGAAAGACGTCATGCCGTAGCCGACGAGCGCGCCGTCGTCCTCGACACCGATGTGCCGCTTGCGGGGGAAGCGGAAGTCCTCCTCGATCATGGCTCGCGACCACGCGGCGGGGCCGAAGATCGCCTCTTCCTGCTCGGCCACCCAGTCGAGGTCCGCCGGGCCGAGGTCCCGGATCCGCCGGACCGCTGTCACGGTTGCGCCGGCGTGCCGTGCACGTCCGGCCGACGCAGGTACAGCGGCTCCGTCGGCAGGACCTCGCCGGCGGCGAGCCGCGAGAGTGCCAGCCGCACCAGATCGGCCGGATCAGGGTCGAGCGGCGCTCCTTCGGCCGACGGAAGCTCGGCCGGGTAGCCGGCCGCACCTCGCCCGACGACGACGGCGCCCGCTGCCATCCCGTTCGCCACCAGAGCCGCCGCGCGAGCCACACCAGGACCCGCGAGAAGTTCGATCCCGGGCGTCTCGCTGACCCGGTACCGGGCCCAGTAGACCTCTCGGCGGCGCGCATCCCCAGTCGCGAGCACCTCGACGCCCGTGGGCAGCGCGAGCGCTCGGACCGCGCCCGCGGCGAGCGCGTCCAGGCTGCTCACGCCATGAACCGGCACGCCGAGTGCGAACCCGAGCGTCTGAGCCGTGACCAGGCCCACCCGGAGCCCCGTGAAGGGTGCCGGGCCGGTCCCGGCCACCACGCCGACCAGCTCGTCACGCGCCACCCCCGAGTCCCGAAGCACGTCGGAGATCATGATCGCCAGCAGCTCGGCGTGCCGCCGGGGCTCGAGCGCGCTGGCCGCGCACAGGGTCGCGCCGTCGTCGGCCACGATCGCCACGGCGACCGCGGAGGACGTGTCGATCGCGAGATAGGGCACCGGTCCAGCCTACGGCGCAGCGGGGAGCTCGACGCCCGCCCAGCGATCCCCGACAGCGGTGACCGTGACGTGCCGCACCCCGGCCTCGGCGTCGTCGTCGAGGAAGGAGTCGCCGCCCTCGGCGCCGTGCGGACGGTGGATCGTCACCTCGAGCCGGTCCCCGGTCAGCGACTCGACCAAGCCCGCACCCCACTCCACGACGGTCACGGACTCGTCGAGACTCGCATCGAGATCAAGCGCCTCGACCTCGTCCAGCGAGGTCAACCGGTAGGCATCGACGTGCACGAGAGCGGGTCCACCGGAGATCGAAGGATGCACCCGAGCGATGATGAACGTCGGGGACGCCACCTGACCGCGCACCCCGAGGCCAGCGCCGAGGCCCTGGGCCAGGGTCGTCTTGCCGGCGCCGAGCTCCCCGGTCAGCACGACGAGATCACCCGCGCGCAGCACGCCTGCCAGGGCGGCCCCGAAGGCCCGGGTCGCGTCGGCGTCCGGCAGCTCCACCCGGCTGGTCGTCACCGCTGCCCCGCGCGCGTCACTCTGTCCCCACGTAGACCCGCGGCACCCGAGCGCCGATCCGGGTGACGATCTCGTATCCGATCGTGCCGGACGCGCGGGCCCAGTCCTCCGCGGTCGGCTCGCCGGCGGTTCCCGGACCGAACAGCACCACCCGGTCCCCCGCGCTCTCGCGAGCCTCGGGGCCGAGGTCGAGGACGAACTGGTCCATGCAGATGCGCCCGGCGACGGTCAGCCGCCGGTCGCCGACCAGCACCGGCCCGCGCTCGGAGGCGTGCCGCGGGATGCCGTCCGCGTAGCCGAGGGGGACCAGCCCGAGCATCGTCTCGGCGGCCGTCGTGTACAGGTGCCCGTACGCGACCCCCTGACCGGCCGGCACCCGCTTGACCAGCGCCAGCTCGGCCTCGAGGGTCATCGCCGGCACCAGGCCGAGCTCGGCCGCGTCGGCCAGGTCCGGCATCGGCGAGAGGCCGTAGACGGCGATGCCGGGTCGGACCAGGTCGTAGTGCACGGCCGGGTTCGTCAGCGTCGCCGCGGAGTTCGCCAGGTGCCGCACCTCGAGCCGGGCGCCTCGGCTCTCGGCGAGCCCGACCATCGCGGCGAAGACCTCCGCTTGCGCCCGGACGGTGGGGTGCTGCGGCGCGTCGGCCCACGCGAAGTGCGACCAGATGCCGACGACGCGCACCTCGCCGGACGCTTCGGCGCGCAGCGCGGCGTCGAGCAGCGCCGGGAACTCCGACGGCATCGACCCGCTGCGCCCCAGCCCGGTGTCCACCTTGAGGTGGACCCGCGCGGTGCGGCCGACCTGCCGGGCACCCGCCACGACCTCGTCGAGCGCCCAGGGCGCCGAGACGGAGACGTCGACGTCCGCCGCGACGGCCTCGGCGAGCGGCGCGCCCGGTGCATACAGCCAGGTCAGGATCCGGGCGTCGAGGCCGGCCGCGCGCAGCGCGAGTGCCTCCGAGACGTGGGCGGCGCCGAGCCACGAGGCGCCGCCCGCGAGGGCAGCGCGGGCGCTCGGCACCAGGCCGTGCCCGTAGCCGTCCGCCTTGACCACCGCCATCACCTGCGCGGACGGCGCGCGCGCCGCCAGGGTCTCGACATTGGCGCGGATCGCCGCAAGATCGACGACGGCGCGGGCGGGGTAGCTGCTCACGGCGCCCAGTCTTCCATCACTCGCCGGTGAACCTCGGCGACCACCCCGGCCGACACCGAGCGATCAGCAGCGTCGGCTGTCGCGACGACGAGCTCTGCGTTCCGCTGGTCCGATCCATGCGCCCACGCGTACGCCTCGGCGGGACTCTTGCCACCCGCCAAGTGCCGGGCGACCAGGCGCTCGAGCCGATCCTCGTCCGGGACCGTGATGAACCAGGCCTCGTCGAGAAGCCCTCGGACGTCGACCCAGGCGCCCTCGCCGAGCAGCAGGTAGTTCCCCTCGGTCACCACCAGGGTGACCTCGGGGGGCACCGGGACGGCGCCGGCGATCGGCTCCTCCAGGTCGCGGTTGAACAGCGGCGCGTACACGACCTCACCCTGGCCGGCGGCCGGCAGCCGCCGGAGCAGAGCGACGTAGCCGGCCGTGTCGAAGGTGTCCGGCGCGCCCTTGCGTCCCGCCCTGCCGAGGCGCTCGAGCTCGGCCTGAGCCAGGTGGAAGCCGTCCATCGGGACGAGTGCGGTCTTCGGGCCGAGCTCGCGAACCAACGCAGCTGCGAGGGTCGACTTGCCCGCTCCGGGCGCACCGACGATCCCGAGGGTGCGCCGCCGCCCGCGCGTCATCAGAACGCGCGCGCTCGCGATCGCCTGCTCGAACGAGCGGATCTCGGGGCGTTCGGACCGACCGGTCACCGCGCCGGCCGGGCCAGCAGAGCGGCGATCGTCCCGGGGAGCGCCTCGGCCACGTCGAGCGCGGAAATCGGACCGAGCGGCGCACTCGCCACCTCGACGGCACTCGACCAGGTCGATACGCCGCGCCTCGACGCGCAGCCGACCGACGCCCGGCGAGCCGCCCGACCGTGCACCAGGGCGGCGGACGCGGCCAGACGCGCGGCCAGTCCGGGCTCCGCGATGACCCGCGGGCCGTGCGCCGCGAGCAATGCCCCGAGCACCCCCGCGAGAACGTCTCCCGCACCCGCGGTGGCCAGCCAGGCCGGAGCGCCCCCTTGCGCCAGAACGGCGCCGTTCGGGGAGACGACGATCGTCGTCGAGCCCTTGAGCAGGATGGTCGCGCCGGTCAACCGGCTGGCCAGCCGCGCGAACCGGAGCGGTTCAGCCTCCACCGCGCCGCGCTCGGTCGCCCGGCCGCGCGCAGCGAGCAGCCGCGCGAGCTCGCCCGCGTGCGGGGTGAGCACGACGTGCTCGGCGCACGTCTCGGGGAGCAGCTCGAGGGCACCGGCGTCGACCACGACGGGAACCGGGCGGCCGTCGAGCGCTGAAGCGAGCACCCGGGTGACCCGGTCCGCCTGCTCCCGATCGAGCGGATCGACACCGGGCCCGAGCAGCCATGCCTGAACCTGGCCGTCAGCCGTCACCACCTCGGGCCGGGCAGCCAGCACCGCGAGCGATGCCGATCTCGGGCCGAGGTATCGGACCATGCCGGCACCGGCGCGCACCGCCGCGCTCGTCGCGAGCACCGCCGCGCCCGGGAACCGCTCACTACCGGCCACCACCCCGAGCACACCCCGCGAGTACTTGTCGTCGCGGCTGCCCGGCACCGGCCAGAGTGCCGCCACATCCGCCGTCTCGAGGCTCGCGACGGCCGGCTCGCCGCCGCCCACCAGGCCGGGCACCAGACCGATGTCGACCACCTGGACGTGACCCGCCAGCTCTCGCGCAGGCGGCAGCAGCAGACCGGGCTTCCTCGCCCCGAACGCGACCGTGAGGCCAGCGGGGAGCACGGGACCGACGACAGTGCCGTCGTCGACGCCGATGCCGCTCGGCACGTCCACAGCCACCACCCACGGTGACCCGTACTCCTCGGCGCAGATGAGGCCGGCGAGGACGGCCACGAGCCGCCCGGCCGGACCACGCAGCGGCCCCGCTCCGCCGATGCCGACCAGGGCGTCGAGAACGACGTCGGCGGTGAAGGCCTCGGCAACCGCATCGCCGAGCCACACCGGCTCGTCCGCGCCGTCCTCGGCCACGCTCACCACCCGCCCACCGGCCCGCAGGAGCGCGGCCCGACCCGCGGCGTGCACGCGCGCCGCCACCGTCACTGCCAGCACGGATGCTCCGCGCCGGGCCAAGAGCGCGCCTGCATGCAGCGCGTCTCCACCGTTGTTGCCCGCGCCCACGAGCAGGACCACGCGCGAACCGCGCACCCGGCCACGGCGTTGCTTCAACCCGCGCAGTACAACCATGGCGAGACCGAACGCGGCGCGCTCCATCAGACCGTCACCGAGGGCGGCAAGAAGCGGCTCCTCGGCGGATCGCACCTGGGCGGCGGTGTATGCGCGGAGCACGGCTCAGTCCCCTCGTTCCGCGATGACGATGGCCGACGCGATGCCGGCGTCATGCGACATGGAGAGGTGGAAGCGGTCCACGCCGAGGATCTGCGCTCGGGCCAGCACCGTGCCGGAGATCCGCAGCGACGGCTCGCGGGCCGGCCCGCGCGACACGCTCGCATCGAGCCAGCGCAGCCCGGCAGGGGCTCCCAGCGCCTTCGCGCAGGCTTCCTTCGCGGCGAACCGCGCCGCCAACGAGGCCGGCGGCAGCTCCCGTTCCTCAGCGGTGAACAGTCGCAGGACCAGTCGCGGCGCGCGGGCAAGGGTCGCGACAAAGCGAGCGACGTCCACCACGTCGATCCCGACCCCGATGATCACGGCTTCGCCGTCCCCTCAGCGACTCACTCGACCGTGACGGACTTCGCCAGGTTGCGTGGCTGGTCGACGTCGAGACCGCGGGCCGTCGCGAGCTCGCACGCGAAGATCTGCAGCGGGACGACGGAGACCAGCGGGGCGAGCAGCGTCGGCGTCGCGGGAACGAAGAAGACGTCATCCCCGAACGGTTCGACCGCCGTGTCGCCCTCCTCCGCGATGACCATGGTGCGAGCGCCGCGCGCGCGGATCTCCTGGATGTTCGAGATGACCTTGTCGTGCACCGAGTCGCGCCCGCTCGAGGACGGCACGATGACGAACACCGGCTGGCCCTCGTCGATCAGCGCGATGGGACCGTGCTTGAGCTCGCCCGCGGCAAACCCTTCCGCGTGGATGTAGGCGAGCTCCTTGAGCTTGAGCGCTCCCTCGAGCGCGACGGGGAAGCCGACGTGCCGGCCGAGGAAGAGCACCGACTCCGCATCGCGCATGGACCGCGCGAGCTCCCGCACCGGCCCCGCGTGGTCGATCACCGACTGGATCTTGTCGGGCATCGCGTGCAGCTGCGTGAGGATCTCGCGGATCTCGTCCGGGAACTTGTTGCCGCGCAGCTGCGCCAGGTACAGGCCGAGGAGATAGGTGGCGGTGATCTGCGCCAAGAACGCTTTGGTCGACGCGACCGCTATCTCCGGGCCGGCATGGGTGTACAGCACGGCGTCGGACTCGCGCGGGATGGTCGATCCGTACGTGTTGCAGATGGCGAGCACCTTCGCACCCTGCTCGCGCGCGTGCCGCACCGCCATGATCGTGTCCATCGTCTCGCCGGACTGGGAGATCGCCACGACGAGCGTCTTCTCGTTGACCACCGGGTCCCGGTAGCGGAACTCGTGGGCGAGCTCCACCTCGACCGGGATCCGGCACCAGTGCTCGATCGCGTACTTCGCCACGTGCCCGGCGTAGGCAGCGGTGCCGCACGCGACCACGACGATCTTGTCCACCGCGCGCAGCACTGCTTCGTTGATCCGCAGGTCATCCAGGATCAGACCCCCGGCGGGATCGGTGCGTCCGAGCAGGGTGTCCGCGACTGCCTTCGGCTCGTCGTGGATCTCCTTGTCCATGAAGGAGCGGAAGCCGCCCTTCTCGGCCGCGGTGGCGTCCCAGTCCACCGTGAACCGGCGCGGGGTGACCGCGCCGCCGTAGAAGTCGGTGACGGCCACGCCGTCCGAGGTGATCGTGACAACCTGGTCCTGCCCGAGCTCGAGGGCGTCCCGGGTGTGTTCGATGAACGCGCTCACGTCACTGCCGAGGAAGTTCTCGCCGTCGCCGAGGCCGACGACGAGCGGCGAGTTGCGTCGCGCACCCACCACGACGTCCGGCACGTTTGCGTGCACCGCGAGGAGGGTGAATGCGCCCTCGAGCCGACGGGCGACGATGCGCATCGCCTCGGCCAGGTCGCGGGTCTCAACGAACGCTTTCGCAAGCAGGTGAGCGGCCACCTCGGTGTCCGTCTCCGAGGCGAACACGACGCCCGTCGCGAGAAGCTCCGCCTTGAGCACCGCGAAGTTCTCGATGATGCCGTTGTGGATGACCGCCAGCCGACCCCGGTCCGCCAGGTGCGGGTGCGCGTTGAGGTCGGTGGGCGCCCCGTGGGTGGCCCAACGGGTGTGCCCGATCGCGGCGGTGCCGAGCGGCAGCGGTTGCGCAGCCAGGTAGTCCTCGAGGTTCACCAGCTTGCCGGCCTTCTTGGCCATGGCGAGCGGGCCTCCGTCGGCAGTCACGACCGCCACCCCGGCCGAGTCATAGCCGCGGTACTCGAGGCGGCGAAGGCCGCCCATCACCACGTCCAGCGGCCGACCGCTCGGTATGGGCGATCCGATGTACCCCACGATTCCGCACATGCCGCGAGTCTACTGGCGCGCCCGGGCGGTCCCATTCGGCTCCGGGGCCCACCTCGGGCAGACTGGTGCGGTGGCATCCCGCTCCGATGACAGCACCGCTGGTCTGACTCCGTTCGTCGAGCTGGACCGCGAGGCCTGGAGCCGGCTCTCGGAGTCGACCCCGCTACCGTTGACCGACGCGGACGTCGAGCGGCTGCGCGGGCTGGGCGACCCGATCGACCTGGCCGAGGTCGATGCCGTCTACCGGCCGATCTCGCGACTCCTCAACCTTTACGTTGGCGCCACCGATGGGCTGCACGCGGCCTCGTCGACCTTCCTCCGTGAGAACGTGGGCGGGACCCCGTTCGTCATCGGCGTCGCCGGATCAGTGGCGGTCGGGAAGTCGACGACGGCGCGCATCCTCCGGGAGCTGCTCGCGCGCTGGCCGGACACCCCCCGCGTCGAGCTGGTCACGACGGACGGCTTCCTGTACCCGAACGCCGAGCTCGAGCGACGCGGCCTGCTGGCGCGCAAGGGATTCCCGGAGTCCTACGACCGGCGCGCGCTGCTGCGCTTCGTTTCCGAGGTCAAGGCCGGGCGCGAAGAAGTCCTGGCTCCCGTCTACTCGCACTTGACCTACGACGTCGTTCCCGGCGAGCACGTGACGGTGCGCAAGCCCGATGTCCTCATCGTGGAGGGGCTCAACGTGCTCGCCCCGGCACGGCCTCGCGCCAAGAGCGGGTCGAGCCTCACGGTCAGTGACTTCTTCGACTTCTCGATCTACGTCGATGCGCGAACCGCCGACGTCCGCCAGTGGTACATCGACCGTTTCCTGGCGCTTCGGCAGACCGCGTTCTGGTACCCGGAGTCGTATTTCCACCGCTACGCCGATCTCACCGACGGACAGGCGACCGACCTCGCCGGTCAGATCTGGGACTCGATCAACGCGCCGAACCTGCAGCAGAACATCCTGCCGACGCGGAGCCGCGCAACGCTCGTGCTCACCAAGGGCGAGGACCACAGCGTGCAGCGGGTCCGGTTGCGCAAGCTCTGAGACTGCCCCGCTGGGCCCTCCTCAGTCCTCGGACGCGATCATCGCGGCCACCTTGCGCCGCGACCTCGCGCTCATCACCTTCTCCATCAAGGTCCCGATCAGAAGGCCTCCGACGACGCCGACGACGATGGCGAGCATCGGCTTGTCGTGCAGCACGATTCCGGCCGCGATGCCGATGACGGCCGAGTAGATCGCCCAGGTGGCCGCGGCGATCGCAGCGAGAAGCATGAACAGCCGGCGCGGGTAGTGCACGCCGCCGGCGGTCACGTTCACCGCGACGCGGCCGATGGGCACGTAGCGCGCCGCGATGATGAAGGCCGGCCCGCGGTGCTCGAGCGCGTGCTCCGCCCAGTCCAGCGCCTTCTGGGCTCGCTCGCCGCGCATGATCCGCAGGGTGCGGGGATTGGCCATGGAGCCGATCTGGTACGCGATCTGGTCACCGCACCACGCGCCCACCGCACCGAACAGGATCAACAGGAACAGGTTGGGAGCTCCGCTGGTCTTCGCCTGCGCGGCGAGAGCGATCAACGCCGACTCCGAGGGGATCGGTGGGAAGAAGCCGTCGATGATCGCGAACCCGGTCAGCGCGGGGTAGACCCACGGGGAGGCACTGAGAGCCAGGATCCACGATTCCATCGCGCTCCCGAGACCATCCAAGCCTGCAAACACGCGTCACCCATCCCATCGAGTCGCGCGGCCGGTGCCGTGGGCCGCACCAGCCGGGCCGCGCACCAGCGTAAGGGCCGAGCGCAGCGCCGTCACCATCGCGCACCGGTCGATCCCCCGCCAGCGCTCGCGAGGGCCCGGGACGACCCTAGGCGAGCGGGAAGCCCAGCGTGCGCGAGGCGGCGAGCGGCGCGCCCTCGCCGGCCCAGTACTCGACCAGGTTGCCCACGGAGGTGAGCGAGCGCAGCTCGGCGCGGTCGAGGTAGAGCCGGCCGGTGAGGTGATCCGTCTCGTGCTGGATGATCCGGGCCGGCCATCCGGTCAGGACCTCGTCCACCGCGTGGCCTCGGACGTCCAGGCATCGGAGCCGGACCGTCCGGTGCCGCGCGACGACGGCCTGCCAGCCGTCCACGCTGAGGCAGCCCTCGTAGAAGCTGCGCCGCTCCGTCCCGAGCAGCTCGTAGCTGGGATTGATCAGGGCTCGGAACGCCAGCGGGGTCCGCTCGCGCGCGTCGTCGCCCTCGGCCGTCGCGGTGCCCGCGTCCGCCGCGACGGCGATCGCCAGCGCGATCCCGATCTGCGGCGCCGCCAGGCCAACCCCCGGCGCCGCCCGCATGGTCACCCGCATCGTCTCGATGAGCGCGTCCAGGAGCTCTTCACCGAGCTGGCCGACGTAGGGTTCCGCGACGGCGCGCAGCACCGGGTGCCCGGCCTGGACGATCGGCACGGGCGCGCCGGTCAGCACCAGACTCTCGACCTGGTCCCGAACGGATGCCGTCACAGGCTCAGCCGCTCCCGCACCACGTCGGCGAGAGAGTCCGCGACCTGCCGGGCGAGCGTCGGCGTCGACGCCTCGACCATGACCCGGACCAGAGGCTCGGTGCCCGACGGGCGGAGCAGCACCCGCCCGGTCTCCCCCAGTTCGGCCTCGGCCCGCGCCACGGCCGCGCGGACGCCGTCGTCCGATGCCGTCCGGCTCCGGTCCACCCCGGGTACGTTCACCAGCACCTGCGGGAGCCGCTGCACGGTTCCGGCCAGGTCCGCGAGCCGCCGGCCGGACGCCGCGACCTCAGCGGCGAGGTGCAGTGCGGTCAGCACCCCGTCGCCGGTCGTCGAGAACTTGCTCATGATCACGTGCCCGGACTGCTCGCCGCCGAGCGAATAGCCGTTCCCGCGCATCTCCTCGAGCACGTATCGGTCACCGACCGCTGTCTCGACCGTGACGATGCCGGCCGCTCTCATCGCGAGCCTCAGGCCGAGGTTGCTCATCACGGTCGTCACGAGGGTGTCGGCCGCCAGGGTGCCGCGAGCACGCATGGCGAGAGCCAGCACTCCCATGATCTGGTCCCCGTCGACGAGCGCCCCGGCGTGGTCGACCGCGAGGCAACGGTCGGCATCGCCGTCGAACGCAACCCCGAGGTCGGCGCCGGCCGCCACGACGGCTGCCTGCAGGACCTCTGGGTGCGTCGATCCGCAGCCCTCGTTGATGTTCCGCCCGTCGGGCGCCGCGTTGATCACGATGACCTCGGCTCCTGCGCCTCGCAGGGCAACCGGGCCGACCTCGCTCGCGGCGCCGTTCGCGCAGTCGACCGCGATCCGAAGCCCGGCCAGCGAGTGCGGAACGGAGTTGATCAGGTGCTCCACGTAGGCGTCGCCGGCCGCACCGGTGTCGATCGAGATGCGCCCCACGTCGGCGCCCGTCGGCCGGTCCCACGTCTCGCCCAGCCGGCTCTCGATCGCGTCCTCGACCTCGTCCGGGAGCTTGTGCCCACCGCGCGAGAAGAACTTGATCCCGTTGTCGGGCATCGGGTTGTGCGACGCGGAGAGCACCACACCGAGATCGACGTCGAGCGTGGCGGTCAAGTGAGCAACGCCCGGCGTCGGCAGCACCCCGACGTCGATCACGTCCACGCCTGACGAGGCCAGTCCCGCGCAGACAGCGGCCGAGAGGAAGTCGCCCGAGATGCGTGGGTCACGCCCCACGACCGCCCGCGGCCGATGGCCCGCGAAGGCACCCGAGGCCGCCAGCACGTGCGCCGCAGCCGCCGAGAGGTCAAGGGCGAGCTCCGCGGTCACGTCACGGTTTGCGCGGCCTCGAACGCCGTCGGTCCCGAAGAGTCGAGCCATCGATGTCCTCCCTGACTTCTCGCACGGCCATGCCCCTGACGGTACGACGCAGCGACGGCCTCGGTGGTCGAAACCACCGAGGCCGTCGCTCAGCGCGAACGCACGATCAGCGCTTGGAGTACTGCGGAGCCTTGCGGGCCTTCTTGAGTCCGGCCTTCTTGCGCTCGACGACGCGAGCGTCCCGAGTCAGGAACCCGGCCTTCTTGAGCGCTGCGCGGTTGGCCTCGGTGTCGATCCCGTTGAGTGCACGGGCGATGCCGAGGCGCAGTGCTCCGGCCTGACCCGACGGGCCGCCACCGTTGATGCGCGCGATGACGTCGAAACGACCCTCGACGTCCACGAGCTTGAGCGGGCTGTTGACGAGCTGTTGGTGCACCTTGTTCGGGAAGTAGTGCTCGAGCGTGCGCCCGTTGATCTTCCACGTCCCGCTGCCTGGGATCAGCCGGACCCGTGCCACTGCCTCCTTGCGGCGGCCGAGCGCGGCGCCGGGAGCGGTGATGCTCTGCCCGCGCCCCGTCGGAACGGCGGACTCGGAGGTGAACGTGCTGGGCGTGTTCTCGCCCTCAAGGTCGATGTCGACCGTGGTCTCTGCCACTGCGGTCCTCGCGTCCATGGTGATGTCGTCCCGAGTGAGGCGGATGCCTACTGGGCGACCTGGGTGATCTCGAACGGCTGCGGTTGCTGCGCAGCGTGCGGGTGCTCCGCGCCGGCGTACACCTTGAGCTTGCTCATCTGGGTGTTCGACAGGGAGTTCTTCGGCAGCATGCCACGCACGGCCTTCTCGACGGCCCGCTCGGGGCGCGTGGCGAGGAGGTCGCCGTACGTCACCGCTCGGAGGCCGCCCGGGTAACCGGAGTGGCGGTATGCCAGCTTCTGCTCGCGCTTGTTGCCCGTCAGGGCGACCTTGGCGGCGTTGATGACGATGACGAAGTCACCGCCGTCGACGTGCGGGGCGAATGTGGCCTTGTGCTTGCCGCGCAGCAGGATCGCCACGTGGCTCGCCAAGCGGCCGAGAACGACGTCGGTAGCGTCGATGACGTACCAGTTCCGCTCGATGTCGCCCGGCCTCGGGGTGTACGTGCGCACGGTGGTCAGCCTTCGTTTCGTGTCACTGATGTGGTCAGTACGGCAATCGGCCTGGTGCCGATCACCGAGGAGGTCGTCTCTGCGCATCAACCGCGTGGCCTGGCGAGTGGGATCACCGGCCGCCGTGTGAACGCACAACGACCTGCCACGATACCCGCACACGCGCCGGGGGGTCAAAACCGCCCTCACCGCCGATAGCCCCCATCAGTGCGCTCATCACCCGTCAGGCTCAGCCTGGGCGTGTTCGACGTGCATGGGCCGCCGAGCGGTGACACCGTGAGCCTATGGGCAGTGACGACGCCATCCTCCCGGGTGGACAGAACGAGTGGGACTCCGACGGTGACTCGGACCAGTTGCCGCTGGAGGACACGCTGCTCGACCGAGGCCTCGAGGACGTTCTGGACGAGGGCTACTCGCCGCCCGAACGACCGCGACAGAACCATTGGGGCGAGACCGCGCTCGAGGAGGAGCTCGGTGAGCCGCTCGACCTGCGACTGTCCGAGGAAGAGCCGGAGGAGTCGGAGCTTCCCGGGCGCGACTCCCGCGAAGCGGACCGGACGGGCCGACTCCTCGCACCGGTCGAGGAGACCGGCGCGAGCCAGGACGTCTACGCATCCGACCTCGGGATAGCGGGCGGTGCGGCCAGCGCCGAGGAGGCCGCGATGCACCTGCTCGATGAGTCCGACCCGCGCGAGGACCCCGCCGACAACGCCGACGAACAGCTCGAGTGGGGCCTCAAGGACGACGAGTGAGCTCTCGCTTCGCCCGGGTCTGCTTCGCTCGCGCCGCCAGTGCCTCAGCCGCGGGATAGGCCACCTCATCGAGGCTGAGGCCGTGCGCCGGCGCGACCGTGCTGCCGGGGTCCCGCAGCCCGCCCGCGAGCACGGCCGCCGGCCAGTCCGGGCGTCGTCGGCCCTCCCCCACCGCGATACACGCGCCGACCAGCGCACGCACCATCGAGTGGCAGAACGCGTCGGCTTGCACGACGGCGACGACCAACCCCGTGTCCGGCCCCTCGGACGGACGCGCCCACGAGAAGACCTGAAGCGCCCGGATGGTGCTGGCACCCTCGCGGGCGCGACAGAACGCCGCGAAGTCGCGCTCGCCCAAGAGCCGTTCCGCCGCGCCGGCCATGGCGACCTCGTCGAGCTCACGACGGTGCCACACCACGTCGCGGCGGCGCAGCGGATCACGGGTCTCGACCCGGTCCGAGATGCGATAGCTGTACCGCCGGTGAAGAGCGGCAAACCGGGCGTCGAAGCCGTCCGGTGCAACCATCGCCCGGTGCACGACGACGTCGCGCGGTAGGGCCCCGGCCAGCCGGCTGACCAGAGCCCGACCTGGGTCGACGTCGCTCCGGCCGACCACCGCGAGCCACGCGTCGAGCGGCACCTCGAGATGAGCGACCTGACCGCGCGCGTGCACACCGGCGTCCGTTCGCCCCGCGACGGTCAGTCGAGCCGGCTCGGGCAGGCGCAGCACGGTGGCGAGCGTCTCCTCGAGCACACCTTGGACGGTGCGTAGCCCTGGCTGGATCGCCCAGCCGGCGAAGCCCGTGCCGTCGTACCCGAGGTCGAGCCGGACGCGCACCGCGGGTGCACGCGCGTCGTCGATGGGGCCAGGCAGGTCCCGGACCCCCGCCTCGACCGTGCGGCGTGCGTCGACGTCGTCCAGCACCTCGAGCAGCACCCGGGTGAACTCCACCGGAGCCATCAGGTTGGATAGGTGCCCGGCTCGGTGGATGATCACCAGCCGACCGTCCGCGCACGAGCGGACGAACTTGCGCTCCTGGAGCCGGAACTGGTCCCACTCGCCGTTCACGATCCAGACCGGCACCCGCAGGCTCGCCAGGTCCGCGCACGGATCCGTAGCACGGAGCTCGGACACGACATCCGCGACGACGAGCGGGGAGAACCCGCCGGCGGCGATGTCGCGAGCGCCCTCGTCGGGCAGGAAGCGGTCGAGCATGAGGTGGTTGAGCCGCTCGCCGTGGTCCGGGAGACGGCCGATCGCACCCGCCACGATCTCGAAGCTCAGGGCGGCGATGCCGACCGGCTCGGCCGAGCAGTCCGCGGCGACCACCCCCGCCACGGTGTCGGGGAAGCGCGCCGCATACGTGATCGCGATGAAGCCACCGAGGGAGAGTCCGACGACGACAGCCTTCGCGCCCAACCCCTCGACGGCTTCCCGGACCACCGCCATGGCGCCATCGATCGTGAACGGTTCGTCGCTGCGTGCCCCGTGGCCGGGCAGGTCGATCGCGATCGCGGCTCGTCCGGTCGCGGCCAGCGCATCCTGCTGATAGCGCCACATCGCCGAGGTGACCCTGATGCCGTGGATCAGCACCACTGGTGTCAGCTCGGCGGGTCCGTCCACGACCCCACTATGCCCAGGTCGCGACCGCACTGCGCGCCGATCAGCACCGCGTGTGTCGGGTGGGCGCGGCTGAAGGCTCTCTCGGACCGTTCCAGGACCATCGCCCCGCACCGACGACGAAGGGGTGGCCCCGGGCATCTGCCCGGGGCCACCCCTCATCGCTTGGAAGGACTGTCTGCCGGTCAGGCCTGCTCGGCCTCGTCGGCCTTCGCGTCCTCGTCGGTCGGTGCGACAACCGCAGCGTCGTCGACAACCTCCTCGACCGCGACCTCCTCGACCTTGGCAGGCTCAATCTTGGCAGGCTCAACCTTGGCAGGCTCGACCTTGGCAGGCTCGACCTTGGCGGCCGGTGCCTTCGCGGGCTTGGTTGCGGCCTTCTTGGTGGCCTTCTCGGCCTCGCGAACGGTGGCCTGCTTGGGGCTCACCGGCTCGAGGATGAGCTCGATGACGGCCATCGGGGCGTTGTCGCCCTTGCGCGGGCCGATCTTCGTGATCCGGGTGTAGCCCCCGTGGCGCTCGGCCATCGCCGGGCCGATCTCGGTGAAGAGCACGTGCACGATCCCCTTGTCGCGCACGACAGTGAGTGCGCGACGGCGCGACGCCAGGTCACCGCGCTTGGCGAAGGTGATCAGACGCTCGGCAAGCGGGCGGACCCGCTTGGCCTTCGCCTCGGTCGTGGTGATGCGCTTGTGCTCGAACAGGTTCGTCGCGAGGTTGGCCAGGATGAGCCGCTCGTGCGCCGGGCCGCCACCGAGCCGCGGACCCTTGGTGGGTGTAGGCATGGTTCTTACTCCTCAAGTTCTCGTTTCGTGGGTGCGCGCGCCACTCAGGCCCACGCACTCACCCGGCGTCAGTACTGCTCGTCCTCGGTGAGGTCGCCCTCGTCGCCGTCGTAGTAGTCCGACGTGGACGGGTCGAAGTCCAGCGGGCTGTCCTTGAGGAACAGACCGAGCTCAGCAAGCTTCTCCTTGACCTCGGTGATCGACTTCGCGCCGAAGTTCCGGATGTCCAACAGATCCGCCTCGCTGCGTGCCACGAGCTCACCCACCGTGTGGATGCCCTCGCGCTTCAGGCAGTTGTACGACCGGATCGTCAGCTGCAGGTCCTCGATCGGCAGGGCGAGGTCGGC
>JADGOR010000190.1 GCA_017882855.1 Cellulomonas sp. | reverse complement strand
CGTCACCAGGTCGATCATCAGCTGCTCGAAGCCGCGCAGCGCCCAGGCTGTCTCCCAGATGGTGGTGACCGTGACACCCACGATGTAGTACTCGCCGCCAAGCTGCGCGATGACGCGCCCGGATTCCTCATAGAGCTCCGGCCGGTCTGGATCCGGAGCCCGGTAGGAGGCGATGGCAGCGTCGCTTGCGAGCGGTCTGCCGACCATCTCGGTGTAGTGGCCGATGCCGAACGGGGTCTCGTAGGGCTGAGCGCGCCAGGTGACGCCCCACTCGTCCGTGTATGCGTCGGGACCCTGGTAGTACGAGTTCGCCCAGCCGACCGAGGTCAGGATGAGATCCTCGTCGAGGGCGAGCTCCAGCTCGTACGTGTTGCCGCCTCCGTGCGGGTTATGGCTGCCGGAGCCGGACCGGGCAACCAGGCCGCGCGCCTCGAGGTCCGCCCGCAATCGCACGGAGAACTCCGGCGTGAAGCTGATCTGCATCGGGCAGCGGTCGGGCGCTTCGTGATGGAGCGCGGCGATCACGCGATCGCGGTGACGCACAGGGGTCGTCCGTGGGTTGTCGTTCACCGGGTCAGTGTGGCAGCGTCGACCGCGGCGTGGGACCCCGGGCGGTGGCCTGACGCACGGAGCGGTGCCCGCGGGGCCGGGCAACGCCGTAGAGTGGCCCCGGCACACGGCAAGTCCGCCGGCAGCCCGGGAAGCTGGAGGGCCCCTGATGACCCCACGAGAGCGCATTCGGCGCGCCCTCGCCCACGAGGAGGCCGATCGCGTCCCGATCGACCTCGGATCGTCGATCGTCACCTCCATCACGAAGGCCGCCTACGTCCCGCTCATGGCACACCTCGGCCTGCCGACCGGCGAGGTGACAATCCACGACGAGGTCCAGCAGCTCCCGTACCTCTCCGAGGCCCTTCTCCAGCGCTTCGCGGTCGACACCCGGATGGTCCAGCTGCCGCCGGCCCACGTCGCGGGCGTCGAGATCCTCGACGAGGACGAGCACTGGGCGATGTACGACCGGTGGGGCTCGAAGCTGCGGATGCCCAAGGCGAGCCCGCTCTACTACGACTGGGTCGAGTTCCCGATCCGCGACCTGACGCTGGAAGCGCTGGACGGATACCGCTGGCCGCAACCCGACCCTCCGGAGGTCGTCGCGGCGCTCCGCGGACGGGCGGCGTGGCTCCATGAGCACACGGACTTCGCGCTCGTCGGGAGCGGCATCATCGGCGGCGGGATCTTCGAGCAGCCCTGCAGGACCGTCGGACTGGAGCCCTTCATGATGGCGATGGTCACCGACCGCCCCTTCGCCGAGCGGCTGATGGACCGGATCACGGACATCTACATCGAGTCCGTGGATCGCTACCTCGAGGCGGTCGGCGAGTTCATCGATGTCTTCACCTACTGGGATGACGTCTCCACCCAGGACGGCTGGATGATCAGTCCCGAGACATACGCCGCGCTCGTGAAGCCGCGCCAGAGGCGGCTCTTCGAAGCCATCAAGCGCCGGACGAACGCCAAGCTCTTCTACCACTGCTGCGGCGCCGCGTCGGGGCTCTACCCACACCTCATCGAGATCGGGGTAGACATCGTCAACCCGGTCCAGGTCAGCGCGCGCGGGATGGACACTCGCCAACTCAAGCAGCAGTTCGGGCGCGACCTCGTCTTCTGGGGCGGCGGCGTGGACACCCAACGGGTCCTTCCGTTCGGGACGCCGTCCGAGGTCCGCGACGAGGTCCGGCGCCGGATCGACGACCTGGCGCCCGGCGGCGGCTTCGTCTTCGCCGCGGTCCACAACATCCAGGCGTTCGTCCCGCCCGAGAACATCGTGGCCGCTTTCGAAACCGTCGCCGAGCACGGCGGCTACTGAGCCGGCCAGCCGGAGGACTGTCAGCGGTGCTCGGCCGGCTGGCCGTAGTAGGCGGCCGGTCCATGCTTGCGTCGGAAATGGCGCTCCTGCAGCAGGGCCGCCATCGGCGTGATGGCCCGTTCCAGGTTCGTGGTCCGGTAGGCCATCGCCGCGACCGCCTCGAGCGCGATCGCGTTCTCGACCGCCTCGGCCGGACCGGCCCCCCAGGTGAACGGGCCGTGCGACAGGACAAGCACGGCCGGCATCTCGAGCGGGTCGAGGCCGAGACGCTCGAGCGCGTCGATGATCACGTTGCCGGTCTCGCGCTCGTATTCGCCCTCGATCTCCACGGCGCTGAGGGGTCGCGTCACCGGGACAGGTCCGTGGAAATGGTCCGCGTGGGTCGTCCCGAGGCAGGGAATCGGACGCCCAGCCTGCGCCCACGACGACGCGAACGACGAGTGCGTGTGGACGACGCCGCCGATCGACGGATACCGGCGATAGAGCGCCAGGTGGGTCGGCGTGTCGGACGACGGACGGTACGTGCCCTCGCGAACGGCTCCGTCGGCGAGATTCACGACGACCATCTCGGACGGCCGAAGCCGGGCATATGCAACGCCGCTCGGCTTGATCACGAGCGCGCCCGTGTCTCGATCGACGCCGCTGGCGTTCCCGAATGACAGCGTCACCAGGCCCGCCCGGACGAGAGCGAGGTTCGCCTGGCAGACCTGCTCGCGAAGCTCCGCCAGATCCATCCTCAGGCGCCCCTCTCCTGCGGCGACGCCCCATTGTGGCTCTCGAGCGGCCGCTGTCGGGGGGCCGGCTCGAGGTCGACCGGAGAGGCGGCCGTCGACTGCCGAATGACGAGCTCGGGCCGGAACATGCGACCGCGTGCGGGTCCGCGTCCGGTG
>JADGOR010000189.1 GCA_017882855.1 Cellulomonas sp. | reverse complement strand
CTCGGCAGTGACCACCGCCACCGCCCGCATCCGCGCCGGCCTTCTCGAGAAGGTCGTGCTGGCACACGATCTCGAGGCGACCACGACCCGGCCGATCGACGAGCGGTTCCTGCTGGCACAGCTGGCGGCCGGCTACCCGGACTGCTGGACGTTCGCGGTCGAGGGCTTGGTCGGCGCCAGCCCGGAGCTGCTGATCCGCCGGATCGGCGCCAGCATCTCCTCTCGGGTGCTGGCCGGTACGGCGTGGCGTGAGCACTCCGACGACGCCGTCGCCGCCGAGCTGATGGGCAGTGCCAAGGACATCGAGGAGCACGAGTACGCAGTGCGATCGGTCGCGGACGTGCTCGCCGAGGTCTGTGTGGAACTGAATGTTCCGGCGGCTCCCGTCCCGTTGGAGCTGGCGAACCTGACGCACCTGTCCACCGACATCACCGGGCGGCTTTACGAACGCTCACCATCGGCACTCGACCTGGCCGCCCGGCTGCACCCCACGGCCGCGGTCGGCGGGAGTCCGACAGCGGCGGCCCGCCAGGTGATCCGTGACATCGAACCGATGACCCGCGGCAGGTACGCCGCGCCCGTCGGCTGGCTGGACAGCAGCGGTGACGGTGAGTTCGCGATCGCCCTGCGATGTGCGCAGGTCAACGGGCGCAGCGTGCGACTGATGGCTGGCTGTGGGATCGTCGCCGACTCCGACCCGGAGACCGAGGCGCGGGAGGCGCAGATCAAGATGATCCCGATCCGGGACGCGCTCGAGGCGCGTGGCTGAGCGGTCCCACCGGCTCGGCGCACGGAAGCCCGGCCGCCCATGAGGCACTCGGCGCGCCTGTGTCGTAGGAACGGGCGACCCGCCGTGGTCATGGTTTCCGCCGACGAGTGGCAATCGTTGCAGGAAACGCTGTTCTGGCTCTCGCAGCCCGGTATTCACGAGTCGCTGACCGAGGCGGAGGAGGATATCGCGGCCGGACGCCTCCATACCGAAACCGAGGTGCGGCGGTCGCTCGACTTACCCGAAAGGGCGTGACCGAGTATCACGAAGTGCTGACCGCAAGCGCCCTGCATAGCGATGTTCCGCCGTCGAGACAAGGCCGCACGGCCAAGTGCAACACCTTGTCGTACGGTGTTACACTTGGCCGTGCCGACCAGTCGACCCCGTCATGTCATCACCGAGACGGATGACGTCGCGCGTGCGCTCGATGACGCGGCCCGACGCTGGCCGGCAGAGCGCGGCAACCGCCGAAAGCTGTTGCTCCGCTTGATGGAAGAGGGTCACCGCAGCATCGTCGACGATAACGAGAGCGGCGCGGACGCTCGGCGGGCCGCGGTGGCGCGCACCAGCGGGGCGCTGACGGGCGTCTACGGCGCCGACTACCTGAAGGACCTGCGCGCGGACTGGCCGGAGTGATCGTCCTCGACGCGTCGGTGCTGATCGCGCATCTGGACGCAACCGACTCCCTTCACGAGCGGGCCGATCGGTTGCTCGCGGCGTCGGGGAGCGAAGCACTGAGCGCCAGTGTCGTCACCCTCGCCGAGGTGCTTGTCGGCCCAGCGCGGACCGGTGTGGTCGACCGCGCCCTGGCGGCGCTGGAGCAACTCGCCGTGGCTGCAGTACCGATCGATCGGGTGATTCCGGTGCGGCTGGCCCTGCTGCGCGCGGAGACGGGCCTGAAACTGCCGGACTGTTGCGTCCTGCTGGCCGCCGAACAGTCGGGGGCGGCCGTGGCCACCTTCGATGACCGTCTGGCCGGCGCCGTGACGCGGCGGGGCCTCCGGCTCTTCGAACGCTGAACCGGCGGGGCCTCCGGCTCTTCGAACGCTGAACCGGCGGGGCCTCCGGCTCTTCGAACGCTGAACCCCTGCAGGACAACAGCTGTCAGCTCACCGCGGCCCGCACCGCGTCGGTCATCCGCTGCAGCGTCGGCGCAAGTTCCGTTCGTGAGGTGGGCACCTCCACCACCCGGATCCCGGCCGGGTCGGCGATCGTGTCGGCCAGCTCGTCCGCGGTCGACACCAGCACGTGCTCGACGCCGCACGCCTCCGCCACGCCGGCCAGCTGCACGCCGTGGGACGTGCCGAAGACCCGCTCGAACGCCCGAGCATAGGGCGGCTCGCCCGGCTCCAGGGTGGAGAAGATCGCCCCGCCGTCGTTGCTGCTGACCACGATCGTCAGGTCCGGCCGAGGCTCGTGCGGGCCGATCACCAGCCCGCTCATGTCGTGCAGGAACGTCAGGTCGCCCATCATGGCCACCGTTGGGCCGGCGTCCGTGTCCGAGTCATCCTCGGCCGTCAAAGCGACCCCGACCGCCGTCGAAATGGTGCCGTCGATCCCGGCCACCCCGCGATTGGCCAGCACCCGCAAACCGTCCCGTGCGATGGCGGTCAGCCCGACATCGCGCGGCACCTGGGACGACCCCAACACCAGGGTTGCCTGTGCGGGCAGCTCTGCGACCAGGTCGCGGGCCAGCCGAGGCGAGAAGGCAATGTCGAGTTCGTCGACCACCGACCGCACCGCTGTCGCAGCGGCGTGATCGGCGCGGCGCCAGCGTTGCGCCCAGGCGGCGTCGGGGAGCGAGTTCACGTCGATCCTCCCGGGAGCGACAACCCGCGCCGTCCCGGCGGGATCGGCGTAACCCTGCGGGTGCGCGACGACGTCCACGGTGACCCGGGAGTCGGCCAGCAGCCCGCCGACCTGCCGGTACAGGGTGGGCCGACCGAGCATGATCACCCGATCCGGGCGCTCGGCGTCCAGGAAGTCCGGCGCG
>JADGOR010000188.1 GCA_017882855.1 Cellulomonas sp. | reverse complement strand
TGAACTGCCGGATGCCGCCCCACACGAGCTTGGCGACCAGGGTGACGGCGGCCTCGAGCTCGAGGCCGCCGGGGGAGCGGAGCCAGTTGGCTGCCGACGCGCGCGCCATCGAGGTGACGGCGTACGCCATCATCGCCGCGTCCGCCGGGCCCGCGCCGGTGATCTCGGTCAGGGCATGAGAGATCGTCTGCACCGCACCTTCTGCGGCGTTCTCGACCCGCAGCCGGAGCGCCGGGTCGTGGGTGACGTCCGACTCGAACAGCAGCGGGCTGCCCTCGCCGACGGCCTCCACGAAGTCGAAGTAGGTCCGGACCAGGGCGCGGACCAGGTCGTGCGCCTCCTCGGGCGTGGCGGAGCTGAGGTCCACCGACTCGATCGCGGTGCGAACCGTCCGGGCCAGGTACGCGCCGCGATGCTCGACCGTCGCGAGGTAGAGGTCGAGCTTCGAGGAGAAGTGCCGGTAGAGCACCGGCTTGCTGACCGCGGCATGCTCTGCGATGTCGTCCATCGAGACATGGTGGTAGCCGTCCCGTGAGAACGCTTGGAGCGCGACCTCGAGCACCTGGGCGCGGCGGGCCTCCCGGGTCATCCGGGTAGCGCGCTCGCGAGGTTCGAGAGGCCGGGCCACGGGGCGATCGTAGTCACGGGATCGAACGCGCCGTGCAACTATTGAACGATGCTCCATCGATCCGCCGCGCCAGTGTCCGTCGCGCCGGTGACCCGGTCGCACCGGTCCGACCGCGTCGGCACCGGGACCAGGGGTCGCCGCCTCGGCGGGTCTGCGCTTGCCCTGGTCGGACTGCTCGGGGGCTATCTGGCGGCTCCGACGGTCGTGCCCAACGGCTGGTTCGGCCGGGCCGCGGCGTCGCCGGGGTCCGAGCACGACGCGAACGGCAACCTGGTGGCGCCGTTGGTGCCGCCGTCCGAGCCGCCCGCGAGCCCCGCCACCGCCGGCGGACCGACAACAACGGCGGCGTCCACTCTGGCTACCCCGGACGAGGCGGACCTCCTGGCGGGACTGCGGTCGACGTCCACCCTGGTGGTCGGGGACGGAGCCCTCGACGTCGTGCCCGGCAATGTCCCCGGACCCGGACCGGGACCGGTTCGCAGCGTTCGCATCGAGGTCGAGCAGGGTCTCGCAGTCGACGGTCCGACGTTTGCTGCCTTCGTCCTGGCGACGTTGAACGATCCGCGATCCTGGGGGCTCAACGGCCGGATGACGTTCGCCCGGACCGATGGCGCCGCGGAGATCCGGGTCGTGCTCGCGTCAGCCGCGACCGTGGACAAGCTGTGCGCGCCGGTCGACACCAAGGGCGTCCTCTCGTGCGGGCACGACGGGATGGCAGCCCTGAACTTCACTCGGTGGGCGGAAGGGGCGGCCACCTACGGGGCCGATCGGACCGGGTATCGGCAGTACCTGGTGAACAACGAGGTCGGCCTCCTGCTCGGGCACCCCCACGTCGAGTGCCCGGGCCCAGGACAGCAAGCACCGGTGATGCAGCAGCAGACCGTCGCGGTCGAGCCGTGCACGCCGAACGCCTGGCCGTTCCCGGACGGCGCTTGACCCCATCCGTGTCGGGCGGGTGTGGTGTGATCGCGGGGTGAGCACGCCCAGGACGGTCGAGCCGCGCCCCGGCGTGCGCCTCACCCGTCCGTCCGTTCGGATCGACGATCTGCCGAGCCTCGACCCGGACCAGCGTGCGGTTGTCGACAGCGGCGCGGCGCGGCTCCTTGTCGTCGGCGCTCCGGGCACCGGCAAGACGACCGTCGCGCTCGAGCTCGTGCGGGACCGCTGCGCCGCCGGCCTCCTCACCCCCGAGGACGTCCTGGTCCTCGCGCCGACCAGGCGGGGCGCGGCCGAGCTCCGCGACCGGCTGACGATCATGCTGGCCCGCACCACCGGGGAGCCGGTGGTGCGCACCCCGTCCTCGATCGCGTTCTCGATCCTGCGCCGCCGCGCGCTGCTGAACGGGGAGGCCGGGCCCAGCCTGATCAGCGGCCCCGAGCAGGACGTCGTGCTGCGGGAGCTCCTTCAGGGCCACCTGGCCGACGACGGCGCGCCGAACCCGTGGGATGGTCTGGTCCCGCCCGAGTCGCTCGCGCTGCCGGCGTTCCGGGGCGAGCTGCGGGACCTGATGATGCGGGCGGCCGAGCGGGGGCTCGGCCCCGCCGACCTCGACGAGCTCGGTGTGCGCTTCGGTCGCCGCGAGTGGCGAGCCGCCGCAGTCGCGTACCAGGAGTACCTCGACGTGACGGCGCTGCGCCAGTCCACCCCGGACGCGGGCGCGCGCTTCGACCCGGCGGTCGTCGTCGACGAGGCTGCGCACGCGCTCGCGACCTGGGGGGCCGAGCTATCGGAGTCGACCCGGCCGAGCTGGCAGCTCGTCGTCGTCGACGACTACCAGGAGGCCACCGCGGCGACGGTGCGGCTGCTGCACGAGCTCGCCGACGGTGGCGCGCGTCTCGTCCTCCTGGCCGACCCGGACTCCGCAGTGCAGACCTTCCGCGGGGCGAGCCCCTCGTTCGTCGGGCGCGCCGAGGTTGCCGGCGCCGGGCTGGGCGAGCTCGGCGCGACCCGCCTCGTGCTGACCCGTGCGTGGCGGCAGACGCCGCAGCTGCGGACGGTGACCGCGCGGGTGACTGACGCGATCCCGAGTGTCGGGGTGGTCGCACACCGGCTGGCGCACGCGGGCGAGGCGGTGGCCGGCGGGGCAGTGGCGGGCGAGGCGGTGGCCGGCGGGGCGGTCGACGTCCTGCTGGCGCGCGG
>JADGOR010000082.1 GCA_017882855.1 Cellulomonas sp. | reverse complement strand
CCGGCGTCCCGATCGCGATCAAGGACACCGTGCCGGTCGCTGGCGAGCCGATGCGCAACGGATCCCCTCTCAGCCCGGACGGGCCGCAGCCCGCCGACCACCTGGTCGTGGCTCGGCTCAAGGCTGCGGGGGCGATCGTCGTGGGGATCACCCGGGTCCCGGAGCTGTGTTTTTTCGCCGCCACGGACTCACCGTTCGGCATCACCCACAACCCGTGGGACCTCGACCGGACGCCGGGCGGCTCCTCGGGCGGCTCCGCCGCGGCCGTCGCCGCGGGCATGGTCCCGGTGGCCCATGGCGCTGATGGCTTGGGATCGATCCGCATCCCGGCCGCCTGCTGCGGGCTGGTCGGGATCAAGCCCGGGAGCGGGGTCGTACCGGCCCACTTGGGGCCCAACGACTGGTACGGCATGGCCGAGAACGGTCCCCTGGCCACCACGGTTGCCGACGCGGCGCTCGTGCTGTCGGTCATGGCCGACAATCCTGAGCTGGCCGAGGTGCGCGAGCCTGACCGGGCCCTGCGGATCGGTGTCTCGACCAAGCCGCCCGTCATCGGCGTGCGCCCGGACATCGAGCACCTGAGGGCGGTCGTGCGTACCGTGCGAATGCTGGAGGCGGCCGGCCACCACGTCGAACGTGTGGACCCGCCGTACCCGAAGAACACGTTGCCAGTGCTGGCCAGGTACTTCGCCGGCGTCTCCATCGACGCCGAAGGCATGGACCGCTCACGGCTCGACCGGGCGGTGCGCTTCTATGTGGCGCTGGGCGACCGCGTTCGGGCCCACAACCTGGTGAAGGACGCTGACCGGGACGAGTACCGCACCCACCTGGCCGGATACTTCGCCAATCTCGACCTGCTGGTCACACCCACGCTGGCGACGCCCCCGATCGAGGCGGCGCGATGGGGACAACGGTCCGGGCCACGCGTCTTCGCCGCCGGCGCGCGCTACGCGCCGTACCCCGCCCCCTGGAACTACGCCGGTTACCCGGCGGTCTCGGTTCCCGCCGGGCTCCACCCACAAACCGGGACCCCGATGGCCGTGCAACTGATTGCGCCCGATGGTAGCGAGCAGCTGCTGCTCGGCGTGGCTGCGCTGCTCGAGCGGCTCGCTCCCTGGCCCCGCGTGGCCCCCGACTTCTGAGTCTGCTCTCGGCGAATCCTCCAGCAACCCAGGACTCCAGCACTTGGTATATCTGAGCAGCGTGCTCGGCGGGCTGTCGCTAGGCGGCGCGATCGCGCTGAGGACCGCACTCGACGACCCGGACCGCGTGAGGGGACTGCTCGTCTGCGGCCCCTACGGCGTTGACCCCCACATGCCCGGTGGCAGGCTCGGCTGGCTCACGGTGCACACCCCCGGCGTCGACGCGCTGACCTGGTGGACGATGCGTCACAGCCGACGCGCCGTCCGCGCGACCCTTGGCACCGTGCTTCGCCGCCCGATCACCGACGAACTTGTCGACGAAGTGCAGATTCTGGCCAGGACGCCGGACGCCGGGGACGCCTGGAGGGCGTTCCAGCGCTACGAGTCGCGCTTTGCCGGACCGCGGACGGTGTTCGGCGATGCACTCGCCCGGGTCGGCTGCCCGGCGGTGCTGCTCGCCGGCGAGCACGACATCGTGCCGCCCGCCGCCGTCCGCGCCGCGGCCGCGCATATCCCGCGCGGCGCATTTGTCGAGGTGCCCGAAGCCGGGCACTGGCTTCCCCGCGACGCGCCGGAGGCCGTCGCCGCCCACTTGCTCGAGCTGATCACTATGAGCGCAGAGCCGGACACACCATGACGAACCGGCCACTGGAGCCATCCCCGCCGCTACACCCGTCGACCCGACCAGCCCCCCCGGCCTGACCGGCACGCCCAGTCGTTCCGCAGCCCGATCGGACTGCGGAACGGCCAAGCAGGGTTTGGCCACACGAAGGTCAGTGGCGGATTCGGTCGTTTCTCAATGCCTGTCGCCTTGCGGAGACATGGCACCTGGGCCATGGTTCCGGGTGGGGGCTGCCGACCGCGCTGCCCTCGCCGACATGCGATGAGCGCGTCAACGCGACTAGTACGAATCTCTGCAGAATTCCAGCCAAGGGGGCTACTTCATGACACTCAGCGACCTGAACTCTGATGGTGCGCACGAGACGCACGGTTTGCCTTCTGCGCAGGCGGCCCGGGCCGTCGACCTGGTCAGGAGCTACGGGAGCGGCGACACCGAGGTCCGGGCCCTGGACGGGATAAGCGTCGAGTTCGCACGGGGCGCCTTCACCGCGGTGATGGGTCCCTCGGGATCGGGCAAGTCCACCTTGATGCACTGTATGGCCGGACTGGACGTCCCGACATCGGGGCAAACCTTCGTCGGCGACTCGGAGATCGGAACGCTCGGGGAGGGGGGACAGACCCAGATGCGCCGGGACCGGATCGGCTTCATCTTCCAGTCCTTCAACCTCGTCCCCACACTCTCGGCCGCCGAGAACATCACCCTGCCCCGCGACCTTGCCGGAAAGAAGGTGGACGGGGCCTGGTTCGACTTCCTCGTCGACCAGATCGGCATCAAGGACCGCCTCAAGCATCGGCCGGCAGAGATGTCCGGGGGCCAGCAGCAGCGCGTTGCGTGCGCCCGGGCGCTGATCAGCAGGCCGGAGCTGATCTTCGCCGACGAGCCGACCGGCAACCTCGACTCGAACGCGTCAGGCGAGATGCTGGCGTTTCTGCGGCGTTCGGTCACCGAGTTCCACCAGTCGATTGTGATGGTCACCCACGACGCACGCGGCGCCGCCTTCGCAGACCGTGTGGTCTTCCTGGCCGACGGCGCCCTGGTCGGAGAGCTCAGCGAGCCGACGGCGGACTCGGTGCTCGAGCAGATGAAGCAGCTGGGGGCCTGACGTGTGGCGCATCACCGTCAAGGGCCTACTCGCGCACAAGCTGCGGCTCGCCCTCACTTCCCTGGCCATCGTCCTGGGGGTGACGTTCGTCACCGGGACCCTCGTGCTCACCGACACCCTGCACAACACCTTCACCAGCCTCTTTGGCCAGGTCTACCAAAACGTTGACTACCAGATCCGCGGGACCGCGGCGTTCAGCTCGAACGCCGCAGCGGGCGCCGTCCGCAAGCCCATCTCCGAGTCGATCCTGCCCGCGATCCTGGCCGTTCCAGGCGTTGCAGTCGCCGAGGGCGGTGTCACCGGCTCTGCCCAGTTCATCGCAGCGAACGGCAAGGCGGTCACCACCGGCGGTGCCCCGATGATCGGAATGTCGTTCGCCGCTGATCAGCGGCTCTCCTCGCTGCCCCTCGTCTCCGGCAAGCCCCCGTCCACCTCGACCCAGGTCGAGGTGGACGAGGGGACTGCGCGCAAGTACCACTTCAGCGTCGGCGACAACGTCCGGATCGTCCTGTCCGGCTCGCCGCAGACCTTCACCCTCTGCGGGATCGTCCGGTTCGGAACCGCCGACAACCTCGCCGGCGCCACCATCGCTGCCTTTGACCTCCCGACGGCCCAGCAGCTCTTCCACAAACCGGGCCAGTTCGACATCATCGACGTCATCACGACGCCGGGCGCCGACAAGACCGCGGTCGCCCGCGGGATCGCCAAGGTGCTCCCCGCCGGGGCCGAGGTGGTCAGCGGGCAGACGGTGGCAGGCGAAGAGTCGAGCGCCATCAACCAGTCACTGGGCTTATTCTCGACGGCACTGATCGTCTTCGCCCTCATCTCGCTGTTCGTGGGCGGCTTCACGATCTTCAACACCTTCTCGATCACCATCGGCCAGCGCACCCGTGAGCTCGCCCTGCTGCGGATCGTCGGCGCCAGCCGGCGCCAGGTGTTCGGATCCGTCCTGCTCGAAGCGCTCCTGCTGGGCATCGTGGCTTCGCTTGTCGGCCTCGGCCTGGGCGTCCTCATGGCGAACGGTCTCACACAGCTCCTGAACGCCTTCGGGATCACCCTTCCGCCGGGGTCGCTGGTCTTCAAGTCGAGCACCGTCCTCGCCGCGCTCAGCGTCGGTGTCGGCGTGACGGTCATCTCGGCCATCAGCCCGGCGTGGCGAGCGGTCAAGATCCCGCCGATGGCCGCGCTCACGACCCATCAGGGCCGCCGCGAGCACTCGTTAGCTCGGCGCCTCATCACCGGAGGTGTGATCAGCGCGGCCGGCATCATCCTCCTGGCCATCGGGCTGAGCCAGCCGGCGATCCAGCTGGTCGGTCTTGGCGCCGTCGCGATCTTCATCGCCGTCGGGATCCTCGCCCCGGTGATCGCCCGACCGGTCTCGAGCGTCCTGGGACGGCCCCTGGCCCAGATCCTCGGCGTCTCGGGGCGGCTCGGCCGAGAGAACTCCATGCGCAGCCCTCGTCGCACGGCGCAGACTTCGGCGGCGCTCATGGTCGGCCTGGCGCTCGTCTCGACGATGGCCGTGTTCGCGGCGTCGCTGTCGAAGTCGACCGCGAGCACCGTCAACGAGGCGGTCAGCGCCGACTACATCATCACCGCAGCAGCCACCAGTGTCCCTGGTGGCGGGTTGAGCGTCGGGGCCACCGACGCGGTAGCCAAGGTGCCAGGGGTCAGCCGGGTGTCGAACATCTACAGCGGGCAGTTCAAAATCAGGCAATCGGTGGCGGTCCTGAGGTCGGTCGCATCGTCCGATCTCTCCTCCGCCGTCATCCTCCAGATGAGCGCGGGTGTCGCAGCGAAGTCGCTGGCCGACGGCGGGCTCCTCATCGACACGACCACAGCCAACAGCCAGCACCTCGTGGTCGGCTCCGTCGTCCCTGTCACCTTCGCCGAGACCGGCCCGACCACGATGAGGATCGGCGGGATCTTCAAGCCCAACGCTCTGCTCGGCAGCTACGTAGCTGGCAGCGGGTTCTTCCACACCCACTTCGCCCCCAACACCCTTCCCGGCGCCGCGCTGCTCACCACGTCCACCGGCGCCACCGCGCCGACCACCGCGTCCATCAAGGCAGGGCTGAAGAGCTACCCCAACCTGACGGTTCAAACCCGAGCCGAGTACGTGAAGGCCGCGCAGGCCCAGGTCAATCAGCTGCTCGGCCTCGTCTACGCCCTGCTCGCCCTGGCCATCCTGATCGCCCTGATCGGGATAGCGAACACGCTGATCCTCTCGGTCTACGAGCGAACACGCGAGATCGGGCTGCTGCGCGCCGTTGGCATGCGCCGCCGACAGGTCAGGGCGATGATCGGCTCCGAAGCGGTGATCCTGTCAGTGTTCGGCGCCCTCATCGGCATCGTAGTCGGCACCGGCCTCGGTGCGGCCCTGGCCAGCTCGCTCAAACAGCAGGGAATCACCGACATCGCGGTCCCCTTCACCAGCCTGGTGGTCTTCCTCGTCCTCGCAGCGCTGCTCGGTCTTGGCGCCGCCTCGTGGCCGGCCCGCCGTGCCGCTCGACTCAACGTCATCGAGGCCATAGCCACCGAATGACCGAACCACCAAGGATGATCGGAGGTGCCTGAGCCAAGTTCGGGTGTCGCATGACGGATCGCTCAATGGGACGTCGGACGACGGGCTAAGGGTAGCCAGTCATCGATGCGCCGGTCGTAGTCGGGTGCCACATGCAGGGTCCTGTCTCCGGTGCGCGACAGCCATCCGAGGGCGAGGAGTCAGCTGGTGGATGGCAGCCGGGAGTGCTCCGGCAAGGTGCGGGCGGCGGGAGGTCCAGTCGATGCAGGAACGGGCGAAGACTCGTCGGGTGGCTTGGCCCGCAGGTACTCCCACGACAGGGTGTGACCGTCCCACAGATAGCTCCCGCTACGGTGCCAGCGAACGAACTCGTAGGGCCGGCGCCGTCCTCCCTCGGTGAAGAACTGGCCCGGCTCGGACTTGCCGCGCAGGACCCCACCGGGGCGGTCGAGGACGCGGGGCACGAGGGGGCTCTCCAGCGCGGCGCGATCCACGCCTCGGATATGCGGCCCATCCGCAACTCGGCCAATCCGCGGCGTCGCGAACTTCGTTCTTGACCCCCTGCCTTTGTCTTCCCGCGCCGGAAATACCTAGTTGCACTTCGCGAACGACGGTGAGTCTGCCAGGAAACGTAAGACCTCAGCTATCGTCACGCCTCGTCCACCGGAACGTCCGCAGGCCGATCACGAGCCCGAGGACGAGCCATGCGACCAACACGGCCGCGGTCGCGCCGTGCTGCCAGGAACCGCCGACCTCCATGGTCTCGGCACCGGCCGGGAGGAAGACTGAGCGCATGCCTTGGGCCATCCACTTGAGCGGGAAGACCGAGGCGACCTGCTGCATCCAGGTCGGCAGTTGGTCGAACGCGAAGAAGACTCCGGAGATGAACTGCAGGATAAGGACCACGGGATTCACAACCGCGCTAGCGGCGCGCCCCGAGCGTGGCACGGACGAGAACCCGATGCCGCACACGCACCCGGTCGCGGTCGAGAGCACGAAGACCCAGGCGAACGTGACCCAGGCCGACGCGCTGGTCGGCATCGGCACGTCGAACAGCGTCGCGGCGACGGCGAGCAGGAGAGCGGTCTGTGCCAGGCAGGTTACAAGTACCAGCCCGATCTTGCCGAGGAAGTAGGACGAGGCCGGCATGGGGGTGCCCCGCAGGCGCTTGAGCCCGCCCTCGTCCCGCTCCATCGCGATCGTGTTGGCGATGTTCTGGAAGCTCAAGAGGATCAATCCGGTGGCAACTATCCCGGGAAGGAACCACTGCGAGTAGGAGAACCCGGGCGCGGGACCCACCTTGACACCGCTCTTACCGAAGACGGTCGCGAAGATCGCGAGCATGATCACCGGGTAGGCGAAGGTGAAGACCACCGCCCTGCGCTCACGGAAGTACACGCGCAGCTCGAGGCCGACTCGCGCGAGCCCCAGGCTCACCGCCGACGGCAGGGAGGGCGCAGGCCCGACGGGTGCTGTCGTGGCGCTCATTGGAGGTTCTCCGTCAGCTCCGAGGCGGCCTGCCCTGCGGCAGGTGGCTCGCCGATCATGGCGAGGTAGACGTCCTCGAGGCTCGGCCGCAGGACCTGCAGGCCGGGAACCTCTCCGTCGACCCCGAGCCCGGCCCGCACACTGAGCTCGCGCACGAAGGCCTTGGGGGTTTCGGTTCGCCCTTCGCAATGTCGCACTGGTCCGCCGTCGTTCCCCTGTTCGGTCCAGCGCACGATCGCGTGCCGGGCCGTCCGCCCGCCCAGGTCGGCCGGGGTGTCCAGCGCCAGGACCCGGCCGTCACGCACGACGGCGACCCGGTCGGCCAGGTGCTCGGCCTCGTCCAGGTAATGAGTCGTCAGCAGAACCGTGGTGCCGCCGTCGCGCAGTCCGGCCAGCAGATCCCAGAACGAGCGACGGGCCTGTGGGTCGAAACCGGTAGTCGGCTCGTCGAGGAAGAGTAGCTCCGGACGACCAATGATGCCCAGCGCCACGTCGAGCCGGCGACGCTGGCCCCCGGAGAGCTGGCGGGTGCGGTTCCGGACCTTCTCTGTCAGGCCAACAGCGTCGATCACCTCGTCTGGGTCGCGGGGGTGGGGGTAGTAGCGGGCGAAGTGGTGAACCAGCTCCCCGACCGTTTGGTCGGCCTGGTCGTTGGCCGTCTGGAGCACGATCCCGATCTGCGAGCGCCAGACCCGGTTGGCGTCTGCGGGGTCCACGCCCAGCACGCGCACGGAGCCCCCGTCCCGGCTCCGGAACCCCTCGAGGATCTCGATGGTCGTGGTCTTGCCGGCCCCGTTGGGGCCAAGGACGGCGAAGATCTCGCCGCGGTGGACGGACAGGTCCAGCCCGTCCACGGCCTGCTTGTCGCCGTAATGCTTGCGCAGGCCGTAGACTTCCACAGCGAGATCGAGGCTTGGGGTGTTCATGGCGTCATCTTGGTCTCATCCCCTGCTGGCCACAAGTGACCTAAGACCCTGGGCCGGCAAGTCGCGTTGCCTGCTGTGGCTCGTGCCGTAGTTCCGCGCGGAGCAGCAGGCTCAGTGCCCCCAGGATCGGCACGGCGTAGAGCCACAGCCACCAGCCGAAGAACAGCAGGCCGAGGTGGAAGGCCATGAGCATCACGAGGCCCGCTTGCATCCGTCGTCCGCCGGACAGGACGAGGATGCCCGCGGTGGCCTCGCCGGCGATCAGCAGGCCGATGAAGAGGCCGGTGTTCGTGGCGACGAGGGAGGCCCAGGTGTCACGGACGAAGGCGAACTGGGACATCTCACCGAACGCGCCGAAGGAGTCCCAGTCGGTGACGAGGTAGATCGCGTTCACCATCGCCCCGAAGACCAGGAACAGCACTCCGAGGGCTATGCGGGCAACCAGCCGGGCCCGTTGGCTCCGGTCGGCGCGCAGGGACGCGACCATGACGGTCGCACCGAGGACGAGCCACATGACCTTTTCCATGGCGTTACCTTTCACCCGGCGGCCCCGGTCGTTGTCCTCTTCGGCGCCGGCTCCTCGCCAGGGCAGCCGCGACGGCGCCTCATGTCCATTCTCGTCCCGGTGGGCAGGCTCGGCCCGGGTTTGTGGTTTGCTTCACCAGCGCGGTGAGGCTGGGGCTGCCCTGCAACGCCGACCCGTACGCCACACCTCGCCAGTCGCTCACGAAAACGGTCGACGCATCCCGAGCAAAGCGCTCACAGGCGCGAGCCGCTCCTTCAAGCAACGGCCGCGAAGGCGCGTCTTATC
>JADGOR010000187.1 GCA_017882855.1 Cellulomonas sp. | reverse complement strand
GGGGTGTCGCTGCTCGTGACCGTCATCGTGGCGATCCCGATCGGGGTCCTGCAGGCAGTCCGGCAGTACAGCTGGTCGGACAAGATCATCACGACGTTCTCGACGATCGGCTACGCGATGCCGACGTTCTGGCTGGGGCTCATGCTCAAGCAGACCTTCTCCGTGCAGCTCAACCTGTTCCCGCTGTTCGGGCAGAACAGCTTCGGCAAGACTGGGGACCTGCTGGACCTGCTTTGGCACCTGACATTGCCGGTGACCACGCTGGCGGTCATCCAGGTGGCCGGCTGGAGCCGCTACATGCGGGCATCGATGCTCGAGGTCCTGCGCCAGGACTACATCCGGACGGCGCGCTCCAAGGGCCTGGCCGACAGTCGGGTGATCTTCAAGCATGCCCTCCGCAACGCCATGATCCCGATCGTCACGCTGCTCGGCCTCACGGTACCCGCGCTCCTGTCAGGCGCCGCCATCACCGAGACGGTCTTCTCCTGGCCCGGCCTGGGCTTCCTCGGCGTGCAGGCGGTGACCGAGCGTGACTACCCGGTCGTGCTGGCCACGGTCATGATCGGGGGTGTCATGGTCATCCTCGGCAACCTACTGGCCGACGTCGCCTATGCGGTCGTCGACCCCCGCATCACGTACTGAGCGGAGGAAGGACCGGCATGGCACGATCGGAGGGACTCCCCGTCCCGGGCGCGCCCCTGGCGAGGCCGGCGACCGAGATCGACGAGGTCGACCTGGTCCCGGTTCGCACCTACTGGCAGCTGGTGCGCAGGCGCTTCCTGCAGCACCGGATGGCGGCCATCGCGCTCGTGCTGATGGTGGTCCTGATCGTCTCGTCGATCGCCTTCCCGCTGATCGGCGGCGACGCGTGGTTCAAGACGAGCCTGACGCACGGGCCGAAGGATCCCTCGTCGCTGACGGCGCCGCTCGGCTACGACAACCTCGGAATCAACATCTTCTTCCGGCTGATGCGCGGCCTGCAGACGTCGCTGACGATCGGGTTCTTCGCCGTTCTCATCATCGCCGGCCTCGGGACGACGATCGGCTCGATCGCGGGCTACGTCGGCGGGTGGGTCGACAACGTCCTGATGCGCGTGGTCGACATCGTCCTGTCGCTGCCGACCTTCTTCCTGGTCCTCATGTTCGTGGCCTTCATGGGCTCCGGCAACGTCTTCGTCATCATCTTCGCGATCGGCCTGACGGGCTGGACGACCGCAGCACGCCTCGTCCGCGCCGAGTTCCTGCGCCTCCGCGAGTCGGACTTCGTCCAGGCGGCCAAGGCGCTCGGGGCGAGTGACCGCCGAATCGTCATCCGGCACATGATCCCGAGCGCGCTCGCGCCGGTCGTCGTGGCGTCGACGCTGGGGATCGCCGACTCGGTCGTCACCGAGGCCGCGCTGTCCTTCCTCGGCTTCGGCCTGCGGCCTCCCGAGGCCAGCCTGGGCAACATGCTGACGAACGCCCAGGACTACTTCTACCGGCAGCCGCTGTGGATCTGGTACCCGGGCATCACCCTGATCCTCCTCGTGCTGGCCGCCAGCTTCCTCGGCGACGGCCTCCGGGACGCCCTCGACCCGCGGCAGCGGATCGAGGCCTGACGCGATGGTCAGGCAGGACGACGAGCGCACGCTCCTCCAGATCAGGGACCTGCAGACGCATTTCGCGACGGCCGACGGCCTCGTGAAGGCCGTCGATGGGGTGAGCTTCAGCATTCGCAACGGGGCAACGCTCGGGGTGGTCGGCGAATCCGGCTGCGGCAAGAGCGTGACTGCGTTGTCGGTCATGCGGCTCATCGAGCGGCCCGGCCGCATCGTGGGCGGCACCATCACGTTCGGGGGGAAGAACCTGATCGACATCCCGGACGACGAGATGCGCGAGATCCGCGGGAACCAGATCTCCATGATCTTCCAGGAGCCCATGACCTCGCTGAACCCTGTCTACACGTGCGGCAACCAGATCGCCGAGGCAGTCTCCATCCACGGTGGGATGAGCGGGGGCGAGGCGCGCAAGCGGGCGATCGAGATGCTGTCCCAGGTGGGGATCCCGGATCCCGCCCGCAGGGCCGAGGAGTATCCGCACCAGCTCTCCGGCGGCATGCGCCAGCGCGTCATGATCGCGATGGCCCTCTCGACCAACCCGGAGCTCCTGATCGCGGACGAGCCCACCACGGCGCTCGACGTCACCATCCAGGCCCAGATCCTGGAGCTGATGAAGGCGCTGCGCGAGCGGAACCGGATGTCGATCATGCTGATCACCCATGACCTGGGGGTGATCGCCGAGATGGCCGACGACGTGGTGGTGATGTATGCCGGCAAGGTCGTCGAGCAGTCCGACGTGAACACCGTCTACGAGCATCCGCACCACCCGTACACCCGCGGCCTGCTCGCGTCGATCCCGCGGCTGGGCGAGAAGCGCAACCGGCTCGAGGTCATCAAGGGCGTCGTGCCGAACCCGCTCAACCTCCCCGCGGGATGCCTCTTCCAGCGTCGCTGCCCGAGCGCGATGCCGATCTGCAACGTCGCCCCACCGTTCCAGGAGGTCGCTCCCGGGCACCTGTCGCGGTGCTGGCTCACGCCGGCGGGCGATCCGCCGTCGGTCGGCGAAGCTCCCAGCGAGCAGGTCGCCCTCGACGCGGCCGCCGCCCTGAGCGCCGAGTGATGAGCATGAGCTCCGAGCAGACCCGGAACCCCGCGCTCGAGACCCAGCCGGGTTCCGTCCCCGTTCCGGCCGGAGAGGAGCAGCCGCTCCTCGTCGTCGACAATCTCTACAAGCACTTCGAGATCCGCGGCGGGCCGCTCGGCGTCGCCCGCATCGGCGCGGTC
>JADGOR010000186.1 GCA_017882855.1 Cellulomonas sp. | reverse complement strand
GCTGGGCGTCCGCCGCGGCGACCGCGTCGCGATCTACCTGCCGATGGTGCCGGAGCTCCCGATCGCCATGCTCGCCTGTGCCAGGATCGGCGCGGCGCATACGGTGGTCTATAGCGGCTTCAGCGCGGAGGCGCTCGCCGACCGCATCAACGATGCGCGTGCGACGGTCCTCGTCACCGCCGACGGCGGCTGGCGGCGCGGCCGCCGGGTGGGCCTCAAGCACCACGCTGACGAGGCCGTCGCGTCGACGCCGTCGATCCGCCACGTGGTCGTGGTCGGCCGACTTGGCGACGGCGCCCACATGGTCGACGGCCGCGACCACTGGTGGGGCGAGCTCGTGGGCCGGCAGTCGGACCGCTGCGACCCGGTCCCGGTCGACTCCGAGCAGGTGCTCTTCCTCCTCTACACGTCGGGCACCACGGCCCGGCCGAAGGGGATCGTGCACACCTCGGCGGGCTACCTGCTGGGCTGCAGCTTCACCCACGCCACGGTCTTCGACCTCCGGCCGGATGACGTGTACTGGTGTCCAGCCGACGTCGGCTCGATCACCGGCCACAGCTACGTCGTCTACGGCCCGCTGGCCAACGCCGCGACCGGGATCCTCTACGAGGGCGCGCCGGACACGCCGGACTGGGATCGCTGGTGGCAGATCGTGGAGGAGCACCGGGTCACGCTCCTGTACACGGCGCCGACCGCGATCCGTGCGTTCATGCGGCAGGGGCAGGCGCACCCGCGGCGGCACGACCTGGGCTCGATCCGGCTGCTGGGCACGGCCGGCGAGTCGATCACCCCGGAGGCTTGGCGCTGGTTCCACGAGCACGTGGGCGGGGGCCGCGCTCCCATCGTCGACACGTGGTGGCAGACGGAGACCGGGAGCATCATGATCAGCCCGCTGCCCGGCGTCACGGTCGCCAAGCCCGGCTCCGTCGCCCGGCCGCTGCCCGGGATCGGGGCGGAGATCGTGGATGGCTCGGGCAACCCTGTCGCGAAGGGCGGCGGCGGCTACCTGGTCCTGACACGGCCGTGGCCGTCGATGCTGCGCGGCATCCACGGGGACGAGGCGCGGTACCGGCAGACGTATTGGAGCCGCTTCCCAGGGCGCTACCTGACCGGTGACGGCGCGAAGCGCGACGAGGACGGTGACGTCTGGCTCCTCGGCCGCGTCGACGACGTCATCAACGTGGCCGGCCACCGGCTCTCGACGATCGAGGTCGAGACGGCGCTCGCGGACCACCCGGCGGTCGCGGAGGCCGCCGTGGTCGGCAGGACCGACGACGTGGCGGGCCAGGCGGTCTTCGCGTTCGTCACGCTCGAGGCCGGGCATGCGCCGTCGGACGCGCTCGCGGTGCAGCTGCGCGAGCACGTGGCCTATGCCATCGGGCCCATCGCGCGCCCGGCGTACCTTCTCTTCACGCCGTACCTGCCCCGGACGAGGTCCGGGGCGATCATGCGCCGGCTCCTGCGCGAGATCGCCGAGGGCCGGTCGCCGGGCGACACGAGCAGCCTGGCCGACGCGGGCGTCGTCGAGACGATCCGTGAGCACGCCGGCCGGGCGGAGGACTGAGCAGATGCCATTCGGGTTCCATCGCCGTGCAGGCGTCGCCAAGGGGCTGCCCGCGGCGGGCGGGCCGGGAGCCTCTCACGCACGCTCGGCCGGCGGCGGCCGGGCCGGGGGCGCGCGGGCTGGCGTGCCGTTCGGCGGGCTCACCGAGGAGTGGCGGCTGGTCGGCGTGATGGAGATCGAGGGCCGGCTCCTGGACATCCTGAACCGGCGCGAGGCGATCCCGATCGGGGAGATGACCTGGTCGACACTCGAGGCGCTGGCCGACCTGGAGCCGGCCCCGGGACTCCAGAAGGTGGACCCGTACGACCTGATCGTCGTCTTCGCGGGGGATCAGACCCTGCCTCCCCTCGACGAGGCGGAGAAGAGCGCGCTCCGGGTGCACAAGGTCGCCTACGACGTCGTCCTCGAGCTGCCGCCGTACCGCGTGATCGGCACGGTCTTCCTGCACGCGGGATCCGAGCCGGAGCGGCTGATGGACCGTGGGTCCGACCTCTTCTTCCCGGTCACGAACGCGGTCGCGGTGCTCGGCGATGTCCGGGTCAGCGACCCCGAGATCGATGTCGTGCTGGTCAACCGCTCGTACCTGCGGGGCGTCGAGCAGGTCGACCGGTTCGTGGTCGACTCCGCGCGCGAGCGGCGGCCGATCCCTCCCGCGCGCTGAGCGCCGGCGAGCGTCAGCCCGCCCGGGCAGGCACCTTGCGTCCGAACAGGCTGCGGATGGAGGCGCGGCCCGTCTCCTTCGCGCGTGGCCTCCCGACGACGCGCTCGGCAAGGGCGCGGAAGTCCTCTGAGACCTTCTCGGCCGGGAAGAGGTCGATCACGGTGCGGCCCTGGTTGGCGGCCCGCACGAGGTAGAGCCCGGCCGAACGGATCTCGGCGAACGACGACATCCCCACCGTGCGCTCCATGTCGGCCACGCTCACGCCGCTGTTGGCGCGGTTGATCACCAGCGCGAGCTTGTCGCGGAAGCCGAGCTCGGCGGCCACGTCGCGCAGCTGCACCGCGGCGCGGAGCGCCGGGACGTCCGGCGTGACCGGGACGAGGATCCGGTCGGCGCGGCTGAAGACCGCGCGGTTGAGCGTGTCGTAGTCGGGGTGGAGGTCGACGACGATCACGTCGAATGACCGGCGCGCGCGGTCGATCGCCTCCGCGACGGCGGCGGAGTCGATGTTCTCGGTCTTCAGCGGGCTCGACGAGAGGACCAGCACCTTGAGACCCGACGGGTGCGACGCGACGAGCTCCTCGAGGGTCTCGGTCGCGGC